>JAXMAC010000082.1:0-15164 GCA_046350595.1 Candidatus Brocadiaceae bacterium | reverse complement strand
CCTTTCACACCGTATTTCATCCACGAGTTTGAAAAAATGGTTTGCTGTTTTCGTAATCGCTGTAGCACTATTTTTAATAGTAAAGTGACAACGTTCAGAACATCGTTCACAAAAAGATGGTCACGACATCGTTCAGTAAGCGCTCTTTGAGAATCGAATAGCCACAGTAAGCTTTATAATGGACACCTATTTTTTTCGGAGGTGTTCATGGTAAAGAAAATTCAGAAAGAAAGGGCAGATGCAGTCAAGAGGTATTTCGCAGGGGAAACGCCTGATGATATTTGTACTTCATTGGGCAAAACCACACGATGATTATACAAATGGGTTTCACGGTATACCCATGATAATCCAACGTGGTGTGAAGAACATTCTCGACGACCGCTTCGCAGTTCCTACCGCACGCCGGCAGAGATAGAAGATTGACCTCAGATCATCCGCAACCCTTTTCTTGTGCGTCTGCGTTACTTTCGTCAGTACATTCTTTGCTACATGCACCTGACATCGCTGAGTCTTTGCACTGGAAAACTCCTCCCTGAATACCTTCTCTAATCTAGCAAGACCATCCATAATCCCTCATTGTACGAGCGCCCCATCCAATTCCCGCCGTTTCAAATCTTTTATAAATTCTCTCCAACTCGAGGCTGATTCCTTATCCCCTGATTGTAAACCCAATACTAACTTCCGCCCACCTTCTTTTACCCTTATCCCTACCAGCACTGATACCTTCTCTATCCCTCCTCCTATCCGCATGTCAAAGTTAACTCCATCCAAATACACATATTTTATCCCTTCCCCTGAAAGGTCTCTATTCCTCCATTTCTCTACTCCTTCTGTCAGGGCACGGTTGCCTCGCTTACCTCCTCATGCGAAAGACTCCTTCCCACTAACCGATTGCTTATTATGCTTAAGGTGCGGGTACTTACCCCCGTTAAAAACAGCAATCCCAAGTCTTCTTGTATTTGTTCCTCATACTGCTTGCTCCGGGGTATTACCGACGTCTCGAATTTCCCCTTCCTGTCTCGGGGCACCCTTACTCTTACCTCTCCTATCCCTTCGTAAATTGCCTTGTATACCCTCCATTGCGATAATTTATTTCCCCTTTATCACCCCGGACATATCTCTCCCTCCCCAGGTAAAACGTCAACTCTGAATCCATTAAATGGCTTAAATACCGTCCCACACTTTCTCGTACATTATACCTCGTCATCGTAAATATCTTTCCGGGCGCCTCTGCTATCTCCTTGATTACCTCCTTAATTTCTGATACATTTATTCTTACTTCCAACACGGCGTATTCCTCCTTTCTTGGTCTTTTAATTAAATCTTTCAACTCCAAGTCAAGTATAGAGGGGACTGCGCTTTTTTTCTACCAATTCTCATATTTTACACTACCCCACAAACCTTACAACCTTTTTATTCTGAAAATGGTCTGATACACTTATTTACTTCTTCTGTTACCTGACCGTTCAGGATTCTTAACCGATATTTTGGCATCCACAAAATATGATATTGACAATGCCATATCGTATGCGATAATTTACGAAAATGACTCATTTGTTACTCCTTTGTTGATGTTGTGGGGATAACTCAACTCAGATTGTATAGCCAAACAAATGAGGTTTTCGACACTGTATCCCGGTAAACTCAGGGAATTCGGCCTGGTTTTTTCGAAAACCAGAAGTTTTTGGCTATAACAATGAGTCGTTTTACTGGCAAAGCCTCCAAACTCTAACCACGCTCACAGAGCGTGGTTTTCTACATTATTAATAAATTCAGATTTTTCTAGTCAAGTAGACATTCTATGTCTACTTGACTAGTATAACGTTTCGTTAAAATGTTTACATTTAATTACAACCTTTAGGGTGCGTTATTTCATTGATTTTACGCAGGTTAAAGCCTACGACCACCATATGTAGAAATGTCGATATTTTAATGAAACGCTATACTAGATATAGCCGAAAAGAGAAGATAATTTCGTATGCCGATTGAGAATGTTTTATTATGGGTTGCGGTATTGATATTCGTGAGCGTCGTTTCAAGCAAGCTTTCAATATAGCCGAAAAGAAGATAATTTCGTATGCCGATTGAGAATGTTTTATTATGGGTTGCGGTATTGATGATATTCGTGATTGATATTCGTCGTTTCAAGCAAGCTTTCCGATAAGTTTGGAATCCCTATCTTGTTGCTATTTTTGACAATCGGGATGCTTGCTGGTTCAGAAGGAATAGGCGGTATTTATTTTGATGACGCGAAGTTAACCAAGTCAGCTGGCGTTGTTGCCCTCATCTTTATTATTTTCTCCGGAGGGCTTGATACCAACTGGAAAGACACCAGATCAGTCATTTTGCGAGCCATTCTTTCAACGGCAGGGGTTTTAATGACCGCAATTATAACAGGGTTCTTTGCCGTCCATATCCTGAAATTTTCTCTTTGGAAGGAATGCTGCTGGGTTCCATAGTTTCTTCAACTGATGCCGCCGCGGTATTCAGCGTTTTAAGGTCTAAAAGAATAAGCCTGAAGCAGCCTTTGAAGCCACTGCTTGAGTTTGAGTCCGGCAGTAATGACCCGATGGCTATTTTTTTGACTGTCGGATTTATCAGTATCCTGACGGTGAAACACGATTGCCGCCTTGATTCCCAAATTTATGCTGGATATGAGTGTGGGGGCGATCATAGGTATCTCGCTGGCGAAATTTATTGTATTCCTTGTTAACCGTCTGAAGCTGGGATACGAAGGACTTTATCCGGTAATAATGATTTCGCTCGTGCTGCTGACGTACGTAACTGCGGTTTTTCTGAAAGGCAACGGAATCCTTGCGGTATATCTTGCCGGTTTGATGCTGGGGAAGTCAGAGTTTCCAAATAAAAAGATGATCATGAAATTTCACGAAGGTTTGGCCTGGCTTGCGCAAATGTAATGTTTGTAACATTGGGCTTGCTTGTTTTCCTTCACATGTTGTCCCACTAATAGGGAAAGGGTTTTTGCTAACGTTTCTACTCATGGTGGCTGCTCGTCCTGTCAGCGTATTGTTATGTCTACTGCCGTTTAACATAAATATACGAAAGAAAGTTATGGTTGCTGGGGTTGGTCTTCGGGGATCGGTTCGATTATCCTGGCGACATTTCCTTTTATGGCAGGCATCCCGCAGGCAGATACTATTTTTAATATCGTATTTTTTGTCGTTATTGCATCAGTTTTTATCCAAGGAACGTCTATTCCGATCCTTTCCAAAATATTGAAGCTGGACGTTCCCCTGGCTAAAAAGATGAATTATCCCATTGAATTTGAAAAGACAGCGGATATCGATGCCGAATTGATAGATGTTGTTGTTCCGTTTGACTCCGAAGTGGTGGGTAAGAGGATTAACGATATAAACATTCCTGTAAAATGTCTTATTGTGCTTGTTTGTCAGGGAGGTAAATTTGTTATACCATCAGGAGATATGGTTATAGAAAGTAGTGATGTTTTGCTGGTACTAGCAAATAAGGGCCGATTTTTTGGCTTTTCAACAAATACTGGCGCGCCTTAAAAGAGTAAGGGGTTTGGGTAAGGTCTTACCCCAACATTCGCACTGAGGGGTAGATAAACCGCTGAGCCAGTAAATTCAAGGGTCAGTGTAAAAGGAGAGATACATTCTTTTCTGGCTGTGTATAAAAGTGGCTCATGACAATACGACGCCCATCCGTTGTTGGTAAATAAACGTCAATCATTTGGATGCCTGACAGTTTTTTCAAAATTGCTTCAGACGTCAGCCCTGCTCTCGCCCGCACAAGATTTCGCAGCGTCGTGGAGACAGAAAGCCAGAAAGGAAACAAAAATATGGGCTTCAATCCTTTTTCCAATTGATGCCATATCGGGCGGATGGAAAGAGACCCCTTTAAATCCTTGAATGCCTGTTCAATCCGCGCTTCACAGCAAATAATTTTTCCCCAGACAGTTTCAGGCGCGTTGCCTGCATGTTGGAGCGAAGCAGGTAGCGCCCTTCGCCGGATATTACGCCTGCCTCAGGCGTTCCCGATCCAAAAGTGAACCGGAACGTGTTCTCATTCACCGGTTCCCGTTGAAATATTTTCACATGAACGTTCCCTCGCTCACGCATCTTTTCCAGCATTTCCTCCGTTGGAATACCTCGATCCATGAGCCACGTGCGCCGAAATTTCCCATACCGCTTTTCTATCCATCCAGAAATTCCCCTCGTGTCGCCGTATCTGTGGTATTGCCGGGATATACGTCGTAGGCCACGGAAAATCCTTCCGGCGTCAATACCAACGCTACTACAACCTGAACGCAATCCGAACGTTTGTCCCGGCTGTATCCAAAACGTTTTTTACTCCCTGATCCCCCCCAACGAGCTGATCACTTTCAAAATACGTACTCGTCAAATCATAGAGCAGGACATCATACTTCGCACCAAACGGTTTGCCCTATTGTCCTTTTAAAAAAACAAACAACTCATCACGATGCTCATGCAATAAATCCAAACAACGATACGGCTTATCCTTCTGTGCCAGTGCATAATCATCTCCCAACAGATCACCTATTGCGCTGCGCACGTACCACTCACGCTGAAAACGAAATTCGCTTCTTGTATCGATCAACCGCTAACATGCCAACGCTTTCAGAATATCCACCCAACTCGTCCCTTTACGGCTTGACGGCAAACGTATCCTCCAAAATGTGTCCAGTTCCAGCATATCCCATAAATACAACTCCACCCAGCTTGCTCCCCACTCCCGGGGATAGCGCAGTTCTATTTTGTCCAACCTCACCTGGACGCTCTCACAATCCGGTATGGGCAAGGCTTCTCGGTCATCCGGATATAATGCCAGTTGTCTTGCCGTGGGCTTTTCACCTCAGACCGCCTCTATCGTTCGAACCCTCTCCGCCCGTTGGTTGTCATTAAGTTCTCCCAAATAGAGAACCTGCCGATGCACTACTCTTCCTCCGTTGATCTGGCGGTTCTCTACTACGCTCCAATAACGGTGGGCTTTCCCAGCTTTTGTCCGTATTTTTTCTCGTAGAAACATGCGGACATTTTCTCACTTCCACGTGAAAACGTCAATAGGGTAGGTCGGCACTACAAGGCTTTTTGAAATTCCACCCCACTAATATCAAGGGTTTCCAGGCCATTCTTACTCAAAAATGACCTCTTTTTGCCGTGAATTGCGAAAGTCGAGTTAACATACTGTTCAGTTTTTGGGGTACATTATACATATCTCTCCCTCCCCAGGTAAAATATCAACTCCGAATCCATTAAATGGCTCAAATACCGTTCCGCACTTTCTCTTACGTTGTATCTCATCATGGTAAATATCTTTCCGGGTGCCTCTGCTATCTCCTTGATTACCTCCTTAATTTCTGATACATTTATTCTTACTTCCAACACGGCGTATTCCTCCTTTCTTGGTTTTTTAATTAAATCTTTCAACTCCAAGTATAGGTGCGAATGCGCTTTTTTTCTCCCCCTTCTTATAATTTACACAATATATTTTACACTACCATAGGAGTGGCGATAAGATCGGGAATGGCATCGTTTGTAGAGCTAGGATACAAGTTTTTCAGGAAGAGGCATTATGTTTTGAACTATTTTGTCTACAAAATAACATCAGCTGTATCAGAAGGAATCAATAACAAGATAAAGAGGTTAAAGCACATGGCATATGGTTATCGAGACGTTAAATACTTCTTACTCAAGATTCATCAGCATTGCGGACTTCTTGATCCTAAGCTTTCAACTTAAATACGAAAGACACAAATATAATCAAGTATACAAAAGACCTTACAGAATAAGGTAAGATCAACATGGGAGTTTCTTCTATTGGGAGAAAAATGGTTGGCTTTGCAAAATTAATTTGATGCAGGCGAGGAAGAGTTATTATTGGCCATTATTCATAGTATCCGAAGAAAAATTGCTGGACAAGAATATGATGTATTTGAATATGTCTACGCAACAAAGATGCCTTTTATTTTTGTTATTCTTATTTTTTTTTACAAGTTGCGCCACAAGATATCCCCTTGGCCTGAAAGAAGAACAATGGCAAGCCTTGAGCCAACAACAGGCGAATACACCACGAAGCAATATCAGATAGATTACGAACACCGTACAGATAAGATTGTCATTTAAACACTCTCTAGGAAGATTTTCAGGTGAAAATTCTTGGAATTGATCCAGGCACACAGATTGTTGGATACGGCATAATAGAAAAGACCGGTTCCCGCTTAACACCCATGGAATATGGTTCTATTAAGGCCGGTAAAAATCTTGGCACTTTTCCCCAGCGGCTCAAGATAATTTATAGCACAATTATGGAAATTATTTCCAGACATCAGCCAGACCAGATGGCCATTGAAGAGGTCTTTTACAGTACCAATGTAAAGGCAGCAATCAAAATTGGGGAGGGAAGAGGGGTCGTCTTTTTATGCGCCGCATCGGCAAATATCCCCATTGCCGAATATGCTGCCACGGTTATCAAAAAGGCCGTTTCCGGCAACGGCCACGCCCATAAAAGCCAGGTGCAGGAAATGGTAAAAATCATCCTCGGTTTATCTGAAATCCCGAAACCAGAAGACGCCGCGGATGCGCTTGCAATTGCAATTTGCCACAGCCATAATCTTATATTTTAGCCCGGCGGAACCGTACCCGGATTACCACCCCACATCCACTCCCTTGTAAAGCTTATCATCGTTCAAAATTTTTAATATCTTTCCACTACGAAACTGTTCATTTTCTGTACCCTGTATTTAGTCTTGACATGAAGTCCTCTTTTGTTATAATTCGACTTTTTAAATTATTGTATTTTTTCAAATACCATTATTTATTATTCAATTTTTAAATACCGTCTATGGAAAGCGCCATACAAAAGGCAAATATACTGGTAGAAGCCACGCCCTACATTCGCTCGTTCAGGAATAAAGTTGTTGTCATCAAGTTCGGCGGCAGCGCTATGTCTGACGATGCGGTATTGACCAATGTGCTCCAGGACATTGTGTTCATGAAGACGGTCGGTATCATGCCTATCCTCGTTCACGGCGGCGGTCCGCACATAAGCCAGGAAATGGCAAACCGGGGACTAACGCCAAAATTCGTTGAGGGACACCGTATAACAGACCTTGAAACGCTTGAGATAGCAAAAGACATACTCATTAACCAGATTAGCGCATCCATTGTAAAAAAGATTATCGGGCTTGGGAATGACGCCGCGTGCATCTGGGAAAATGGCTGCTGTCCTATAAAAGCAGAAAAACATTATATCGAAACAAAGACGGAAAACGGAACACCGAAAAAATTGGATATTGGTTTTGTTGGCAAAGTAACTTCGATCGATAAGGATAAATTCTTAAACCTGTGCGCTTCCTGTACAATTCCTATCGTTCCTCCCATTGCAAAAGGAGCCAACGGAAACGCTTATAATGTCAACGCAGATACGGTGGCATCCTTTATTGCAACGGCATTAAAGGCGGAAAAACTCGTCTTTCTGTCAAATACCCATGGCATCATGACGAGACCACATGATGTGACCTCCTTTGCTTCCACACTGCATGAGAATGAAGTTCACACCCTGATTAAGCAAAAAATCATTGATGGCGGCATGCTCCCCAAAGCATTATCGTGCATCAGCGCAATAAAAGGCGGCGTCAGGAAGGCGCATATTATCAACGGTCTGATACCCCATGCCCTTTTGCTCGAAATTTTTACCGATAAAGGTGTTGGGACAGAAATAGTCGTTTAAAATAAGAACTATAAAATAGTATCCCCAGAAAAATTTTGTATAACGTAAAGAATAAAAGGCATGAACACAAAAGAAATTAAAGAAATTTATGATCAATATGTAATACCTAATTATATCCGAAATCCTATCCTGCTGGTCAAGGGAAGTGGCGTAGACGTGTGGGATGCTGAGGGAAAGCGCTATCTTGACCTCTTTTCAGGATGGGCAGTTAGTCTTTTGGGACACTGCCACCCCAATGTTGTAAAGGCATTGCAGGAACAGGCAGCCAGACTCCAGCACGCCCCTAACATCTATTATACAGAGCCGCAAGGAATGCTGGCAAAACATATCTCAGAAAAATCATTTGGAGGCCAATGTTTCTTTTGCAACAGCGGGGCCGAAGCCAACGAAGCCGCAATTAAGCTCGCCCGTATCCATAATTCAAACGCCGGTAAATACAAAATCATCACCTTCTCAGATTCATTTCACGGCAGAACGATTGCTACGGTCACAGCCACTGCGCAGCCAAAGTATCATAAAGGATTCGCCCCCCTTCTTGAGGGATTTTCATACGTGCCCTTTAACGACCTTGATGCCCTCAAAAAAGCGGTAGATGATAAAACCTGCGCAATCATGTTAGAACCGATTCAGGGCGAAGGTGGAATCAATATTGCAACAAAAGAATTCATGCAGGGAATAAGAAAACTGTGTGATGAGAAGGGACTGCTGCTTATCCTCGACGAGGTACAATGCGGTATGGCAAGGTCTGGAAAATATTTCGCTTACCAGCATTATGGTATAGAACCCGATATTATGACACTGGCAAAGGCGCTCGGCGGCGGTGTGGCCGTTGGAGCAATGACCGCCAGAAAGGAACTTGCAAAGAGTCTTGTGCCTGGCAGCCACGCCTCTACCTTTGGAGGAAATCCACTGGCATGTGCGGCAGGTGTTGCGGTATTTGAAACTATTGAAAAAGAACATTTACTTGAAAATGTAAAGAACATGGGAAGTTATGCCCAGGAGCAGTTAAAATCACTGCAAAAGACATGCAAGGTTATCAAAGAGGTACGCGGCGTGGGTCTCATGATAGGAATTGAACTCACCGTAAATGGCGCAGATATTATTAAAAATTGCATCCAGGCAGGATTGTTCCTTAACTGTACCCATGATAAAGTAATCCGGTTCATGCCCCCGCTCAACGTAAAGAAAGAGAACATAGACGAGGGCATAGCTATTTTAAAAACAATCCTATCAAAAACTTAATTTGCGAGAAATGCCAATGAAATGTAAGGACCTAATTTCAATAGCAGACCTTTCATTTGCGGACATTGAAGAAATATTTAATGTCACAAGAGAACTCAAGGAATGGCACAATAAGGGCTATGACGAAAAATGCCTTACGGGAAAAATACTGGGCATGATCTTCGAAAAGAGTTCCATGCGCACACGCGTTTCTTTTGAAGTGGCAATGCTGCAATTGGGCGGTCATGCCATTTACCTGACACAGAATGACATAGACTTGGGCAAACGGGAGGCAGTAAAAGACGGCGCGCGTGTTTTATCACGGTACGTCAACGGCATTACCATCCGGACGTATGCGCAAGAAACCGTTCTGGAACTAGCAAAGTATGCCAACGTACCGGTCATTAACGCCTTATCAGATTATCTTCACCCATGTCAGGCGCTCACGGACCTGTATACGATTAAGGAAAAATTTGGCTCTTACCATAACTTAAAAATATCATTCATAGGCGATGGAAACAACGTTGCGCGTTCCCTTGCTCAAGTCTGCGTAAGACTAGGCATACACTTCCATATTGCCTCGCCAAAAGGATACGAACTAACAGCAGACTTCGTAACTAAAACCAAACAGTTGGCGGACGGAAGAGATTTAATCCACCTCACCCAGGACCCCAAAGAAGTCGCCGACAATGCCCACGTGCTCTATACGGATACATGGGTAAGTATGGGACAGGAAGCAGAAAAAGAAACACGTAAACAGGCATTCAAGGGATTCCAGATTAATAACGATCTTCTGAAAATTGCAAAGAGCGACGTTAAGGTAATGCATTGTTTGCCAGCGCACAGAGGAGAAGAAATAACCGATGAGGTTATCGATGGTCCGCATTCCACTGTTTACGACCAGGCCGAAAACAGATTGCATGTAGAAAAGGCGCTTTTAAAATTACTCTTGCGTAAATGAATCCTATGAGAGTCGATAATCGGGCACATGATGAATTACGTCCCATAATTATTAAAAGACATTTTACCAAATACGCCCCCGGTTCCGTACTTGTACAAACGGGCAACACGCATATTATCTGTACGGCATCGATTGAGGAAAACGTTCCACCCCACATCAAAAACACGGGCGAAGGCTGGATCACGGCTGAGTATTCACTGTTACCAGGCTCCACGCCAACGAGATCGCCACGGGAATCCGCCAAAGGAAAAATAGCCGGAAGAACTCACGAAATTCAAAGACTCATCGGTCGTTCTTTACGGTCTATCGTTGATCTTGCGTTGCTCAAGGAACGGACTATCTGGATCGATTGCGATGTAATTCAGGCGGATGGCGGCACACGAACAGCCGCTATCACGGGAAGTTATGTGGCGTTAATGGACGCCGTCCAATGGCTCAGAAGAAAGGACATGATAAAAGAGAATCCTGTCCTTAACAGTATTGCAGCCGTGAGCGCAGGCATTGTCAATGGCACAGCACTCTTAGACCTCTGTTATGCAGAAGACGCCGCCGCACAGGTTGATATGAACGTCGTCATGACAGGAGACGGACGGTTTATTGAAATACAAGGCACCGGCGAAGAATATACCTTTGACGATGACCAACTTGCAGAGATGCTGAAAATAGCAAAAAAAGGCATACGTGAAATTACGGAAATTCAGCGGATATCGTTGGAAACAAACGACTAATAAATTTTAATATTTATTTAAATTAATAACTCAGGAGAACAATATGAGTTCAATGGTGAATGTAATTCATAACAAAACCGTTCTTGTAGCTACACAAAACGATAACAAGAAAAAGGAGATTATGGACATCCTGAAGAATATTCCAGGAATATTACTCCGGGGGCCTGAATATTTTCCTTTTTTACCAGACGTAGAAGAGAAGGGAAATACCTTTCAGGAAAATGCAATACAAAAGGCAACAATACTGGCAAAGGCATGTAACACCTGGGCAATGGCAGATGATTCAGGACTTGAAATCGATGCGCTTGATGGTCGTCCTGGCGTTTATTCCTGCCGGTATGCAGGCACGAATGCAACCGATGAACAAAACATTCAAAAGGTATTATCTGAATTACGATGGGTGCCAAAAGAAAAACGCACCGCAAGATTCGTTTGCGCCATCGCCCTTGCAAGTCCGGACCAGGTATTTTTTGTGGTAGAGGGTCGCTGCGAAGGTTCCATTGCGGAAGAACCGAGAGGGAAATGCGGTTTTGGTTACGACCCCATCTTTTATGTATCTCAGTATCATCAAACCTTTGCAGAATTAAGTTCTGCAATCAAAAACAAGATCAGTCATCGCGCCGATGCCTTGAGGCAGTTTAAAGAAAAAATAATTCCACTGATCAAGGGTATTTAAAAAAATATCCATCTTCCAAGATACACTACAAACAGTAACAACACAAACCAGCGCTGTAGGGCGAAGTGCCACTTCGCCCTACGGATTGTCCAGAAAATTGATTGCCTTTACAGCTAACGTGTCGTTACAGAGACTCGTTATCCCGAACTTCGTTCCAATACTGATCCACTATCCCTTGTATCTTCTTCAACGTATCCTCCTGCCTCACAGGTTTAAAGAGATGGGCGAATCTGCCCTGTCCCTTTAAATATTCCTCAACAGGTTTAAATTTTTTCGGAACAACGGTATGTTTTACCTCTCCATAGACTGCCTCTTTTAATGCCCAGACACCGGTATCAACGGCCAATTTTGCCAACTGCGTTGAATGTGATGGATCGGTCACCCATCCGGGGGGACAGGGAGAAAGGCTTATAAAGAGTTTTGGTCCTTTATACTGATCCGCCTTGATAAACTTGTTCGCTAAATCAACGGGGTGCGATGGCGATATGGTGGCAAGATATGGCGGTTTGTGGCTTCTCCATATTTCGAAGAGGTTTTTTTTGGATATTTCTGCCCCCGATGGATGAACCCTTCCCGTTGGCGTTGTTGCCGTCTTTGATCCAAAGGGTGTCGCCCCTGACCACTGAAAACCTGTATTTCCGTATGCCTCATTATCGGAACAGATATAATAAAAGTCCAGGTTGCGGTGAAGTGCGCCCGATGTGGACGCCATGCCAATATCATAAGCAACCCCATCGCCCGTCAGCACAACCACCTTCAAATCTTCCTCTGGATCAAGTCTTCCTTTTTTTATCAATATATCCAGCGCATCCCGTACACCCTGAGCGCCAGCCGGGGCGCATGCCATTGCCGTATACAGCCAGGAATTCTGGAAAGGGGTAAATGGATAAATGGCAAGCAGGGTAAAACACCCTGCCGCATTCACGATAATCGTCTTTTTCCCCAGCACCTTTAAACAATGCCTTAACGCTAAAAGTCCCCCACACCCGGCACACATGGGAGTCCCGGGTGAAAGTGCTTCATCAAGAGTAAGTTCTTTTATAGATTTTATGGACATAGTATTCGTAAACTTTTACTGTTTCCCCGCCATCTTCTTTAATCCTTCTATCTGTTTCCACTCCTCTTCCGTATAAAGGAGGCGGGGCGCCGGTACTTCTCCTGTATCAACCGCATGGATCATGGCATCGAAGATAAACTCAAATTCCTCAGGACTGATGTTTTTTCCTCCCAGTCCACCAATGAATGAAAGCAAGAGGGGACGTTCCTTTTCATGGTAGAGCGCACTGGAAATTTCTGAATATAAAATACCACCCTTTCCCACGCTAACGTTCTGGTCTAAAACAGCAATAGCCCTTGCCCCTTTTATAGCTTTCCTTATATCCGATTCCGGAAACGGTCTTAAAACCCTCAATCGCACAAGTCCAGCCTTTATACCTTTTGCCCGTGCCTTCACTACCGCTGCTTTTCCTAATGTAGAAAAAGAGTTGGTCATCACGAGCGCATACATTGCATCATCCATCATATACCTGTCAACGGTGTCATACTTTCGTCCAAAGATTTTTCCAAATTCCCCGGAAACCTCTTTATACACATCCAGCGCATTCATGCTGGCCAGGTGTATCTGGTATTTGAAATAAGAATATACCGGCCCGCCAAGGGCTGCCACACCCTGCGCCATTGGTTGACTCGCCTTAAAAAAGGCATGTTCCGGCTGATACGGTGGTAAAAACCGCTTCACATCTTTTATGTCGGGGATTTCTACCGGCTCACGGGTAAAGGAGAGGAGAAAGCCATCCATATTTACCAGCACAGGTAAGAGCGCCCGCTTATCCTCTGCCAATCTATATGCGATGAGAATGGAATCCAGCACCTCCTGGCAGCTCTCGCAGTGTATCTGGAGAAAACCAGCATCCCTGGCAGCAAGGATATCATTGTGGTCAGCCTCGAGGGTTATCGGCGACGACAGTGCCCGCGATACGTTCACCATAACAAGAGGCACACGCCATCCTGCCACGGTATAGAGCATCTCAAATCCATAGAGAAGTCCCTGACTGGATGTGGCCGTAAAAACTCTCACCCCTGTGGCCGAAGCAGCACCTGCAGCCGTAATCATCGAGTGTTCTGAATCTAAGGTAACGAACGTGGCATCCATAACACCGTCACAAATCCACCGTGCCAGCGTCTCGATAATCTCAGTCTGTGGCGTTATCGGGTATGTTGGAAGATAATCAACCTCCGCCAACCTCACACCCCATGCCGCCGCCGCATTCCCTGTAAGCATTTCTTTCATCATTTGTGTACCGTCTGTTTTCAAGTTATTCATGGAGAGACAAGGCAGTGCCTTGTCTCTACCGACAGAAAAACCGCATAAATAAAATAATAATTCCAGGAGATTGCTTCGGGAAAAACCCCTCGCAATGACACGATAATTAACTTTTGCACAAGCTCTGAAGGGTTTGACTTACATCCGGTCATATCCTGTAAACTGGCTTAACTAATGCGTAGAGACGCAAAATCTTGAGTCTCTACCATGCATGTACCTCACGTTCACTCTCTATCGCCTTCATGGGACATTCCTCCGCACATATCAAACAACCCTTGCAGTGGTCATAATCAGCGTAAGGAAAACCTTCATTGTTCAGGACGATACAACTGTCGGGACACCTGGCAACGCATATCATGCATTTGGTGCAAACTTCATAGTTCCATACGGGTTTAAATACCCGCCAGTTGCCGGTCTTCCGTAAAAAGGTATTTCCCGCAACATTTATAGAAGGACTGGAAACGCTGGCCGCCTCATAGGGCATGGAAAAAACAGGACTGCCCTTATGAACAACGTGAACGGCCTTTACCTCCACAGCCTGAATGGTGCGATAACAATAAAGGGCGGCTTCTCTGTTTTTCTCTAAAAGTTCCTTATCGGCGACAATTTCAGATATTTCCTTTTCAACAGCCCTGCCAAGAGCATTCTCTCCAATTTCTGCCAATTTTGAGGCAACCCCGCTTGCCAGGGTACTCAGCACAGGCCTCCCCAGCATATCAAGTCCGATTTTTGTTAAGTCCAGGGTAACTACCTGTGCGGTAATTTTGTACCTCACCTTTGCTTCTTCCGGGGTATGAGCAGTATTTACAAAGACAATACCGCCGTCAGGTAATCCTGATAATGGGTGTGCCTGCATATCATCGAGGAGTGTTTCATCCATTATCATTATAATGTCTGGTTCGGTTATCACACCTCTCTCAAGGATAGGCTCTTTTGATATTCGGGTAAAGGCGGATATGGGGGCGCCTCTTCTTTCAGCGCCATAAAGGGGAAAGTCCTGGGCATAGTACCCTTCAAGAAAGGCAGCGGTGCCAAGCACCCTGCTTGCAACCTTAGCCCCCTGCCCTCCCCTGCCATGAAATCTTACCCTGAACATTGATTCATCTGTTCCTTAAAATAAACTTTCGGCGACTTTTTATTATAGCGCAGGTCCTTGTAGCCGGCAATAAACAGATTAAACCGTTTAATCTGTTTAAACGATTTAATCTGTACAAACTATCATGAAGATAAACCGCCCACGCTACGATTTATATTGAAATTCCTTAGCATTAGCTCAGATACATAGCGGTTTTATTATACTACAATTATTAAGAAACAAACAAGCGCCTGTTTCATTTTTCACAGAACGGAATATACCTATTACCCCTTTTAATAATGGGGTTATATAGTATTACTCTGTAAAAACTTTTTTGTGTAAGTATTTCACAATCCCATGTACTTCTTATCTGGAGGTGAAGTTTTTTATGAGTGAAAGATTGCTTCGCTCCGCTCGCAATGACCCCAGACGACTAAAGTCGTCACTAC
>JAXMAC010000081.1:0-15523 GCA_046350595.1 Candidatus Brocadiaceae bacterium | reverse complement strand
TTCAAGTTTGCATGGCTATTGAGATATCGTGCGTTAATGACATGACCCGTTCTGCCTCTTCCATGGTTAACGTCCCAGTGCCGCAACTGGGAGTAATGATAGACCTTTCTTGAATAAGTGTTCCTGGTATTCCTTTGTCGACAAGGAATTTGACGCCTTCTTTTAGTTTTTTTGTCAGGTCATTTAGTGAAATATTGATTATTTTAGAGGATGTTGGAATAATACCCCAGGCCAGATAACCGCCTCTATCGAGAAATGCCCTGATTTCACGCCAGTACATTAAAAATTTATCCATAAATTCGTAGGCGTCAAAACTGATGATATCTACTCTTGACTCCATAAGCATAGCCCAGTCTGTGTTGCCACAACAATGGGTGCCTGTAAGTCCTCCGTGTGTTTGAATTATTTCGTACACTTCATTCAGCGCATTGATTGCCTTTTCCCTGCTGATGTTCATGAATGCAGAGCCAAAGCTTGTAAGGTACGGTTCATCCGCAAAGATAATAACGGGGAGACCAAATTGGGAAAGTTTGGTAAATTGCCAGTAAGCCTTCATTGCCATTAATTTGGTAATGATGTCAAAAAATTCTTCACTATACAGGGCGGTGATACCCGTTGATAACTTAATGGCGCCGGACAGGGTAATGGGGCCAACGACGTGTCCCTTGAGCGCACGAAGAGATTTTGGGGGAGATTTGGCGAGACGCTCGATCATTGCATAAAATCCAGCGGCGCAATCGCGGCTTATCTGGAATAAATCAGGGTCATTTTTCAGGTAGGCATCGTAAAAGCCTTCCAGGGCTGATGAGGTATCCTGAGAAACGTCTATACTTACCGTCCTTCCGTCTGTGCCAACGTGGATGCTGGGTAGTCCTTCCGTGTACTGAATGCACATATCTTCCTTAACGCTGATTCTGGGCAATTGAGGCCAGCAGGGGATTTCCGGGAGCGACTTGAACATGAGTTCACATGCTCTTTCAATATCGGTATGGGGCAGGCTGCCAATTGCTGTGGCAGAGAAATTACCTTGAAATTTATTAGACATTTTATTTACCAGAAGTTCTTTCAATTAAAAAATTAAAACCACAATCAAAAATTTTATTTTGTCTTTCGAATCCAAAAAAGCAGGGGTACTGCGGCGAATTGCGCAAGCGCCGAAAATACAATTAAGGACATCAATGAAAAGTCATAGAGAAATCCCATGAATGCGCTGCCGAGAAACCAGAATATGCCATAACCGGCGTTAAAGATACCGTATCCCGCGCCCCGTTTGTTTACCGGAACCATTTCTGCAAGGGCTGCCCTCATGATAGATTCCTGTGCGCCCATACCGATACCCCACACAACCATTCCCATGAGGGCGCATGGGAAGTTTCCTAAAAATACGAGTGGCGCAAAGAGCATAGAAATCAGGGATGAAAAAATTAAGACGGAAATACCCTTGCGGTCGAAGAGGTATCCAAAGAAAAGCGCTGCCAGGGCGTCTACTCCCATTGCGATGGCATAAAAGAGTGGTATCCAGTTCGGCGAGGCGACCACATTCTTTTGAAAATGGTACGCAATTAAGGGAAAATCTGCATATCCTGCTGCAATTGCGGCGACGGCAGCGAGATAAATCCAGAATCTTTTCGGGAATCCCTTCGTTTCCAGTTCAGGCAAAGATACTTCTAAATTACGGGGTTGTGGATATAAAAAACGGGCAGCCAGAAGTACTCCGATAGCCAGGATGGCCGGACAAAGGAGGGTAATATAACCGGTTCTGTAACCCCCTTTGAAGTGAATAACACCGGCGAGCATGAGGGGGCCGAGCACTGCTCCAATCTGGTCCATCGCCTCGTGTAATCCAAATCCTTTTCCTCTCCCGATTTCTTTTGTTGCATGGGACAGCATTGCATCGCGAGCGGGGGTGCGTATAGCCTTTCCCACGCGTTCCATAATCATGAGAGTTGCGGCAATTTCCCAGCGTCCTGCCAGTGCAAGGGCAGGTACTGCAATCATATTCAGGGTATAACCGAATAGTGTTATTGCCCAGTATTTTCCTATTCTATCCGTAATATATCCGGAAACAATCCGCAAGCCGTATCCTACCAGCTCGCCAAATCCTGCAACAAATCCAACCGTGGTAGCGCTTGCCCCAAGTACAGCAAGATACGGTCCATTAATACTACGGGCTCCTTCGTAAGTGACATCCGCCAGGAGGCTTACAACGCCGAGCAGTACAATAAATTTTAAGGCGTTTGTTTTGGTATTATGCGGTAATCTATGCTCCATGCTTATTTTTCCTGCAAATTTTAATCTTAACGGTGGTGGTGATACCGATTTTGTTTTCAATAACATCAATATAATGAATCCGAAATGATATAAAGAAAGGGCGGGCAAGTCAAAATAAAATAAGTTGTTTTATGAAAGCGCTTCTGGCAAAATCTACAATTTAATGTTAAGGAATTTCAATGTTTTTGGTAGAGACGCAAAATCTTGCGTCTCTCCGTACGCATTCTTCTCATATATCGTTTAAAAAAAGTATACAGTGAAAATGTCATTATTTGATAAGGTAATACATGGGCGAGTTCTCGTTTATTGAGTGGATTAGAAAGCATCAGAAGAGACGCAAGGATGTCATTCTTGGCATAGGGGATGACTGTGCGGTCATCGATGTCTCTTCAGACAAGTTGTGTCTCATAACGACCGATATGCTCGTAGATGGCACCCATTTTGATTTAAAGAAGTGTACCATCCGCGATGTCGGAAGAAAGGCTATTGCATCCAATATCAGTGATATCGCCGCTATGGGGTGTCAGGCAACAGTAGCAGTAATTTCTATTTGCTTTCCTCTCCATACCACGGAAAAATTTGCAAGGGAATTATATCGGGGTATATGGGATGTTGCAGACAAATACCGCATAGAGATTGTGGGTGGTGACATTATCAGTGGCCGCAGTCCTCTCTGCATCAATGTTGCAATGCTGGGGAGGGACGAGGGGTTAAAACCCATTCGACGGTCAGGGGCAAAGGTTGGAGATGCGATTTTGGTGACGGGTGAACTAGGCGGTTCGCTCCTGGGCAAACATTTTCATTTTGAACCGCGATTGAAAGAAGGGCTTCTTCTCAATAAAAATTTTGCCGTTCACGCCATGATTGATATCAGCGATGGATTGACCGCAGACTTGAACCATATTTTAGAAGAGAGCAATGTCGGCGCAATTTTGTATGAAGACAAGATTCCTGTTTCAAAGGCGGCGATAGAGATGTCAAAAATAACGGGAAATACTCCTCTGTATCACGCCCTGTCGGACGGCGAGGATTATGAACTGGTGATTGTGTTATCGAAGGGTCAGGCAAAAAAGGTTTTGGAATCAGCTTTATTTCCAAAGGATATGATATGTTGCATTGGGGAGATTACAAAAGGCCGGGGTATTCGGATGAAGTATGTCAGTGGGGACGTTTGCCGTATCAGGCCGCAAGGGTACGAACATTTGAAAACTTGATGTATAGGAATTTCAATGTTATTGTAGAGACGCAAGATTTTGCGTCTCTACATGTGCGTTTTTTAAGTCGCCGAAGGCCTAATTAAACGTATTTTTTATGATACAGAAGAAATTTATTTTTAAAAGTAAGGGCGCTCACGAGACAATTGTCCTTGGAATAAAGCTTGGTGAATTATTATCACCAGGGCATGTCGTTGCCCTGGTTGGTGAACTGGGGGCTGGTAAGACGACCCTTGTAAAAGGTATTGTGCAGGGACTGGGGGTAAAAGACAAGCGCACGGTGAAAAGTCCAACTTTTTCCCTGGTACATACCTATGAAGGTCGAATGCCCATTTATCATTTCGATGCATACCGATTAGAAGGCGACTATGAAATGTTTGCCTTGGGGAGCGATGAAATGATCTATGGGGATGGTGTTTCCCTCATTGAATGGGCTGATCGGGTATCTGGCTGTTTGCCACAAGAGTATTTAAAAATTACGTTAACTCTTGTTTCTGATAATGAGAGATATGTTGAATTAGAGGGCTATGGTGAGCACTATACGAAAATAATCGAAATGATGTGTTTGGCGTAGTCTGTATAAAAAGAAAGAGGCAATTCACATGAATTGCCTCTTTCCCAAGTATACACAATACTCGCTGGAATTTATAACGGTCTCTTTAGTGTCCCTTTTTTTCCTGGCAAGGACACTTGCAATGTGTTTTTGCGCACTCGTCAGGTGTGTGTCCGCATTTTTCACATTTCGCTGCTTCCGCGGCACGAACAGAGCCAACAAATGTAGTGTTGATAACACAGGCTCCCACCATCAGCGCACCCACAATGACCAAGCTACTTCCTAATTTCTTTAACATTTTCCCTCCAGCAAACATCTTTACATTATAGGGTAATAGTAATATATCGTCTACAAACTTATTAATAATGATTAGTGCTTTGCCTTGTGACACTCGCACTTGCAATCTTTTGCTGGCTTGGATGGGAGATCTCCGCATTTATCGCACTTCTTTTCCTCTGCCATAGCTGAACCTACGAGAACTGTGTTTACTACACCAACTCCGACCATCAAAGCCGCTGCAACAATCATACTATAACCAAACTTCTTTAACATATTACACCTCCTTATATTATGTTACTTCCGCAAAACGAAATTTACAGAAGTCCCTTAAAATAATCCAGGCACCCGGAATACATTTCCGGGTGACCTGGATTTGATACCTTCCATTTGGTGAAAAATATCGTGCTTGAAGCGATTAGTGCTTGTGCTCTTCTTTTTTCTCTTCTTTTTTCTCTTCCTTCTTCTTCTCTTCCTTCTTCTCCTCAGCTACTGCTGATTTTACAACAACAGCGCTAACACCACAAATCACCAATGCACCAACAAAAGCAAGACCTAAACCAAACTTCTTTAACATTTTCTACTTCTCCTTACATAGTTGCAAACTTTTACCCTAGCCTACCAGGAACGCTCCCGGTACTATGGCTAGTAGTAGTGATAGAAATTGCAATATTCTTGCCAAATTGAATAATTTTTTTTAAGTTTATGGCGAAGAACGAAAAAAATATATATAAATGCATTGAATAACAATTGTTATGACAAGAAACATTATTTTTTCCCAAAATCATTAATTATAACACAGAGAACGATTAGTGAATTGTTTGTATAAATATTTATACATATTTTGATTGCATAGTTTTAAATATTCACAATTAAATAGCCTATGACAAAATAATGTGTATATATATTTATACAGGTTGTTTGTTTTTTTATACATTCTCACGTAAGGCTTTCGCTGATTGTGGTTAATATCTTGTCTGTCTTGTAGTTTTCCGGGTTTAGTTTATGTTTTTTGATTAATTTGTATATCTGATCTCTGGAACACCCGGCAAATTTCGAAGCTTTTATAGCGCTGCCGCTGCTAACTTTTAATAGATTTTCAATATATTCCCGTTCAAACCTCTCCTTTGCATCTTTATACGAGTTGAAGGTGTTCTTCAGGGTATTTGTATTCTTAAAAAGGTCATCCGGAGTAATGAGTGTATTGTTGGTCATGATAACGGCATGTTCGATCTTATTCTGCAATTCACGGATGTTGCCAGGCCAGTCATAGAGAATCATTCTTTGAAGCGCAGCAGGCGTAAATCCTTTGATATCTTTTTTTAATACCTTACAAAATTCTGTCACAAAATAGGTGGCCAGCAAAGGGATATCTTCTTTTCGTTCACGTAAGGGAGGAATAAAGATGGGCACGACATGGATCCTGTAAAATAAGTCTTCGCGAAATGTCCCCTCGTTCACTGCCTTTTGTAAATCTACATTTGATGCAACTATAACACGCACGTTTATTTTAATGCTTTTTGTTCCGCCGACGGGTTTAATTTCTCTTTCCTGTAAAACCCTTAAAAGTTTGATTTGTAAAGCAGGCGATGTGTTGCTGATCTCGTCTAAAAAAATTGTACCGCCGTCTGCCTGCATGAAGAGTCCCTCCTTGGATTCATGGGCGTCGGTATATGCCCCGCGTACATGTCCAAAGAGTTCATTTTCCAGCAACCCTTCCGGGATGGCACCACAGTTGGTGGCTATAAATGGACCCTTTGAGCGATTGCTGGTATGATGAATAGATCGGGCGATAAGTTCTTTACCGGTTCCACTTTCACCGTAAATAGAAACCGTGCAATCTGTTTTCGCAATTTTCGAGACCTGTTCAAGGATTTCCTGCATTCGTTTGTTGTTGCCGATGATTGGCTTGAAATTATGCTGTTCGTCAATTTGTTTCCTGAGGTGTTCTATTTCTTTCGTAAGTTTTTGTTTTTCAAGGGCATTTTTAATATGAAGCGCCAGGTCTTCGTTATTAAATGGTTTCGTGATATAACTGTAGGCTCCTTTTTTCATAGCTTCAACAGCGCTTTCGATGCTTCCGTGCGCTGTCAGGATAATTATGGGAAGGTTTGGATGGATGGCGATGATTTTTTCCATAATTTCAATGCCGTTTTCATCAGACAACCGCAGGTCGATGATGACAAGATTAAAGGGCGTTACGGATAAGGCCATTTTTACCTCTTTGCCATCCCGCGCCGTGGTGACATGATAGCCCCACGATTTTAATCGCATCTGAATGACTTCCAGGATATTCGCATCGTCGTCTATAACTAAAATATGTTCATTGGCCATAGATTAAACTTTTACACAAAAAAATTAGGGTGTTTCTTTTACCGAGGTCGTTGCCGAATCGGTGCCTGATATTGTTTCTTTTTCACTCAGTGGTATTGTTTCTTCTATACGTTGATCAACCTCCTTCTTCTTTTCCTCCATCTGCACGTCAACCTCCCGGAGTCGTTCTATATCATTTTTCAAGTCCTCGATGGTTGCCTGTGCAGTGTTCAGTTTATCAGTAAGTCTTCCGATTTCCTGATCTTTCATTGAAAGGCGGTCGAGCAGTTCTGTAATCGTTTTTTCTTTCGACTGAAGTTCGCATTTTACGGCGTTAACTTCGTCATTTTTTGCGGCTAATTTTAAAGATACTTCATTTTTCTGCGCCGTACACGCGCAGCCAACATGAAAGACGACCACAGAAAAAAAGAATGGGATAAGAGCATAATTCTTCAATTTTAAGATACTCACTTTTTGTCCTTATCTATTATTTGTAAAATAAGTTTATGAAATACCCAGGGCATAATCATAATTACTGGGGATCGTAAAATAAAATGTACTTCCGAGTCCATGAGTATTATTTTCTACCCAAATATCCCCCCCATGGTCAAGTATAATATGTTTTGCGATGGACAATCCCAGGCCGGTTCCTTTTATTCCCCCTTTGCCTTTATTATTAACCTGCTGAAATTTATCGAATATCTTTTTGTGGTATTCGGCTGGGATTCCAATCCCTGTATCCGAAATACTAATTTTAACAAAAGAACGTATGTTATTGAGCCGATTTTGTTCCTTAAAGATATGGGGAATATCATAGGACTCGGCCTCGTTGACTTGAATGGTAATACTTCCGCCTGATGGAGTAAACTTAATGGCGTTGCTCAAAAGATTATCCATTACCTGGGCGATTTTATCACGGTCTAAAAGAATTTGAGGTAAAGAGGATGACCCATTTAAACACCGGATGTTGATATTTTTGATTTCTGCCAGAAACCGTATTTCTTCTGTACTTTTCCGAATGACATCGAGGATATCAGAATATTGAAAGTTGTATCTCATAAGTCCCGCTTCGACTCGCGATATATCAAGCAGGTCATTAATCATCATCGTAAGCTGAAATGATTCTTCTTTCATGATGTTCAGGAGTTTTATTTGCGATTCGGAAAGAGGGCCGGCAATTTTTTCCAGGAGGAGATCACTTGCCTCACGAATAGCGGTCAAGGGTGTTTTAAGATTATGGGAGATGTTGGAGACGAATTCCGACTTCATCAGGTCAATTTCTTTAAGTTTGTTGCACATTTGATTAAAGGCAACGCCCAAGGCGCCAATTTCATCATGAGACGTAACGTCTATTCGATAATCCAGGTCGCCCTGTGCAATACGGTCTGTAGCGTCCGTGAGGACTTTTATCGGAGAACATACGCTTCTTGTGAAGAAGTATGCGAAGGCAGCGCCAAAGACGATAGCGCACAAGATGATAATGCCGGACATTTTTGTGGATTTGTAACCTATTTTTTGAAAAAGTTCTATTTTTTTGATTAAATCTGTCTGTACCGTAAGAATGAGCTTATTGATGGACTCCGTAAGCTGGTCGAGTGTCCTTTTCTTTTCCTCTTCGTATCGGGGGTCTGGTGGAATAATTTCATCAGTACCCACAAATAAGATATCTTTAGAAACCATCGTCAGGTATTTATTGTGTAACCCTTTTATCTTGTTTATAAATAAAGTCTTTTCCCGGTTTGTCAGGGAATCTTCCATCGATTTGAGCCGTTCACAAAAATCCTTTTTCTTTTTTTCGAAAAGGTCCAAGAAGGCGTCGTCGTTCGTAATGATAAATTTTTTTTCGTTTCTGACCTGTTCAAGGAGATTGTCTACGAGTTTTTCCCCATTTTCAATAGAAGGGATGTTTACTTTCATAATGGAGTCGGTGATCTTGTTCAGATGGTTCATACGGTAGATCAAATAAAAGCTCATGACCATCATGAATAATGCAATGACGATATAACCAAAACACATCCGTTTCCAAAGGCTATTTTTTATCATAGGCAAATCTATGAGCGTACATGAAGAAGTAACAAATAATAGTAATACGAGAAAAAATTTGTTATTATATAAATTTTAAGGTAGAGGAATTTCAAAACAAATCGTAGCGCAGATAATTATCCCCCTCTAAACGGCTTAAACGGTTTAAGCCGTTTAAACGGTTTATAACATATCTGTGCTACAATAAAAATTCGCCGTAATGCCTTATTAAATTCAAGTATAACGGTTATATAACGTATAAGGTACAAAAATCCCATGCTGATTCAACCGTACAAATTAAAACAATGAAGGAAAAAAACAACCCCCCTGAATGTGAAAAAGAAGTTGCCGAAGGCCCAATTTATTTAATGTATAGGAATTTCAAACCAGCACAGTAGTGGGGGGGGGCGGCGGGGCCCGACCCAGGTAAAAAATAGCCCAAAACCAAAAATAAATAAAAAAAAATGAAAAAATTAGTGGCCTACGCCCAAATTTATTTAATTTATAGTAATTACAAACCCCCAGCGTAGGGGCAAGGCGCGCCTTGCCACTACACTGTTAAAAAGTCGCCAAAGGCCTAATTTAAGGAATCATAATGGAAATATCAGAAAAATTTTTACAAACTGCCCTTGATGGTGTTCATGATTGTATTAATATCGTGAACCGTGATTTTCAGATTATCTTTATGAATGAGGCCGCCAGTAAATGGACAGGCAAGAGCCGGCAAATGTTGCTGGGAAGCAAGTGTTATGCTGAATTGTGGAAAGAAAGCTCTCCCTGTGAAAGCTGTGTAACAGGAAAGGTCTTTTCTACCGGCAAACCTCAGCAATCAATTGTCTGGGAAACAAGGCCGGGGGGGGAAAAGGTTTGCATTGAAAAATTTTCCTTTCCTATTGTAGACAATGACGGCGGGGTGGAGTATGCTGTGGAAATATTCAGGGATATTACCGAGAGAAAATTGCTGGAAGAAGAGCGTGAACAGCAACGGCTGGAATTGGGTAGGCGGATACGTGATATCCGGCACGCCTACGAAGAACTCAAGTCTTTGCAAAATCAACTCCTTCAGGCGGAAAAGATGGCCTCTGTTGGTCTCATGGCATCAAGCATTGCACATGAGCTTGACACGCCTCTCGCAACAATTTCGGGTTATTGTGAGTTGCTGGCGGAAGACATTCGGGATGAAAAATTATTAGGACAGATTAAAACCATTTCCGAACAGATCGTGAAATGTCAGAAGACAATCAGAAATCTCCTGGATTTTTCCAGGAAATCCGATTGCAAGAAGAAATCGTGCGATATTCATCATTTGATCAGGAATACCCTGTCACTGGTTGAACATCGTATTAAAATTCACAAAATAAACATTCAGGAAACATTTGATGACAGGGTACCGCCTGTATTGGTGGATGGGAATCAGATTCAACAGGTGATCTTAAATCTCGTCAACAATGCCGTAGATGCACTGCCGCAGGGTGGAAATATATTTATTGAAACCAGAATGAAACCTGAATCAAGGTCACTTGAGATTATTTTTGAGGATAATGGCATTGGTATTTCTGAAGAAGACAAAAAACGTATCTTTACGCCTTTTTTTACCACCAAAGAGCAAGGAAAGGGAACAGGATTAGGGTTGTCGATCTGTAATAACATCATTTCCGCTCACCATGGGAAGATAGCAGTGGAAAGCAGGCTTGGTAACGGAACAAGGTTTATTATATCTTTACCGGTGTGACTCAAATCTTCAGGTCTGAGCCCCGGACAGTTACCGTAGAGGCGCAAAATCTTGCGTCTCTACATCTTTGTGTATTTTTAAAATCACCGAATGCATAATTTATTTGTATTAAGGGATAAAAATTTTGAAAAATATTTTAGTTGTCGATGACGATAAGGCCATGGGAGAGATGTGCAGAGAACTCCTGAAGAGCAGGGGGTACGTCTCGGACGTCGTTACCACAGGAAGGGATGCCATTGAAAAGGCTTCTGCAAATGGAAGGTACTCGGTTGTTTTAACTGACCTGATTATGCCTGATTTAGACGGTATAGAGGTCTTAAAAAGGGTCAAACAGCAGAATCCTCATGTTGACGTAGTGGTAATGACCAGTTACGGAACGGTTGCCAATGCCGTGGAGGCCATGAAGCTCGGGGCATCTGACTATATTACCAAGCCTTTTAAACGGGATGAGCTTATATTCGTCATTGAGAAGATATTCCATATGCAGCGCCTCGAGGGTGAAGTAGACCGGCTTCGTACGGAACTTGGAGAAAAATATACCTTTGGAAATATCGTCGGTGAGAGTCAAAAGATTAAAAAGGTTTACGAGATGATCTCAAATGTATCAAATACAGAGGCGAATATTTTAATTCAGGGCGAGACGGGGACAGGTAAGGAACTGGTAGCGAGGGCTATACACTATAACAGCGCACGCAAGGATTATCCATTTGTGAAGGTGGACTGCGCTGCGCTGTCGGAAACGCTTCTGGAAAGCGAGCTTTTTGGCCATGAAAAAGGGGCTTTCACCGGCGCCACGAAAGACAGGATAGGCCGTTTCCGCACCGCCGATCATGGCACAATACTTCTTGATGAAATCGGCAATGTTTCCCTGTCTGTCCAGGCAAAGCTGCTGCGTGTCCTGCAGGATAGCGAATTTGAGGCGGTAGGCGGCGACAAGCCGATCAAGGTCGATGTCCGCATCATTGCAGCGACGAATGCAGACCTTGAGGGGAATGTTGAAAAAGGGTTATTTCGCCGGGACCTGTTTTACCGGCTGAACGTCATCCGTATTTTTCTGCCGGCCTTAAGAGAACGCACGGAGGATATTCCCCAACTCGTTTCTCATTTTCTTTCCATTCATAACAAAAAGAACAGAAAGGCTGTCGAGGGAATTTCCCGGGATGCATTGAGCAAGCTTATGGCATACGCCTGGCCGGGAAATATCAGGGAACTGGAAAACGTCATCGAACGTGCGGTGATTCTTAGTAAGGGCAGGATGATAGAACCCGTGGATATCCCACTCTATGAAGAAAAACCAAGCTTCCAACAGGGTCTGTCGGGAAAACCACTCCAGGCGCTCATGGATCAATTTGAACGTCAGGTAATATTGAATACCCTGGAATTAACCGGCGGCGACAAGGAAAAAACAGTCAGACTACTTCAGATTTCCCGTGCAAGTCTTTATAATAAGTTGAATAAATACAATTTATGAAAGAACTCCAAATTTTACACATCGAACACTGGCATAACTTTCTGCTCGCATTTATACCGCTCTTTGTAGCTATTGATGTCCTGGGTATAATACCTATTTTTATATCATTAATGGAAGGGGTAGAAAAGCCGCAGAAGAAAAAATTTATCCACCAATCTGTGATTACAGCGCTGTCGGTGAGTATAGGCTTTCTTGCCATAGGTAAGTTTGTTTTCTCCGTGCTCGGTATAGAGATATATGATTTCAAGATGGCTGGCGGTCTTCTCTTGCTGGTGTTTGCCATTAATGATTTGCTCTTTGGGGAAAAGGGGAAGCGGACGGTTACGGCAACGATGGGGGTTGTTCCTTTAGGTATTCCGCTTGTTGTAGGCCCGGCAGTTTTGACCACAATCATCGTCACGGTGGATACCTATGGCTATATTCCAACGATAACATCGCTCGTGGTAAATCTCGTCATTGTGTGGATTATTTTTCTGAAATCACATTATATCTACCGGTTGATGGGTGAGGGAGGAGCCAAGGCATTTGCCAAGGTTGCTGCCCTGTTATTGGCCGCCATTGCCGTGATGATGATCAGGCGCGGCTTTATGGATATGATACTCTTTATGAAAAAGTCTCTATGAAAATATTTGAGATTTACGAATGACGATTGAATGTTGAATAAATTAATTAATCATAATTCGTAATTATTTTTTTCATGGCTATTCCTCTATGCATATAACAATCAAAAAAGGACTGGGTATCTTCTGTGGCATTACCGTTCTCGCTATCTGTCTTTTGATATTTTTTACAACGGATTTAAAAACGCTCCATGCCCTTCGGTACATGAATCCCCGGTATCTGTTCATGTCGTTTTTCTTTATTTGCTTATCCTGGTGTTTTGATGCGCTGCGACTCCAGATACTGGCCCGTGTTGTGGGTACAAAGTTATCGTTCATGTATGGTATCAAAGCCGTCCTCGCGTATACTTTTCTTTCGAATATCACCCCTTCCTCCGCAGGGGGCGAGCCTCTCTTGTTCTATATGTTGAACCAGAAGGGTGTGTCATTTGGGAAGGCAACGGCTATTGCCTTCCTGCGTACCATAATTACGATGATGTTTTTTGTGCTTGGCGGGCCGATTATTATTTATTTCCATCGTGAGTTCTTGTCGAGTACGAGTCTGAAGATGGTATTTGATTATGTAGCCATCTTTCTGGCCATGACCGTATTTTTCTTTGCGTACCTCTATTTTGCCCCGACCTCTGCAAGAAGATGGATGAATGTCGTATTTCGTTATCTTGAAAAAATTCCATTTTTTAAGGGACGGTCATCCAGAATAAAGCAGGGACTTTTACAGGTAGTGGATGAATTTAAATCCAGTCTCAGGGAATTTATCCGGGATGGGCGTTGGCAGTTTTTCCTGGTTATTTTTTTTACTGCGATGATGATTACGTCACAGTTCCTTGTAGCGCCCACGATTTTAAAGGGTTTAGGGTGTGACGTGAAAATCCTGAGTACCTTTATGATTCAGGGGGTATTGAATTTTATGTTGTATTATATACCTACGCCTGGGGGGAGTGGCGTGTCCGAAGGGGTCGGATATGCCCTGTTTGCGCCTTCCGTTCCCACGCATCTCATGGGTATTTTCCTTGTGATATGGAGATTTCTAACCAATTATGTCTGGACGATTGTCGGCGGTCTTCTCATCGTAAAGTCTATCGGAATGCAGCACCTGGAGGAAATAACCAGGACGGGTGAGCCGATATCTCAGACTGAAAAAATGCCTCATTAAAAACATTGACGAACGCAAAGAAAAATCTTAGATTTGCTTTACAAGTTAAAATGTATTAAGATTTATTTTTTATTATTTTAAATATTTTTGAGGAGAAACTGAATGTTGAAAGGATTTGTAAAGCCGGTAGGGATTGTTCTGGGTGGGATATTGAGTATGCATGTAAGCGTCTTTGCGGCGGAATCGGATGCAAAAAAGGCCCCGGAACCAGCAAAAAAAGCTGTTGAGGCGACGCCAAAGAATGTAGCGCCCGCGCCTGCGCCAAAACCGGCAGAGGCTGCAAAAGAAACAACGACGGCCAAACCAAAAGAGGCCGCATCTGCGCCAAAACAGGAAGAGGATCCGAACAAAGTCTTGGCAACAGTGAATGGCGAGAATATTATTCAGAAAGATGTCAATCAGGTAATCGGCAGATTTGGCGGCCAAATTCCCAAAGAACAGATGGCTGTCGTAAAGAAGCAGGTACTCGAAGGAGTGATTACTCAAAAACTGCTTGTTCAATTTGTCAAAGAAAGTAAGCTTGAACCAACCCAGGCAGATATAGACAAGGAATTAAACAAGATACGTGAAGAGGTTAAGTCGAATCCCGGCCTTGAGGGAAAAACGCTGGAGCAGGTTCTGGAATCGCACGGCGGTAGTATTGATGATTTGAAGAAGGACATTGTTTTAGACGTTGCTTTAGACAAGTACCTTGGCAAGGATGTTGACGACCAGAAGATAAAGGAACATTTCGAAAAGACCAAGGCTCAGTACAACGAAGAAGCTGAAGTAAGGGCAAGACATATCCTCGTGGACACCCGCAAATTGAAGACAGATGCAGAACTGGCGCAAGCCCTGGAAAAAATCAAGAAGGCAAAGGCAGAGGTTGACGGAGGAAAGGATTTTGGGGAAGTAGCGAAGCAGTATTCTGATTGTCCTTCAAAGGAGAGGGGCGGAGATTTAGGATTTAACACAAGGGATCAGTGGGTAAAACCCTTTGCGGATGCTGCGTTTGCTTTAAAAGTTGGGCAGGTAAGCGAACCAGTCAAGACAGAGTTTGGCTATCATATCATAAAAATTGTTGATAAAAAAGATGCAAAGGAAGGCAGTTTTGATGAAGTAAAGGACTACGTTAAGCAGGATTTGATGAAGCAGAAGGCGCAGGCGCTGATAAAGCAGCTCAGGGACAAGGCGAAGATTGATATCAAGGCGGGCGCGTAACGTTCTTTTTCTTTCAAAAGATTTCATACAACATGAGCTTCCCATTCACAAAGATGGGAAGCTCATTTTTTTATATCTTTAATTTTTGTGGTTATTTAAGTTGATTTTTTAATTTGAGTTTATTATCTTAGTGCTTACAAATTTCAAATGAACCACAAAGTATGAAGATACAAAGTTTTTTCTTTATGCCTTTTCGCCTTGTGGCGTGAAAATATACGTAAGAATTATTGAAAGAGTAAAAAGGAGGTATATGACCAATGGTGGATAAAAAGAAAGTTACCAACAAGCTCGTATTGAGTTCATTTTTCAAAACGATCACTATTGATGGAAAGACTGAACAGGTAACAACGATGGTCAGAAGAACTCTGTTTCTGGATAATGAGGATTATTTTCCATTTTCTAAAATAAAGAATGTCGAAGTTGCAAAAGAGACGCGGGATTCTGTGCCTGATAAATATATGAGGTATTTAGTATTACTGCACTTAAGTAACGGGAAGAGGATTGTGGTCGATGAAGTAGGAGAATCTTCAAGTCGCGGTGGATTGAAAGAAATGAAAAATCTTGGGAAAAAAATCAGCATGATAACAGGAAAAACGCTCAAGGTATGTGACGAATGATAGAAAAACGCGTTATAGTATTACTCTGTAAAAACCTCTTTTTTTTGTAAGTTTTTCACGGTCCCATGTACTTCTTATCGG
>JAXMAC010000080.1:0-16319 GCA_046350595.1 Candidatus Brocadiaceae bacterium | reverse complement strand
CTCGATTACTCCCGATTAAACCCTTTTAAATCCCGCTAATCGTGTACCTCCTGAGTTCATGAGTTCCAGATTAATTCTTAATATTTGTTTTCCTCAGTAGTTCTTTGCGCCCTTTGCGCCTTTGCGGTGAATTTATCTCTTCTCTCTGTGCCCTCTGTATCTCCGTGTGATAATCTCCTTTATCTGCGTTCTCCGCGTTTATCAACTGAATTCCACTTGACAAACAGAACAATATTCATTAGAAGTTGATTTAATATTATATTTATAATTTTCTTATTAAAGCGATATTAAATCATGTCAAAAACAATAGACGCCATTTACGAAAACGGTGTTTTTAAACCCCTTCAGGACGTTGAAGTAAAGGAACACGAAAAGGTAACGATAAAAATTATTTCCCTTGATGAATGGCAAAAGCGGTTTCATAGTATTATAAATAAGATACATGAAAAGTCTGTTCAATACCCCCACGAAGAGATTGAATCTGATGTTGCTCGCGCTATAAAAGAGGTACGACACGAGAAAAGTGCCCATTAAGTTGTTATCGCCACCAATATCTGGGTTTCCTCTCTTTTAGTACCCCATGGAATACGTATCATTTCCATAGCAAAATTTCTAACTTTCATTGGCAAAGCCTAGAACCTTTCAAATTTTCGATTTATTTATATACGGGACAATAAATAAAACGATCCCCCCACGAAACACACTAACCACACAAAAACACACCGCAGTTTACTATTTCCTTTTCTAGTAGTTCTTTGCGTCTTTGCAGTGAGTTTCAATCTTTTCATTTTTGTTTTTCTCCGCGCCCTCTGTGGTGAACTAATATCAACAAATTCAGACTAGGCATCATAGGCTCCTCTCTAAAACCAAGTTGACATGCATATTGTAATATCATACAATCTCATCATACTTTTCAAGCATACATATTATGTAAGGAGGCAAAATATGCGTACCACAATAAATATTGACGACCTTTTAATGAAGAAACTTCTTGAAATTACCCAAGAAAAATCAAAAACCAGGGCTATCACCACTGCCATCCAAAATTACATAAAAAAGAAACAAATTAAAAAAATCCTTTCTTACCAAGGCAAATTAGATATTAAAAATAACTGGCAACAACTCGAAGACGAAGAAACCGACGAGTATGAAGACAATAAATAAGCCAAAAGTCATTGCAGATACATGCGTATGGGTGGAATTCTTTCGCACGAAATCTGTAATTTCTGACCGCTTAAGAGATCTTATTTCTAACAACTCTGTGGTCGGTGTTGGCACAATCATCGCCGAACTACTCCAGGGTATAAAGACGAATAAAGAACGTGAGATTATAATAGAGATATTCAATACCATTGAATATCTAGAAATAACAAGAGACATCTGGATAGAATCCGGAAACCTTGCCAAAGAACTTCGATCACAGGGAAAGACTATTCCAGTCTCAGACATCGTAATTGCCTGCTGTGCTAAAGAATATCGGTACCAAATCTTTACTATCGATAAACATTTCCAAGACATCCCGGACATAAAAGTTATTTAAATTAAATTCATTCAGCAATTGCTATGTTAAATAGTCGCGACCCTATTCCCCATTTCCTCCTTCTGCCATTTCTCAATAGTTCTCTGCGGTTAAATATTTTTCACTTTATCTGCGTAATCTGAGAAATCTGCGGATTATTTTTCCCCATGCCCGCGGTGTCTCTGTGTGATTATTCCTCTTATATTTTTACCGAATTTGACCAAAATTAATGCTTCCACCATTTATCATGCTTAAACCTTTATTGTCTCAATTACCCAACCATAAACTTCACGATCCAATTATCAAGAATTATTTTTAATTGTCGTTGTCCCTATTTTCTTAAGTCTCTTTCTTAATGTAAATTTATCTGAGGAGTCCTTGTTCTTTGAGGTAAGCCTTCTGGTGTCAATGGAGAATTCGGAGAATTCATATCACGTATTTGAAAGTGAACATGGGGATCAGTTTGACCTAAAGCAAGATTCCCACTTGTACCACCATATCCAATTAATTCCCCCCGATGTATCGTCATTCCAGGCTTTAAATTAGAAGGTATAGAATTTTGACGCATATGCCCAATTTCATATCGTCTTCCATCATCACCTCGAATATACATTAGATTACCCAGTTTTTGTCTATCACTATAATTCCTTATATTTTCTCTTGTATCAATATCTGGTCTATCATTAACTATTATTTCTATTTTACCTGATACCGGTGATGGTATTGGAGTATTCGAATGGTATGTTGCCATATCTGCTCCTTTATGAAGGCGGCCTGCCGGGGTCAATTCCCAATCACGTTGTACATTCTTTTCATTATAAAAACTACCCGCTTGTAAATTTAGTTTTTGTTCCTGTTCCATTGCTTCCTTATAATTACTCGGAGTCATTCTTGGTTGAAAAAAATCATTTTCAAGTCCACTTGGATCAATAAATATAATTGGATTTTGCATAGTATAAGAATAGATATTCATTTTCTTAGGAAAACTTAACCATTCCTTTTTTATATTTTCTGCTAATGGATCAACACTTATAAACCGTCCCATATAACTCCCCAAATACCTCGCCTCAAAATACTGCAACCCGCTCTCTCCATCCGTTTCCTTCCCCGTAAATTTGTAATCTGCCAGTTTTACTAATGGGTTTGATTTCTTTGCATACCGTTCGTGTCCAAACGGATAATTCACCATCTGCTCGGCTACATTGGCATTATTTGTTATGGTGAGATTCGTTGAACCGAGGTGGTCGTGTAAATAAAAAGCTGAGGGCTGAATGGCTAAAGCCCCATTTGGTGTACCTTCAGAGCGGGCTATACGATTACTCCCCGCATAGATGTATTTCACCAGCTTGCCGTCACGTACCTCACACATTTTATCAATGTATAACACCACACTTTCAGCGCCTTTATTTGCATCGCTCACCACCTTCCGCTTCCGCGTATCGGTATAATCATACGTATAGGAGGCGGTCGTTGAGCCATTGGTAAGGTTTATAAGGCGGTCTTTGAAATCCCAGCCTAAATTCATACCCCTGTCGGTAAGCATATTGCCATTGTCGTCGTAGATAAATGCCAATGCACCGTTGGGTCCTTTCTCCGTGCCTGTTATCGCATGCGGTCCTGCTGGGTCTCCGGCTTTTCTGCCAATACGGTTTGAAGTACCAGCCGCCCCACCCGACGTCATTACCCCAAGATTCATCAGGGGATCAGGGTCAAGGAGCGCCGCATCCTGTTTGATCATATTGCCAATCCGGTCGTAACGATGGTTGATCGTGCCATACACATCAGGATTTGTTGCCTGCGTCAGCCGATACAGGGAATCATAGATGAATGACTGTGTAGCCTGGAATTTACGCGCCTCGGCGGACTCAACACCCAGTTCTTTACCAATGACATCCAGTGTTTCATTACCCCGCTCATCATCAATACGGGTAATGTTTGAAACGCCGTCATAGGTGTATTTCAAGTCTTGCAATGCAAGTCCGTCACGACTGCGGTTCGTTGCAAGTTTGCTCAATCGCAAACGGTGGTCGTAATCATATTTCGTGATCGTCCCACATGCCAGCGCCAGTTCCTTATTTTGTCCGGATGGGTTGTAGTCGTACTTATTGATAATGTTTGGTACCGATTCAAGCAGTCCACGACTATTGTAAGCATAGTTTACGAAAGTGCCGTCAGGATAAACCAGCTTAGTGATGCGGTCCACGGAGTCGTACTCCATACCATTATAGAAATTCTGCGTAATATCGGGCTGTAAATTATTGCCTTTATTTGTGGAATTTAACACACCCCTAAATTCACTAAGGTAGGTCAACCGTCCTCGGTTGACATCATAAATGGCAAGCGGGGACGCTTGCCCTACCGATAGCGGGACTTGGTTGCGGCTTTGCGGTGCTATAGGGTTGCCTTGTAAAACCTCCTCTTTTTTGCAAGGTTCTTCACAACCCCCTTCGCCCCCTTTGCTAAGGGGGATTTGCGCCGTTATGGTATTTTCCCGCAAGCTATTCTTTGCCCCATTTTCGTAATGACTCGTTTTGGGAAGTTCTTTACAACCCCCTTGGTCCCCCTTTTCTAAGGGGGACATCCACCCCCTGCCCCCGCCAGCGGGGGACAGAATGTCCCCCTTAATAAAGGGGGATACAGGGGGTTGTCCCTCGTGGTCTCTCTGTGTACTCTGTGGTTTCAGTCTTTCTTCGTGTCCTTCGTGGTTTAAATTGTTTTCATAAATCCCTTTCACCACCCATTTCACCCGTCCGCGTGAGTCATACGAATTATGCTCCTCCCCGGACTGGTCACGCACCCATGAGAGAAATCCCTTCGTATTTTCTGCGGTTACCGTATCACTTTGAGGAAAGATACGCGCCGCCTTTACAACATCAGCAACGTCCAACTTCCCATCATTATTCAGGTCATAAATGGATTCGCTATTTATTTCCTCCGCTTGCTGGGGAAGGGAGTAGCTATCCCCCGCTGGTGGGGGCAGGGGGTGGACATCCCCCTTAACAAAGGGGGACTTAGGGGGTTGTTTTTTTTCGGCTGACACGCCGCCATTTAAGATAACATCAGCAATCACCTTTGCCTGATTATGCTGCCAGAGTTCTCCCATGCCAACAGGTTCGCCAGGTACGTCGTAATGATATTCCACATCCGGCCCTGTTTTATCTGCACCGTAATACTCCGCCATCAACCGATTCACACCGTCATATTTATAACGTATGGTCTGTCCTTTTGCATCTATAGTTTGTCTGAGGTTGCTGGCATCATCGTACGTATAATCCATGTGTCCCCGGTCAGGGTCGTCCATAGACACCTTTCGCTTCAGACCATCATACTCCATGGTCTTTTTGTTATTCTGTGAATCTACATAGCCGGTAAGATTGTCGAGCAGGTCGTATGAATACGTAGTCTGCCATTCAACCGGGTTAGCTATCGGTTCTCCCTTGTCGCTCAACTTAACGATTTCAAACACCTCACGCAAACGTCCATTTCCGTCTTTATCCAGTAGTCCATCAGTTACATAGCGCATACCATTGCGCTCATGGATTGAGCCTGATTTCGTCTGTTCCTCGTCCTGTACTTTTTTTTCTAAGGGCTTGTATGTTGTCTTTGCATATAAAATCCCATCAGGACCCACAGGTTGATTTACCTGAATCTCCCTGCCCAAGGCATCATAGAAATGCTCAGTAAATCCCGTGTTAAATTTCGGCTCAACGAAATCGAGTGAACCCCCATCGAAATACGGCAAATACTTTTTCCCCACAAGCTTTCTGGCGTTAAACTGGACGGTATCGGTTACAACGACCTGTCCCGCATCTTCACCTTCTGCACGGGTCATGATCTTGCGTCCCATGCCGTCATAAAATGTGCGTGAACGCAGGAAGCCATCACCGGGGCTGCCATCCCGTTGCCTCGTTTCAACCCAGTTAATGACTTTGACAGTGCCTGTGTCAGTGTCTGTGACAGTAGCAGTCCCCACAGGCTGTGCAAGCTTGTAGTCATATTCAACCGTATGCCCCGCATCAGGTGGTTTTGTCATAGAAATCAACCGTCCAAAGGTATCGTAATCATACGTAGTCGTATAGCCATTATAATCGGTAGAGGACTTCATCACCCCCCACCCAGGGTCATAGGTAGCTAACATGGTAAGGGTGGTTAAACCGGTGTATATATTTTCTTCCACAGGAAAGGTGTGGTACGTGGTATCATACGTAATCTGGCGGTAGTGCCCAGGCTCTTTGTCATAGAGCGGGTCGTACATGGCAATAATGTTTCCATAATCATCGTAATCGTTTCGGACGGATGTGATAAACGACGTGTTTTCTCTTACCCAGTCTTCCACCTTCGTAAGGTTTCCCTTGCTTACCTCCCCAAGACCAAGCCCATCATAGTAGTTTCTCTTGTGTGCTGCTTTTATGCCATTTTCATCCGTTGTGATAGATTCAACCACCTCACCAAGTATCCAGTTGGACAGTCCCGACGAATACCCAGCCGTGTAAGTGGTCTCAGTCACCCGTTCGTCATCCCAACCATCGTCCATACGACCGTGATCCGTCTGGCGTGTCATATTGCCATAGTCATCATATTCATATTCCCACTTTAGTTGAACAGGTGTTCCATTGCCTTTTTCACTAATGTCTCGCATCTTCACCGTTTGAAAAGGAAAGGTCACATTCCGTTTATCGCCATTTGCGCCGTTTTTGAGTATGCGTGTTTCCCATGTGTAGTCTTCCCGGTAAAACACATCTTCTAACTGAACAGTGTCAGTACCTTTTTTTAAACTATCCATAGCCATCAATTCTAATGGCTTTCCCTTCAAGGCTTCTTCTGTTGCCCCTGTGTCAAAGGTATACGCCATAAACAGGTCAGGAACAGCGTCATCCCCCACCTCACGCTGCTCAACCTTCTCAAAACCCCTGAATTCCTTTTCCTTACCGTCATAATAACCATCATGATACGTTATCTCGCGGGTATAGGTGCTATTACGACCATCAAAGACATCCACTCGCCGCAAAATACTCACAGGAAATGGAATAATTGTGGTCCATGTATTCCCGGCCAATCTATCCCTCAACATGTCTTCAACGTGCGAACCAAAGAGCATACTCGTGATACGTCCAGTTCCATTGCTTATAGCGCACAAGAGATTCGGACTGATGTTCCCCTCATCCGCTTCATCCACCAACCCATCGTTGTCATTATCCTCTTTATCCGTTAATCTACCCCTGTTATCCCTGAATAACCTGATATACCCGAACCCTCTTGGGAGGTAATCAGGCGTGGGCTGGGAGCGCACATAAAAAAGGATGTCCTGTAATCCGTCGCCATCTATATCCATGAGACGGTATGTGGATGATATAGGGTCATATGATCCACCAAGATTCACGGTAGATTTTTTGCCAAATTGCACACCACTCTCGTTCAGCCAGTATCGGACTTGTGAGCCACTCACATAGTAAAGGTCTGCGAGTCCATCCCCGTTCAGGTCTGAAAGTTCAAGTCTCGCTATATTGGTTCGCACGCCGCCAAAGTCGGGTCCATCGGTTAAGGGGATGGTATAACCATACGTAGCATCATCAAATTTACCAAAACCCGTGGAGGGCCAGTATTTTAATCCCCCATTGGTAGCATCGTTCAGAAGGACAATATCCTGCATACGATCCCCGTTCATATCGGCTAAAACAAGCGTACCCTGGGCATCGTCAAAGGTCTCATGTATGCCCTTGATGATGTCATCCGTAGTTTGAGGGATATAATCCATGGTGCCGTCTCCCTTATTGAGATAAGCCGTAAAGACAACTCCCTGACCCGACGCCCCTACCGTATAATAACTGCGAAGCGTGTCTATCTGCTTATCGAAGTTTATATCAAGGGTGCGAATATCGGGGTCTTTAAACACATTATATGCAGTAACACCCGCAGGAAACTTAAAAGGTGTATCGGAGCTAGCCCATTTTCCTCCGTTATTCAAACGAAAGACGAAATCCTCCTGGTTGCTCCCCTTCTGCGCAACTAAGTCAGGAAGCCCATCGCCATTGATGTCCTGCACAAAGCTGTTTTGGGATTGTATCTTAAGCCCAAGGCTTTCAGACTGACTCAAAGGAGTACGGAGAAATTTTCCGTTCCCCTGATTTACATATAAGACATCATATTCACCGGGGGGACTATATGGTGTTCTGGATTGATAGAGGTCGGGCAGCCCATCACCGTTAAAATCAAGGATTTCTGCTCTGCCTGGATTGTCATCTGGATTTTCACCGGTTAACAGTATGGATGCAAGGGAAAGACCTGTTATGGAAATCAACGATGCGCTTTCCGCAAGCGTTTGGTTGGTATACTGAAATTCGGCGGGCGGAAGCGCAGTTGTCCCATCAGCGCCAATGAGGGTAACCCGCGAAAGGAGGGATACGGAACGGCCTTCGAGATATTCCAGCTTATACCGGCGCACCAACGTCCCACCTGTTTTCACATCAATTTGTTTCATGCGCTGTGCCGTAACCAGACGAAACGTCGGACGATAGTCCACAATTGGATCTGGCCTGGATTCATAGGTAAACTCAATGATGTGTCCGGAGTCTGATGCATCCCCAAAAGTTGAATATTGTATATTTTTACAGTAAATCTGAGACTGATCCTGTACATACTTATAAAAAATCTGATTCCCATTCGTATCAATCGCCTCTCCTATATACCATGCATAGGTAAGATTGTTTTTGGGATGTTTAATGCGGGCAGAGACGTCTGTGTTGCCTACTACCCAAGAACCCAGTGAATATTTCCGGCCTGAGCGGTCGGTGACCACCCATCGATCTTCGCTAAGTATATACTCGTATTTTGTAAATGCCCCTTCGTTTTTGAGCCGAAAGACCTGAATTTCGTCCGATTCATCCCCATCGACCTTTACCAACTCCTCACCCATCTCATTAATATAGGCATCTGGCGAGGTACGCTTGGGATCATTATATCGCGGTAGTCCTTTATCTGTCTGGCGTTTGACACACATCAATGAAAAACTCCAACCCATCCCCAGCCCCCCGTTACCGTTGCCGCCGTCATAGCTCAGGCGCACATCCGGCGCAAACCCCGCCCGACCAGGTGGAATGGCTATGGGGAATGCATATTTCCCTGTGCCAGTATTTAATTGAGGTTCAAAGGACTCACCCAGTCCTTCAATAGCGCCTGGACCCGTCGGCAGGGATATCACCTGTGGACGAACGCCGGATTTTGTGGGAGGGGCGGCGAATGCCAGACATGTAAGCATGTGCAAGAGTACGATTGCAATAAATATAAATCTAAAAGACAGATTTGATGTCCGAAGCATTTTGTATAGTAGAAATTCTAAATATTTTTTATACAATTAAAAAAACACATACACAACCCCCTGAATCCCCCTTTGTTAAGGGGGACGCATAGAAATTCCCCCTTAAAAAAAGGGGACTAAGGGGGTTGTATTTTTTCGTTCATCTGCCCTGCATAAAAACAAGGGTAATCAAAAAGCTGACAAACCATATACATTAGCCCCTGTCTACCATATTACACTATTACAACAATTACTGTATCTTCGCCTGTTTCCCAGGCTTCTGATTTGCGTTCGGATTGCGATACGCCCAGCCAATCCATAATTGGATATCCGTCAGGAAATCTTCAGACGGGTCTTCCGGAATCGGGCTTGCGAGCATATTATCAAGTTTGATAAAAAAACTTCTATTTTGTGGTTCAAGAATGACAAGTTCCCAACGGTCATTGGCAACAGACCTATCGGTAAATACCAGCGTCTTTCCACCGTCTGCTCCATTCACGAGAGGTCGGAACGACCCAATAACATCGCTGCCAATTACATTTTCTGCGGTACTTGTACCCGAAGCAATATCTCCAATCAACCATGTAGGTATTATTTGCTTGTAAGACGAATATACAGTAACTTTGTTCAACGGGTTAATAAGCATTCCATTATCATCGAAGTCGGAGTCATCTACAGACCAAGGCATATGGTTTAAGTAACTATTGCCACGTTGAGCAAGGCTTAATCGCTTTACGTCAGAAGAATTCAGTGTACCTGTGAGGTTCACCTGAATGCCTTGTACATTATCTTCAACACCTGGTCCATCACAGTTGGAATCACTAAAACCAATAATTTTGGCGGTATTTCCTTCAAGAAAAAAGAAAGGATTGTTGCCACCCATCCCATAAGAGTCGAAATATCTTGGATATAAATCAGTTGCAAAGACCAGCTTTAATGCTCTATTAGGTATTGTTCCTGTTATACCCTGGTGCAGGAAATTGCGAAACACCGCCTGAAATGCCTTTTTACCCTCATACAATTTCCCACTAAGTGGGTCGAGATATCGGTAATAATCCTCCCCACTTACTCCACCTTCCACCGGCTGCCCATTATTGCTATAATTAACCAATGCTGGAACAAGCACATCGTATTTGAAAGAAAGGAGTCCCCGTTCACCGCACGAAGTAGTACTTATAGTAAACACAAAATCTGAATCTGCTTTGGATTGCATTTCTGATAGAAGTTCATAAAGGTCGTCATATTTTCTGGCGCTATATAGATTGTTATACATGGACATAATCATTATATGGGGTTGCCCATTCCCCTGCGGTGGTTTATTTGCATAATACTCCAATGCGCGTAATGCCACAAAGCACCATACCTGGGCACGGAAGAATGCCTGGTCTGCTTTAAGGACGTTATCGGTGAGTACATCACGCGCATCACCCTCAATCCAACCCAATGTCAAATTATTTTGGTTCTTCTTAAGCAGGTTATCCATGCGATTCGAGTCGGCGACCAGCATGCCTACCTCATTTATTTTATTGATAAGTACTGTCCACTCCCTCCGTAAATCACGCTGGGCAATGTGGACGTTCAGCGACTTATTTGCCTGCTCAAGGGCTACTGTTCTAATCTCTTGTAATTTATCTGCCATAAGTTTCTGTTTTTCTGCTTCGAGTTGAATGCTCTGGATATCGGCGCGTTCCATGTAATTTACCTCATTGATCTGTGCATCAATATCAGCAGTGTCAAGCGCCAACTGCCCCTGAATTGATGCAGAGTCGCTAGCGCTGTTTACATCTTGAATAACCTTGCCTATTCCAACTGCCACTAATGCTACAAGACACCAAGGACATTTAGGCTCAGGGCTGAGTTCTGTGTTGCCCGATTTATACTGAGGCATTTCGCCACCACCAAACATAGAAAGCACACTTGATGCCCCACCTAACAAAGCCCTTAACGGCGCATCTCTTCTTTGCCTCTCATTTAATTTTTGTATGGCTGCTTCCTGCAATCTTCCTTTCTGGCGAATTAAGAGACCCACCTTCTTGCCATTTTCCTCAATTATACTGATAACTTGTTCATTTTCATTATCGATTATCCCCGCTATGGTCTGAGCTGTATCATTTATGATTTTGATGTGACTAACAACATTTTTTACCTCGTTAAATGACTCTTCAACACGTATTTCTGCAGTAGCGATTGTATCATACTGTGCCGATATCTCTCCTTTAGAGCCAAATGTCAAACCCTCCTTGGCGATAAGGTCAGCCCTTGCTTTGTCGCGTTCTGTCATCCCATCGCCATCGAGGTCTTTATCAGGAAAAAGAAATGTCAGGACATCTGCTTCCTCTTCAACTTCATTAGGGAGTTTCATAGTGCCAATCAAGGATTTCAGCCTCTGCTGATAACTTAAATTTGTCTCCAGGAGTCTTGTTTCGTACTCGTCATTATCCTTCGCAAAGTCCAAAAAATCTTTTTCGAGAGATCTTGCGTTATCTTCTTTTGTTTTTGCTATATCAACAGCATCCTTCGCAATACCGTGCATTTTGTTAAATGTACTCAAGTTATTGTTTTCATAACTACCCGATACAAAGGGTACAAAATCGTTTAAAAACCCGAATGGGTTATACCCTTGATTCATCAAACGCATAAGTTCGTCTAATTTGTTGCGCAATCCAATTACCTGCCCTACATCGCTCGTTCCGTTGAGGTCGTCTTTAAAATAAGGATTGAGAAGTCGTAGGAGTTCGGTAATATAGGCAGACGCGTTTAAAAGCCCATTAACTGCAAATGCACGACCTTGCTCGTTTCCTGCATCACCCTGGTTAAAGTAATTCAGGAGCACCCTTTTAAAGCCCAATTGGTACTCTGCCTCCGCAAACCGCCTCGTTGTTGAATAAATCACCTTCATGGACTCATTCACAAGGTCTGGATTGGATATTGTTCCCTCGCCACGCAGGAGGGTGCCTGGACCATTAGGGTTTGTTGTGTCAGAGTAAAGCTCCATGAGCAGGGCAATGGACTTCCTCTGAATATCAGAAATCTGATTTAATATACCAATTTCGTCATTTAAAATCTGTGTGCTGGTCTTTTCTATCTTTGTTAATCGAAGGCGTAGCTGTTCCCTCCGGCGGATGTCCCACACGAGATTACCTTTCCTCACCCGTGCCAGCCGTGCCTGGAGAATTCCTTCTACGGCTTCTTGACTGTAGGGGTCAACATTCAACAAACATCGGTAGTATTCCTCAGCTTGTATCAACTCATCTTCGTCATAGATTGGATTACCGTTCTCGTCTTTTCCCAGGTGTTCATAATCAAGGTTTCCATTTTCGTCTTTTTCAATAAGTACTTTACGAAATATTTTGTCATATATTTTATCATCATCAATAAATGGCGCTCCCTTATCCTTATGTGATTCTGCATCTGCCAGCAAATCACCATTCGCGCTCGTAGAATAGGCACGTCCGGCAAATGGCTGCCCAAAACTAGTCAACATAATGACTGCTTGAGTACCTATAGTCGTATTCAAAACCGCCCCGCCGTTTGAATGTGACAACCCGTCAAATTGCGATTTTTTATTGTCAACATCTATGATATTTTCCGATGTGGCCGTTACGATTTTTAATTGAGGTATTTCACACCACGCCTGACTGGGGAAAAGGAAACCGGCAATGAAACAAATAAGAAAGATGAAAGTGTATTTGTATTTTATCATTTTAACCCTCGTATGATTTCTGTAAATTACTTGTGAAATTTCCTTTTATATTTTAAAACACAACCCCCTTCGTCCCCCTTTTCTAAGGGGGATTTCTGCAAGTTCCCCTTAACAAAGTGGAACACCTTGAGTCCCCCTTAATAAAGGGAGAAACAGGGGGTTGTCTATGGGAACTTCCTACGGCATTTCAATCGTTGTTATAAATCCTTAGGTGAAAATGGCGCCATGTAAATCGCCCCCTTCACGGATTTTAAGGGTTCTGGTGTAAACCCGGTGATTTTTTCGGTAATAGTCCCTTGTCTTAAATTTAACCCATGGGTAACCAGGTCCCTGTCAATCTCAACTATCCATGAACGCGTGTATGCAAGCCCGGTTGGGTTCTTTGGGTCTTCCTTCGCCATCGTCACATCTTCACTTGTAAGGGTAACGATATTCCCATTTTCTGACACGCTGAATGTTGTTCCCGTACCGATAACCTGAGAAACGGCATAAAGTGTACGTTCAGAACGCACGGGTTGTTTAAGAATACCTTTTGTAGGATCAAAACCGGGAATCCCCACAACAGTCGCCACGCCCTGATCAAATTCCAGCCCAAATGAATACCCAACAGGCACAATTTGACGGTCCTGATTATTGCCGGAAATATCTGAGGTAAACGATGCAGCCACAATCCATTTGTACAACTCCAGACTTACGGGGTACCCCTCATTTAATGACCACTGATACCGCACGAGGTCTGCCACGTCTACCTTACCATCCTTATTCACATCCATCTCTCTCAGTTCCTGGTCGGAAAAGGTCTTGTTTCCCAGGATTGCAGCCTTCAGATTTTCCTCAAGTTGAGCCAAAGGTACTGCCATAACAACCGAACAAAAAATGAATGTAAGGATAAGACATAAAGGAATAAACATGCAGACTTTTTTAGCTATTTTATCCAGTTTTGTAAGCATAACTTTGACTCCATTAAAATTTTAATACCCTTAAAAATCCCATTGATAGAACAGTTTGAATTCTCTCCGTAGTTTCTTCTTACGAATCGACCTTTGCTACGGGAAACGTAACAATTCAGGTGTACGGTTAATGTCATAGACAACCCCCAGAATCCCCCTTTATTAAGGGGGACTTTAAAAATACTCATTAAAAGGATATGCACATAAATCCCCCTTAGAAAAGGGGGCAAGGGGGTTGTTTTTATACCCTTAAAAACCACAGATTACATTTTGCAGTACAAGTTACCGGTCTGTGTGACTCAGGACATCATTTGAAACAAATTAATCACCTGGAGTTTTTTCTAATTTTCGATCTTTTTCTTGCTCAAAGAATACTTTACCAAGCCTTGCATTTTCCCTTTTTACACTTGCCTTTGAATACGGCGACTGTCGAAACTCAAGCGACAAATCATCGTCCGAGAGACGTAAAGACACAATAGTTTCAGTCCCTTGCCACTCTAACAAATAAAATGGCTGCACCCCTCTAACATAGCCATCTTTTCCACCCACTAAAACATCAGGATTAAAAGGATGCGTCGGTTCGTTATATGCCACGATAAGCTTTTTTTTCAATTCCTGAAAAATTTTTAACCGCTCAGCACGTAATTTCACATTTTTGGCGAAGTGTCTTGTAATACCAGTCAGCTTGCCTTGTACATCAATGTTTGGAGTTTTTAGAGATGGCATATCCAAAAATGATTCTTCCACGCCAGTAGCCATATCTTTTCCTGTCCTTTTTTCTGGAATTCCACCCCATTCAACACCACAAGCCCCCCAATATTCTAATTCCGGTAATGTCTTATTCTTATTTCTTTCGCTAATATAGTTGGCAAATTCCTGTTCAGGCAGCATTCCTCCTTTGTAATTTGATTCCGGAAGACTGGATTGAAGCGACTGGTCGGCAGCCAGGGACGTGCAATAACTTAATAAAATACAGCATAATAAGCTTTGGAATTTATATGTTTTCATAATCTGTTACCTCCTATTTAATTCTAATTATATAATTAATTGCATAATATGCCGGAACGTTCGAACTTGAATTCGTAAAACCATATGCATAACCGTCGGAATGTGCATGAGCATCTTTTACACCCTCCTGATTTCCATCAAAGGTCAAACAGTAAATATTCGGAAAGAACTCTTGGGCTTTCGATGCCTTTTGATAAGCATAATTATTCCAATTGGTGAGACTCTTAACAGGGATATACACACTTACATTACTAAAGGAATTATAATGAGTGTGCGTGTCAGCCCCCCCATATCCAAAAACATCCGCAGTAGAAGCCCCGCGCGGAAATCTAGTTCTTAAATCCGGTATAGTTTGGTTAATTAATGGAGATTCCGGATCGTTGACCGTAGTTCCATCACAAAATTTCCAATTCGCCGGTAAAGCATTTAACTTACCGAAATAAGGCACAATGCCCCCCACAGGAACCTCTCCATACGACTTCTGCGCATTCAGAGCATAAGGAGTACTTAAAATTTGTTGCCGTGGACTTATCGTAGAGGTGCCCACAGTAATTTCAAGAAAACGATTGGATGCAGAAAAAGCTTTATCAATTGATACGCTGTTTGTATCAATTGGGCCTAAAATAACATTAAAATAACCTCTTACCACAGGTACTTTCGATCCATGACCTGGACCCTGCACTCCATCGAATTTTTGGGGTCCCCATACTGCCGTTTTCGTTGATGTATCTGCATAAATGCTGAAGGATAGGTCATATTCTCCCGGTGTCAGTGGATTGCCGTCCTTATCCGTTAAATACCCCTGATAATTAATCAACTGCGGCACACCGGCGGTTTGCGCCTGTACACCTGAATACAGCACGAATAATGCCAGAATAATGCCTACAAACATTCCAAATCTCTTCACAAACACCCTCCTTTTTCGATAAAATATTAAATACTCACACAAAGCACACGGAAACCACGAATAAAAACGAACATAGAAAGAAAAGCAAAAAAACAACCAACAACTAAAACTTCTGGTTCTTGACTTCTTTAACAGCGATACATACAATTATTTAGTAAAGAACGGGTTCATATTACAAGATTGTATTGGTCAAAATTTCTTAACAGGAGATTTATAATGAAGACACTGGTTTTAAAAGTTACTTTGTCCGAAGAGTCAGATGGTCGTTGGAGCGCCTCAATACCCACCCTTCCCGGTTGCTCAAGCTGGGGATATTCACAACAAGAAGCGCTTGAAAACATAAAAGACGCCGCTGAGATATACATGGAGGATATGTTAGCTGCCGGAGATGACCTGCCAGCCCCATCAGATACCATTGAAGTTATCAATGAACCCGCCATAGCAATTTCCCTATGATTCATAAGCTTAAAAACACCCCGGTAAGAGAACTCATCAAAGCGCTTGAAAAAGATGGTTTTCAATATACACGACGCAAAGGCAGTCAGCGGGTTTACCGCCACTTGGACGGACGACGCGTTGTAATTCATTATCACCATGCAAAAGACACCTTACCTCCCGGCACACTGAAAAGTTTCCTTAACGGCGCACAATGGAACGATGACGACCTCAAACGACTCGGACTAACCACCTAAGCACGTTAGCCACGAATGAAAATCTAAGATATTAACCACGGATTCACTTGGCGCGGCCTCTGGCCGCAACCAAGTAATATCTGTGGTTTCAATCGTATTTTTCCGGCAATAAAAAAACGCCTTTCCCGGATTTCTCCGGAAAAGGCGTTTTGATAGACAATAAAAAGAAAAAAATAAGTAAACGTCTTATTATTGGATTGGATTGGATTGGATTGGATTGCAAGAACTGTTCCAATATCTTATTTT
>JAXMAC010000079.1:9433-16475 GCA_046350595.1 Candidatus Brocadiaceae bacterium | reverse complement strand
TATAAAGTCCTCACCATTGCCGGTTCAGACTCAGGCGGCGGCGCGGGTATACAGGCGGATATTAAAACAATTATCTCCCTCGGCGGATATGCAACAACTGCTATCACCGCACTCACCGCCCAGAATACCCTCGGTGTTCAATCCATTTTTAAAGTACCGGCTTTCTTTGTGGGTCAACAAATTGATGCTATTATGACGGACATTGGTACAGATGCCGTAAAAACAGGGATGCTCATGTCTCAGGAAATTGTGGAGGTGGTCAGTTCAAAGATTAAAGAATATGACATAAAACGTGTTGTTGTTGACCCTGTTATGTTGTCAAAGAATGAAAAGCAATTGTTATCAGGTGATGCTATAAAAACCCTCACCTCACACCTATTTCCTTTATCTCTCATGGTCACTCCAAATATTCCAGAAGCAGAATACCTTTCTGGTATAAAGATAACAACGCCATCCGATGCAGAAAAAGCTGCCCGATGTATATATCAATGCGGCCCTTCCTTTGTACTCATCAAGGGGGGACATGCAGGGGCATCGTGGAGCACGGAAGACACAAATTGCGTCGTAGATATTCTCTATGATGGGATATCCTTTGAATATATTGAAGATGAATACATACCAACGAGAAATACCCACGGTACGGGGTGCGCCTATGCCTCAGCCATAGCAACTTATCTGGCACAAGGAAGCGACGTTAAAGAGGCTGTCATTCAGGCAAAGAAATTTGTCACGTCGGCTATCCGGAAATCCATTTCTCCCGGCAAGGGATTTGGAACATTAGACCAATGGGGGGCAGTACAATTCCCTTGAATTGAATATTTATGATTGTTATAATACCATATTAATATTGTTCTATGACTTTGCTAAGATGTATGTCCTGAAATATGCACAGTACTGTTTTCGGGTAAGTTTGTTTGGGTGCGCATGACGCACGTTGCACTTGTTATGTATTGAGGATGTCTTGTATGCAACAAGTGGTGGCTTTAGAATCCAGTGTGCTGGTATTAAACAAATTTTTCATGGCGCTCCATGTCATCTCTGCGCGGAGGGCGCTTGCTTTATTATGCAAGGATACCGCAGAAGTCATTTCTGTGGATGAGGGGAGATTTAGCGCCTATGATTTTGAAAGCTGGAAAGACGTCTCGATCTGTAAAGCAAGGCTCGGTTTACCGGATGATGACTCGGCTGGCTGGATCAGGACTGTTTCTTTTGAAATGGAAGTACCCAAGATTATCCGTCTGTTATTCTACGATAAGCTTCCCCGGTCCAATGTAAAATTTAACAGACGAAACATATTCGCCCGTGATGAAAACAAGTGCCAGTATTGCGGCCGTAGGTTTCCGACGTCAGAATTAAGTTTGGACCATATAGTGCCAAGGGCTTATGATGGAAAGACTGCCTGGACAAATATTGTATGTGCCTGCACTGAATGCAATAAGAAGAAGGGGGGAAGGACGCCGGGACAGGCGGGAATGAAGCTTATTCGTAAACCCTTTAAGCCAAAACATAGTCCTATTCTCAGCCTGAAGCTGCGTTCAGATAAATATCGTTCCTGGAAGCAATTTTTAGATGAGGCGTATTGGTCTGTTCCTCTGAAATAAATCTGTTCCATTCCTGTCTCGCCAAAATATATTTCCATCTATCTTTTACCTTTTATTTCTTGGCGGTTCATATTCCAGGCGTTACATGTCTTCATTTAATCTGAGAGGGTATTATTTAAAAGTAGTACAAGGGAAACCGGCTGATATAAAATCCAGTGTGGTACAGAATTTACTCTACCCTCTTTCAAAAATGTACGGTTTTGTGGTTAAAACGCGTACTTTTTTTTATAAGTATGGTCTTTTAAAAAGTGTTCGCCTTCCCATTCCTGTAATCAGTGTTGGGAACATCACGACCGGGGGAACGGGAAAAACACCCGTAGTAGAATATATTGCAAGATTTTTGCATAATAAAGGGAAACGTGTTGCGATTCTCAGTCGTGGGTATGGTGCTTATAGACAACAAGAGGGGAGCACTGTTCAAAAAAATATTTGTAATGACGAATACCTCTTGTTCATGGAAAATATTCCTGATATCCCAAACGTACTCAATAAAGACAGGGTAAAAGGTGGACAGGAAGCAGTACAGCATTTTCAGACTGAATGCCTGGTGATGGATGACGGATTTCAACACCTGCGGCTGGCAAGGGATTTAGATGTTGTTGTCATCGATGCACTGAATCCGTTTGGATACGAACATATAATCCCGCGCGGTTTGCTCCGTGAGCCTTTGGCAGGATTAAAAAGGGCAGACCTGTTTGTCCTGACGCATAGAGATCAATGCAGCACAGGAGAAATCGAGTCGATTGTTGGCCGATTGCATAAAATTGCAGGACATGTTCCTGTTGTGGAAACTATTCATAAGCCCTCTTGTCTGGAATCAGTTTACGAAAGAAGGCAATTAGACATCAGTTGGTTAAGGGGGAAAAAGGTCTTTGCTTTTTGCGCCCTGGGTAACCCGTTATCATTCAGGAAAAGCATTGAAGGGCTTGGCGCAGAGGTGATTTGCTTTCGTGTATTTTCAGATCATCATGTATATACTGCCGCTGAATTACAATCTTTAAATGCAGAGGCGCAGCGATTAAAACCAGACGTGATTCTTGTTACCCAAAAAGACAGGGTGAAAATAAAAGATATCCTGCATACGTGGGATTTCCCATTATGGACGCTGAAAATAGAAATTTGTATTGTAAAAGGTTGTGAAATTTTTGAAAATAAGCTAAATTCCATTTTGCAATGAAAGGAGAAATACAATGGCTCATAAAATCACGGACGAATGTGTAAATTGTGGCGCATGTGAGAGTGAATGCCCGGTAAATGCCATATCGGAATCAGGCGACAAGCGTATAATTGACGCAGATACCTGTACCGATTGTGGCAGCTGTGTGGCTGTATGTCCGGTTGAAGCAATTCTTGCACCATAAGTTTTTAACGAACAAGGTAGGGACACGGCGCGCCGTGTCCCTACTCATTAAGGGAACTGATTTAAATACATAGGAATTTTCATTTTATCTAAGCGGTTTTCCTGTTTGTAGTAGCGACTTCAGTCGCTTCTCGTGATGAACAATATGCGGGTATGACGACTGAAGTCGTCACTACAAACTTGGTCCGCGTCTCAAACCCGAAGGTTTGAGTTACACCAACATATAAAGTAAACGTCTTCGGTAAGTTGCACCATTGTTATTACGAACGGGTACAACCCCCCTTGCCCCCTTTTCTAAGGGGGATTTTTTTCTCCCCCCTTAACCAGGGGTGGTCTGGGTGTTATTTGAGATTGCTTTTGGCAGAGCAGGTACTGAGCTAATCGAATGTTGAAATATTTTTACTCATAAAACTATACGGTAAAATTATAATGGCAAAACAAGCAGAACGTAGGGTTAAATCTTTTAAGCCTATAGACCTACAAAATATTAAGACATACTCAATAAAGGAAAGGGAGAATCTTTCTCATGTCAACCTATTTGCAAAACCTGTTGTGCCGTCGGATGGAATATCCGCATTCTTTGATTCATTACCGGAGATACTTGCATCAGCACAGCTTCGGAAGGTTATAGATGCAATAGTACAGGCATACCATCATGAACGCCCGGTGATAATGGCTATCGGCGCGCATGTTGTCAAGTGTGGTTTATCGCCCCTGATTATCGACCTCATGAAACGGCGTATCATAACGGCCATTGCCATGAATGGCGCAACTGCTATTCATGATTATGAAATCTCACTCATCGGGGCAACTTCTGAAGACGTGGCAGCTGGGTTGAAGGACGGCAGCTTTGGTATGGTAAAGGAAACGGCATCGGCGTTTCAGGTTGCATCCAGTCGTGGAATAAAAGAGTGTATTGGACTTGGACGCGCTATGGGCAATAAAATTATTGAAGAAAACAGCACGTACCAGGACTTGAGTATTCTGGCATGGAGCGCCCGATTAAATATACCGGCGACGGTCCATGTTGCCCTGGGAACAGATACCATCCACATGCATCCGAATATTTCAGGGCATGACCTGGGAGAGGCAAGCCATATTGATTTTAAAATTCTTTCATCCGTAGTTTCCGAACTCGAAGGCGGCGTGTGGCTCAATATCGGTTCGGCTGTTATTATGCCGGAGGTTTTTCTCAAAGCTATCTGTCTCGTAAGGAATCTCGGCCACAAGGTGGAAAATTTTTTAACGGTAAATATGGATATGATTCAGCATTACCGGCCGCAGACGAATGTCCTGAAAAGACCGACTCAGAAGGGATATGCTATCACGGGTCACCACGAGATTATGATTCCCTTGTTGAGGATAGGAATACTTTCAAAACTTGGCGTAGGGGATGAGTAAAAAACCGGTTCTTTTTGAAATATATCAAAAGATGTTTGATGCTTTAGGCCCGCAGCGTTGGTGGCCAGGCGAAACACCTTTTGAAATTATTATTGGCGCTATATTAACTCAAAACACAAACTGGTCGAATGTTGAGAAGGCAATTAAAAATCTTAAAAAGGCTGGAACACTCTCTCCCGAAGGAATACATAAGCTTGGCGTAACCGAACTGGCAGAGCTTATTAGGCCCTCCGGCTTTTTTAATGTTAAAGCAAAACGGGTTAAGGCCTTTATCGAATGGCTATTTTTAAACCACGAGGGCAAGCTTGCTAAAATGTTTGCCCATGACTTGCACACACTCCGGGATGAATTGTTAGCCGTAAAAGGCATTGGACCGGAAACTGCGGACTCAATTTTATTGTATGCGGGAAATTTTCCTACATTTGTCGTCGATGCGTATACGTACAGAATACTTTCGCGGCATGGATTTATCCCCGAAGAAAGTTCTTACGACGAAATGAAATCCTTCTTCGAGGAAAATCTCCCAAAAGACGTACAATTATTTAATGAGTACCATGCCTTATTGGTAAATATAGGAAAGATGTTTTGCAAGCCGAAAAAGGTTTGTGACCAATGTCCGTTAAAAGATTTCTTGTAATTGTGTGATAATTCAGGTTATAAAAGATATAATAATAGTTCACCGCAAAGATGCAAAGCCCGCAAAGGCGGGAAGGATGCAAGGTATTAAACGAAAAAATAGATATATTAACGGTATCTTGTGGTGAGTTGAGCTGTTACTAATAAATTAGGCCTTCGGCGACTTGAAAAATGCATATGTAGAGACGCAAAATCTTGCGTCTCTACAATATTGAAATTCTTACATATACTTAGGGTTGGGGGGTGTTTTCAACTCGCCCCCTGCCGCGTATTTTATAATAAAAAGTTCGACTATACCTACAAACACTAATTTGGAGCATATTTAAATGGGCAATGAGGTACTCATAAAAGGCGGGCATGTAGTAGACCCTGCAACAGGCATTGATGGCCGTGCAGATATCTTTATCCAGGACGGGAAGATTAAGGCAATATCAAATACTATTCAGGCGGGTAAAAATACCAGGGTCATTGATGCAACTCAGAAGTATGTTATTCCGGGGCTCATAGATTGTCACGTCCACCTCCGTGAACCTGGTTTAGAATATAAAGAAACTATTGAAACAGGCTCCCGGGCTGCGGCGATAGGCGGTTTTACAACCCTGATATGCGAACCAAATACCATGCCCCCCATCGATTCACTGGAAATGGTGTCATCCTTAATGGATAAGGTCTGCCAGAAAAGTAAGGTAAATATCTTTACCAAGGCCTGTATTACCAAAGGCTTATTGGGCGAGGAACTTACCGATATAGAAAAATTAGCAAAAGACAAACGGGTGAGGGCGCTCTCAGATGATGGTAATCCGGTGTTTTACGAAGCGCTCATGAAAAAGGCATGCGAACTTGCAGCGCGAAATAATATTATCATAAGCCCCCATTGTGAAGATTCTCAGGTTTCTTTAGACAAGGCAAAAGAAAATAAAAATGTAGCGCACTTCCCGGGCAAGCCGTTCTGTCACGAAACCGACTTTGTCGCCCGCGAGATCACGTGTACAGAACAGGTGAAAGGACTCTTGCACGTATCCCATGTGAGCATGAAAAGCACCGTTGATGTTATAAAGCAGGCCAAAGAAAGGAATCTTGCCAGCATCACCAGTGAAGCCACTCCCCATCATTTATTGCTGGATGATAATTTTAGAAATCCGGACGGAACGTTGCCAAAAACCAATCCGCCATTAAGATCAAAAGAAGACCGGGAGTCATTAATCAAAGGTTTAAAAGATGGGACAATCGACGTCATCGCTACCGACCACGCCCCCCACACCCACGATGATATTAAAAAGGGTTCATCGGGTTTTGTGGGACTCGAAACGGCGCTTGGTGTTATTCTGACAAAGCTTGTGCATCCCGGTATCCTGTCGTTGAAAGAAATCGTCATGAAAATGTCAACCAACCCGGCGCGGATATTTAAGGTCAATGGAGGAAGCTTTGCCGGGGGTATGCCCGCGGATATTGTGGTCGTAGATCTCAATAAAGAATGGACGGTAGAAGTAAACAAATTCGAATCCAAGGCCAGAAATTGTCCTTTCCAGGGCTGGAAGTTGAAAGGACAGGTCGTTACCACCCTTGTTGGTGGAAACGTAGTTGTTGATAATGGACAGATGGTATGTTAATTATTGTTGACGGTTACAATTTTATATTTACAGTATCCGAACTGGAGAAGTATGTTGGAATAAGCCGTATCGAGCCCGTGCGTGACCATGTGATATCATTACTTTCACAATATAGAGAAAAGAAGCATTACGATGTAATCCTTGTGTTTGACGGTAACCAAACCGGCTCCATATTCCCCAAAAAGCAGATGTGTTCGGGTATTATAGTAATTTATTCAAAATCAGGCATAAGTGCGGATACCGAGATAAAGAATATCACCAATCTCTGCCAGAACCCGCAGGATGTGTGTATTGTAACCTATGACAACGATATTAAAAGGCATGTCAAAAAATGCGGCTGTCAGATTATCGAACCAAAGGTTCTGTACAATGAGATTGTGGTGATTCTGAACAAAGAGAAGAAAAAACCATCAGACGAACCAGAGAGTAAACAG
>JAXMAC010000079.1:2291-9333 GCA_046350595.1 Candidatus Brocadiaceae bacterium | reverse complement strand
GCTCGACTGGGCGGCAGATACCGTTGGCGCTATCATTGCGGGATTTTTGTGGTATCTCTTGGCTAACAAACGGTACACAAGAGAAGAAGTTTCTACTATTAAACATAATACCAAAGGAAAAATTCGCTGATCAGTCTTATTTTTTATCTAATGGTGGCATTACCTGCTATGGCTGGAAAGATTGAAGATTAAACATTACTTTAGCACTTCAACTATAAATTTAATGAAAAAGATACATCCAAGGCTTGTCAAAGAGTCGTAATATTTTGAGACTATCAAATGATTAAGTGGAAAAAGTTTGTTTACCAATTAGTTGTTGAATTTTGCAATGCGAGGGGTAAAAGAACATTTACATTGCAAGAATTTTATTCTGCCCACGAATATAACTTTAAACAATTCAAACCTAATAATCACCATCTTCTTCCCAAAGTGAGACAGCAATTACAACTCTTACGTGATGATGGTTTAGTACAGTTTTTTGATGGCCGCGGCACTTACACCTTGAAAGGAATTGAACTCCTTAAGGGGGAAGTCGAGGATGAAAAGATACAGGAAATTAGTATACAAACACCTGAAAAACGTGAATATTTAATCGAGACGTATGCAAGAAACAAGGGATGGGTTAAAGAAGCAAAAGAAAAACTTGGTTTATACTGTTTATATCCAAAATGTCAGAACACCTTTAAGAAACCGAATAATGAACCATATATTGAAGTTCACCATATTATATCCCTTTATGAAGGCGGGGAAGATGCTATTTGGAATCTGACCGTAATCTGTGCACATCATCACAAAATGGCTCATTTTGCTGATTCTTTAACAAGACGAAGACTTAAAACAATTCTTACTCGTGAAGTTGAATTACTAATAACATAGGAGGACAAAATGAGTGAACTAACAACAAAACAAAAGTTAAACTATTATATAAAAGATCCTCAATTTCAATCATGGTATTGTTATATGGAAGATAAATGGTTACAATACGCTGGCTGGGAAGAAAAACTAGTAGGTGTTTTTGGAAGTGTTGAAAACGCGATAAAAAGATTTGAAAAGTACCTTGAAGAAGAAAGAGATTGTTAAGAAAAATAAAGGATCTCAGATTATTACGCACGGTGAGTGGCAAATATACCCAACACGATTATATACGACTATCCCGGACATACTGTTTTAGCGAAATCTCAGAACCATAATTTTAAAATACGGATTGTGTGCAAATAGCAGATGTCTACACACTTGTTAATAATACCTGATGGTATTTTGAAGATAACCATGAAAAACAAAATAACAATGTAGCACCGTAAGGGGCGCGCTATTTGTAGAAATAAAAGAAACCAACAACGTAGCTCCATAGGGGTGACCTGAAATCTATGGTAAGGTGTGTAACTGTACGACCCCCACAGAGCGACCGAATCTTTCAAAATATTTATATGTTCAATATTAAATCCTATGATTGTCTCAAATCCTCGCAAGAGATCAGACAGTGGTACGAAAAGCATTATCATTTACTCTCGCTGGCGGGATTGTGGCTAAAGGGCGGAGAACCCAACACCATGGATCCCGCCTTGTTTGCCCAGGCGAAGGTGCGATTTCTGATCAGCAGATTATCCACCTACCGTGATGTAACACCTTCCATTTCCCATTCGCTCGTAGCCCAGATTGCCCAGGAGGTCGAGGGTGTGTTTACCGATTTTGCCTTTCTCCCCCCACCTAAAGATATGGAAGTTATGACCGCATCAAAGGTTCCACTCTGGGTAGGCACAACCACAAAGGAACCGCCGTCCACATTCGATGTGCTGGGTATCAGTAACTCCTTCATCCTTGAATTGTTAAATCTGCCCAAATTATTACATTATTCAGGTATTCCGCTCTTTAAAGCCGAACGTATGAAACATTCCCATGTCCCCCTCATTATCCTTGGGGGCGCCAGTGCGGCAGTCACCTCGGTATTGCATGGCCCCACAAAAGAACAAGGATTTGAAGATAATTATGGCCTTGTAGATGCCGTGTTTATTGGCGAGGGGGAATATGCCATAAAGCAATTCCTGGAGATTGTAAAAAAAGGGAAATTGTCCGGTTGCAGTAAAACAGAAATTCTGCGTGAATGTCATGGAAAGGTGGATGGATTCTACGAGCCGGATAAATACGAACATCGGTATAGAACGGTTGCACACAATATAAATCACCACAATCTCAATACTGCGCGGAATCCCTCTGAATCACCCCTTGAAAATGAGGGACTGTCTTTGGAAGAAAATAATGAACAATGTGATGCGGGTCTGGTAGAAATTGTGCCGACAGAACCGTACGTCGCGCATCCGGTAAAAAGCGCAGTTGTGTACGACCTTGACAAGGTGAGGACGCTCGAATCAGGACCCCTCTGGTATGAAGCGGAAAATCTGGGTGTAGGCACTCTTCAGATTAGTAACGGATGCCCCTGTTTTTGTTCATTCTGCGCCGAAAGCTGGGAGCGGAAACCATATAGAGAGCGATCGTTGGAAAAACTTATGGCAGGTTTGAGAAAGGCAAAGGCGCGCCAGGGGCTTGACACGATCAATCTCCTGAGCTTCAATTTTAACACCCACGCAGAACTCTACCCCCTGATCTTATCTTTCTATAAAGAAATAGCTAACATCAGTTTGAAAAGCCAGCGATTCGATCTCCTCTCAACAGACCGGTTCCTTGCGGAAGTCCAGCAAATCATTGGAAAGACAACCGTAAGCTGCGGGATGGAAGGTATCAGTGAACGATTACGGAGGTGTCTGCACAAAAATCTTACCGAAGAACAAATCTATACGGCATGTGAATTCTTGTTTGAAAGAGGTATCAGGGAACTAAAGGTCTTCCTCATCAATACAGGACTAGAACAGGATAGTGATTTTCTTGAATTTGGAAACTTTGTAAAACGTCTGGCAGATTTAAAAAGTATGTCGGATAGCAAGGTACGCATCATCTTTAGTTTGACGCCTCTTTACTATCCGCCTCACACCCCCCTGCAATTTCACGGGTGTTTAACAGCCCAGGAAGACAACAAGTGGACAATCAGGGAAATTGAGCGTATCTGCAGGTTTCATGGTATGGAATTCCGTGAAAGCGCTGCCCATGAAGAAACATGGCTCATGCAATTATTGGCCATGGGCGACCGGCGATTAACCCCGGCCCTTATTCGTTCGTCAATCACAGACGATTTTGTTTATTATGATGGTGTGCCAAAGCAGGTTGTGAAGAACTGGCGCGCCTGTTTAACGGAATTGGGGTTATCTGAAGAGCGCTATTTTTGCGACAAGGAAGAAGGCCGCACTTTCCCCTGGGACGATATAGATATGGGTATTTCAAAGAAATTTTTGTGGGATGAATACGAGCGATCAACCAGGTTTATGGAACGTGAATACTGCCTCGGCCGTCCTGACGTGGATGCGAACTGTCTTGGCTGCGGCGCATGTCCATCGGGCGCCCATATAAAAAAGATCACACAACACAAAATTTCGCCGCCATTCCTCCTCGAAGAACTCAATCGTATTACAACCATGAAACAGAAGAGAATGAGGGTGCGAACGTTTGTTGAAATTGATGCATCCATGCATTTAGTCCCGAAACGATTTATGGGAAATGCCATTGCCCGGGCGCTCATGATGGCAATGCCTGAAATAACGCCATATTATTATTCATTATCAGGGCATTTAAGAGAAATAGGGACAGACAAACCCGCAACAGACTTAACTTATGGCATCAACGTCTATGACCTTGTGTTTCTCTTAAACGACACAACAGAAACGCTCTTAAGCCATGAAGCGCTTATGCAAAACATCGGACGTATACAACAGTATTGTCGGGGATTTCAAATTAAGGAATTCACCGACCCGCATAATCCACTCGATGTAAAATATATCCTCTACCGGATGTCTTTTGCCAAAATATTTACCGCTTCTTATATAGAACAAAAAATGGGGGAATATTTCCACACGAACTATGTCAAACATACCTTATTAAAAAGAAATGACAGAACAATATACAAGGTGGATGCAAAAAACAAAAAAAATGTGGTAATAATGTATGCAAGAATTGACAGGACTAAACCGGGTGACGAATCAGAAGCGCCGTTTTCGATTGTGCTGGTTGCTTCAACACGGTTTGACATCCACTCATTTCTCGAAGCCTGTTACGGATTTGAGCGGCGGAAGGAAATCGTTCGCACGAATATAGAAACCCTGGGATATTATGGGAAAAATCCTGTCGTACCAAAACATTTACGATGCAGTTCGTGCAACGATTATATACAGGAGACATCTCTCTTCGGGCAATCGTTAACAGAAAATCTTTGCCTTGCCTGTAGTGTAGACAAAAATAATGCAATGTAAATTTGTTACAGGGTTTCTATTCCGCGTGCGCAATGATGGGTTTTTCCGGAAATATCGAACGCCGAATAATGAATAAAGAATGAAATAAACCCAATTCGATATTCTGTATTATTCGGCATTCATTGACCGGTTGTTACGGAACGTGGCTGTATCATTGTCCCGTTGGTTTCAGGAGGGGGAAGAGGATGACTTCACGTATGGAGATGTTGTTGGTTAAGAGCATAATAAGTCTGTCTATCCCAATGCCAAGACCGCCAGCGGGAGGCATTCCGTATTTTAGGGCAGTCAGGAAGTCTTCGTCGATCTTTCCTGTAATATCGGCCTCAGTGCCAAGCTGTTCGCGGAATCTCTTGTCTTGCTCAATAGCGTCGTTCAGTTCAGAATAAGAATTGGCTACCTCCATAGCTGAAATATATAACTCAAACCTCTGGGCAAAACGTGCATCGTATTCACAGGTCTTTGTTAATGGACAAATGGAAGTTGGATAATCAATCACAAAAGTAGGATTAATGAGGGCGTGTTCCACGATCTGTTCAAAGATATTATTTGCCATGTTGTCCCTGTCCACGCCCTTCGTTTCCAGACCAAGTTCCTTTGATTTTTTAACCAGCCCTTCTTCGTCTTCAAAACTCACGCCTCCGAGTTCTTCTATAAGTTCACAGAAAGTAGCGCGTCTCCATGGAGGCGTCATGTCAATGGTTTTTTCTCCAAAAGGGATAACATATCCGCCGTAGAGTTCTTTTACCAGCGATGTGACCAGGCTCTCGGTAAGTTCCATCATGCCATGGTAATCGCTGTATGCCTGATAGAGTTCCATCATGGTAAATTCAGGGTTATGCCTGGTGGAAATCCCTTCATTTCTGAAATTGCGGTTGATTTCGTAAACACGCTCCATTCCGCCTACCAGCAGTCTCTTGAGATAGAGTTCGGGGGCAATCCGCAAATAGAGGTCTATATCGAGCGCATTGTGATGGGTGATAAATGGCCTTGCCACAGCGCCGCCGGGTATTGCCTGCATCATGGGAGTTTCGACCTCTACAAAGCTACGGTCATCGAGGAATTTTCTGATATACTTCAATATCCTGATACGTTTTTGAAACGTATGCATGACATCGGGATTCGTAAACAAATCGACATAACGCTGACGGTGACGTAATTCAACATCCTTCAGACCATGCCATTTTTCAGGGGGCGTCAGGAGAGATTTCGTGAGCATGGTGAAATTTTCTGCGTTAATAGTAATCTCGCCTGTTCTGGTCTTGAAAAGTACGCCTTCCACGCCTATAATATCGCCAAGGTCAAAGTGTTTAAATGTCTCAAATTTTTCCTGGCCGACATTATCAAGCTTTATATATACCTGTAGTTTTCCGGACCAGTCTTTTATATCAAGAAAGGCAGTCTTTCCGTGTGGTCTCATCGTTGAGATACGTCCGGCAGCCTTGACTTTTATATCGTTTCGTTCAGGCACAAAGCTTTCTATAATTGATTGTATGGATTGGGTATTATCGTAGCGTTTCCCGTACGGATCGATCCCCTTTTCGCGTAATTTGTTGAGTTTATCAAGACGTTCTTGTTCGTATTTGTCCATGTATTCGTATCCTGAAAATGTAAGATTGACTTCTCATAATTGTAACAATTTACGTGTACCGTTTAAGATACAGACAACCCCCTGAATCCCCCCTTATTAAGGGGGACAAACACATCCCCAACCCCCTCTCGGGAGGGGAGTATAAAAGTCCCCCTTAGAAAAGGGGGTAAGGGGGTTGTAATTCTGCATGTATTACGAGTTGGCTGAACTGTTACTCATAACAAATGTAAAATGCCTTTTCATTTTATCAGTAATACAAAGACAGTCAAGGAAAATGGTCTGATGAAAGGGTGGCGCGAACAAACATTGTTTGTCCGTGCATAACGTGAAACTTATGAGAAAAAAAGGATAATTATTTATGATCAAACATATCGTGATGTGGAAACTGAAGGATTTTGCAGAAGGCGAATCAAAGGTCGAAAATGCCCGGAAGATGAAGATATTGTTAGAGTCGCTCAAGGGTAAGATCGGTGAAATACAGCGCATCGAGGTGGGCATAGATGTCCTGCATACCGATGCATCTGCTGACGCTGTGCTCTATTCAGAATTTGCCTCTCTGGAAGATTTAAATACATACCAAAAACACCCGGAACACGCAAAAATTGTGCAATTCATCAGAGGGGTAAGCGCTGAACGAAAGGTAATTGATTACGAAACACCGTAATTTCCGGGATGGTTCAGTCTTGCAATATTTATGGGGGGACGGGTGCTGCGTCTTGTGTGGTATTGAAGGATTACGTTGACATCAAATAGAATCTCCCCCTGTTCATGTATCATTCTTTAATTCTTTGCGGCTTCGTGTCTTTGCGTGATGCTTCTCTTGTATTTTTTGCCGAAAATGTAAAAAATCTTTATAAAATACCCTGTCTTCTGTGTTCCCTAAGTCCTCTGTGGAGAATTCTTTCCGCTGCATTGTTAAAATAAATTTTTAAAATGTGATCCAGATCACAGACAAGATTTTAAGAATTTGATAAAATGCCTTCAATAAATTAAACCTTTGGCAACTTCTATGACAGCGTAGTGGGGACGCGCGCCGGGACACAACAACGGCGTGTGTTATTACGATAAAATTAATTTCGCCGTCGGCGCATTAAAAAAG
>JAXMAC010000079.1:0-2281 GCA_046350595.1 Candidatus Brocadiaceae bacterium | reverse complement strand
ACAAAAACTAACCCCTTGCCCACCTAATTGCCCCGCGTCGTGCCACGGCCCCCCTTGCCACTACATGGTCGTTTGAAATTCCTATACATTAAATTACGCCTTCGGCGATTTAAAAAATGCGCATGTAGAGACGCAAGATTTTGCGTCTCTACAATATGGAATTTTTTAAACATGAGAGACGAAAAAGGGCGTTTTTCACAATTCGAGTATTCACAGCAAAACATGGCATCTTGCCGTTGGATACCAGGGAGAAAGGCCTTGCTGGTTGCCAATAAAAGAAGTTTATTCCGCGCTGGGCAAAGAGGGAAATATGAATATATCCCCATATTACTTTCTGTATTGTGACTTTGTGGCATCGTGGCCAAAAGCAGCAGAACGCATGATTTATTGCGCGGCAAGCCGCAACCAAATCCCCTTCCCTCCCTCTATCCCCCTCCAGAGGGGGATAAAGGGGGAGGAAGGGGGTTGTGAAAAACTTACAAAAAAAGAAGTTTTTACGCAGGAATACTATAGACAGGGATTAACTATTACATTTGGTCAGAGAAGAGGTGAAAAATGGAAAAAGATATCAAAGTATTTCTTTTGGATACAAATCCTACGAAAGATATTTGCAACGTTTTTCAGAAAATTTTTAAATCATCTTCACCGGTGCATATACAAATTTGGAAAGAATTTGGAGAAGTTTCAACGCCGGCTTTGTCACCGGATAAATTATTGGACGCAATCCTCAAGGTCGATCCTGATATAATCTTTCTTGGATTATCCAGGAATTATCTGAATCAGGCTGGTCAGATACTTACGTTCCTGGGAAAAGAAATCCCAAAACTACCCATTGTTGTTATTTCGCAAAGCAGTAATCCGGAAGAAATGATTGAACTCCTTAAAAGTGGCGCTGCCGATTTTATAACTCTACCGTTCACCGAGGTTGATATCCTTCCCCGCATCTGGCGATTATTAAAGCATAAACAAACAGCGGATACGCTGACATACAAACTCAAGGAAAAGCTCGGTCTTAAACATCTCGTGGGAGAAAGTCCCATTTTTCTGTCAGAAATAAAAAAAATACCCCTTATCGCAAAGTGTGACGCCACGGTTCTTATCCAGGGAGAAACAGGCACGGGGAAGGAAGTATGCGCACGTGCTATCCATTATCTCAGTCCACGAGCAGGCAAACCCTTTATCCCTGTGAATTGCGGGGCTATTCCTGGGGAATTAGTTGAAAACGAACTCTTTGGGCATGAACGGGGTGCTTATACCGGCGCTGCCTCCTTACAAGCGGGATTAATACAGGAGGCAAGCGGAGGCACCCTGTTCCTGGACGAGATCGATACCCTTCCCCTGCAAATACAGGTTAAACTCCTGCGTTTCTTGCAGGATAAAGAATACCGGCCTCTGGGTTCTGGTAAACTGTGCAGAGCAGATGTCCGCATCATTACAGCGTCAAATAGTAATCTCGAAATGGCGGTGGAAGAAGGCCGGTTTAGAAAAGATTTATACTATCGGTTAAATATTCTCAACATCAACCTGCCTCCTTTACGAGAACGGTGCGAAGATATCCCCCTCTTTGTCCACCATTTCCTTGCCAAATATGCGCATGAATTTGGCAAGAAAATGATGGAGATAACTCCAGATGCCTTGCAAAAACTGGCATTATATGACTGGCCGGGAAATGTGCGTGAATTGCAGCACGTGATTGAAAGGGTTGTGGCGCTTTCAGAGCATACGTGTATTCAAAGTGACGACATCAATATTCCATGCCGGGAAACGGCATCAAACATTATCTCTTTCCAGGAAGCAAAAGCGCGGATAGTTGATCAATTCGAGAAAGACTATATCAAAGAACTTTTACTGGTAAACGAGGGTAATATAACCAGGGCTGCCCGTGTTGCAAAGAAAAACCGTCGTGCATTCTGGCAACTTGTCAAGAAACACAAGATAGACGCCTGGTCATTCAAACCAGGACAAATATCTGCATCTGCCAGGACAAATTTGTCCTACCGGGAAAGTCTTTAAAATTAGGGTAATCCTTTATTTTTAGGAAAACAGGTAGGACAAAAAGTACACACCAAAAGCGCTTGATGCGCTATTGTGTGCCTCGAAAAAATCTTTCCTGCCGGTTTAGCATGTGTTGTAACTGCTGCAATTTCCAGGATTTGATACATATTTAGTTTTCCATCCTGAATTGTTCATCTCGTGGCAGGTAAATTGCCTATTTCATTACAAACACGAGAAGTAATCACACAAAGCCACAAAGAACTATATGAAAGAGAATATTGAATAA
>JAXMAC010000078.1:12945-16494 GCA_046350595.1 Candidatus Brocadiaceae bacterium | reverse complement strand
GACTGACTATATGAAGTATAGAGCAATATTAAGGGGATTTGAACTTTCAAAGATTGAAAATATATTGAGGCATTCAGCAGAAAGATACCTTGATACAGCAACCCAACGCTTAATTGCGGTAGGCAAGCATGATGATAAACTGGTTATAATTCCATATGAAAAGCATGGAAACGAAATATCACCCGTCACAATTCATGCAACCACACGACAACAAATTAATTTCCGACTTAAAACAGGGAGGTTTATATATGGATAAAACAAAAATGGCATATTTTAAAGATGAAGATATTTTGCATATAGTCATCTCTGACGAAAAAGAATCGGATAGCATTGAATTAAGCCCAAATATTACAGCCGAGTTGAATGAAAGTGGTGAATTAATCGGCATAGAGATACTGGAAGCAAGTTCTTTTCTGCGCGATTCCATATTAGAATCATTTCAGGCTAAGATATTGAAATTAAAGAAACCGTATAAAAAATCAATACAGCGAACACGATAAAACAGTAATATGGCGGATTCGCTTCGCTTAATTCATCCTACTCAGAGTAATTTCAAAAAACAACCGTTTTGTCATTGCGAGGGCAACAGCCCGAAGCAATTTCACATAATAAAACTTTTAACTTTCATGCAGAAAGGGTCGGGAAAGGGTCGTCAAAAGGGTCGGGGTCACACCTTGATTAGTGATTAAGTTGTTGGCAATAGAAGGCAATTTTGCTACCTCGTTTGCCATGACAAGACAATGGCGCATAGAAGTTGAAGGGGCTTACTATCACGTTTTATTACGATGATATGAATACCCGATTAGCGGCCGATAAAATTATAGAAGCAGTGAAAAAGATGAAGAAAAGCGACAGGGAGGCTTTTGTTGAGGATTTACTGGCTATAACTTCTCCTGAGTATATAAAGAGCATTAAAGAATCAAGGGCAGACTCCAAGGCAGGCAAGATAAAATCCCATAAAGAGATTTTTGGAAGATGAACTATAACCTTTTTTTCTTTTGGCATATTTGTATAGAATTTGATATTATCTGTAAGTTATGAGTGTATATGAACAAGTTAAACAGGCATTGCAGGACGTTGTCGCTCCTGAGTTAAAATCAATCCAGGTAGAAATTAGACGCCTGGATAATAGGATTGATTCATTGAGGGCTGAAATGACCTCTGAAATCAGTTCTTTAAAAACAGTTTTAACAACGGAAATCAAGCGGCTAGACTCCAAAATTGATTCTCTTGATGATAAGATAGACACTGCAATTCAGATAAGGGAACGCCTTGCATCTCTGGAGGCAAAACTGGCAGCTATTGGGCACAATTAAATACCTTGTAACGCCGTCCAGACGCACCAGCAAACAGCCCGCACCAACTCAAAGGACATTACCCAAAATAGAATGTCACGCCAGCATATTTTCATTGAAATGATAAATTTAAAAATTCCAATTCACGGCAAACCAACACACACTGAAAACAAGTTTAGCGTATGATTTGGGAACGAGATACCTGAGCAGAAAAAAGAGATGAATCAGAAATTTCTTACATGATAAAAGGAATAAAAGAATCTATTCTGTTAGCAAACACCATATTGTATTGCAGGCAATGGCAGGAAACGGTTATCTTTTATCGGGATGTTTTAGGTTTTCCCGTAACGCTTGAGAACGACTGGTTTGTAGAATTTAAGGTAAACGCATACGCCCGTATAAGCGTGGCAAACGAGCAACGGACAACAATCAAGAGTTCCGGCGGCCAGGGTTTGACGTTGGCTATTCAGGTGGACAATGCCGATGAGATATGGAATCTCCTGCAAACAAAAGGAGTGAAGGTGAACACGATTAAAGACCACCCGTGGGGCGGGCGTTCGTTTTTTTTCTTTGACCCTGAAGGGAACCGGTTAGAGGTGTGGTCGGCATAAATCTAAATTTTGACTAAAGGACATGTAATTCGCTAACTTTGCGGAAATGGTAACCGTAAACTGCAAGGGTAATGGACAGTGGTAATAATTCCCGACGATGAAAATACGTCCATAACAAGAGTTTCCAGAATTGGCCACGTTCATTGCTCAGGATACCAAGGTGATAGACGGCGCGAAACAATGCAAGGAGATGATTAAATTTAAACTGTGCTTTAATCTTTGGCACTTTGTATTCCCGAAAGAAGGTTTTTATACGATGATAATAATTTTCAGGGGAATAAATATGTCTCAATATTTTTTTATATCCTTCCAGAAACGTATCGTTGTCCATGTTAGGGATAATGTTCGTGGTGCCATCAACATTGTTCCCCGACATCTGCCCAAGCAAGCGCCCTTCCCGTTTTAAACGGTCATAGAGCTTTGTCCCGGTCGGTGCCTGAAGCAGGCCGATCATCGCCGATACAATCCCGCTTTTCTGGATAAAATCAATTTGTCGCTGAAAGATGGACGGCGTATCACTGTCAAAACCTACGATAAAGCCTGCCTGTACCTGAAGGCCGGCCCGCTGAATACGCCGCACGTCTTCAATGAGATTACGGTTTTTGTTCTGTTTTTTGTTACATTCCGCCAGGCCATCCGTATCCGGCGTCTCAATCCCGACAAAAACCGCATTAAAACCTGCATCGGACATCATGTGCATCAGCTCTTCATCATCGGCCAGATTGATGGAGGCTTCCGTGTTAAACGGTATCGGCACATGTTCTTTTTGCCATTTGATTAAAGCAGGCAACAATTCCTCCTTGAGGATTTTCTTGTTCCCGATGAGATTATCATCTACAAAGAATACCGGGCCACGCCATCCCATGTTGTAGAAACAATCCAACTCGGCAACAATTTGTCCGGCAGTTTTGTTGCGGGTGCGTCGTCCAAACAATGACGTCACATTACAGAACTCGCAGTGATACGGACAACCCCGCGAGTACTGTATGCTCATTGAGGCGTATTGCCTCAGATCGGCCAGCTCCCAAAGAGGAGACGGAGTTTTTTGAATGTCAGCAAATTGCGAGGAGGTATATACACGCCGGGCACAATTATTATTCAGGTCTTCCAAAAAGGATGGCAGGGTTAGCTCTGCTTCGTTGAGGACGAAATGGTCAACATGCTCAAATTGTTCATGCTCACTCGTGAATAAAGGTCCGCCGGCAACCACGCAGACGCCGGCTGCCTTACAACGCCCAATGATCTGCTGAGCCGACGTTCTTTGTACAACCATACTGCTGATAAACGCATAATCCGCCCATGCCAGGTCTTTGTCCGTGAGCCTTGTCACATTGACGTCAACCAACCGCTTTGACCACTCTGACGGCAGCATTGCGGCAACCGTCAGGAGGCCTAATGGTGGAAAGGAGGATTTTTTGCGTATGAACTTAAGGGCGTGTTTGAAACTCCAAAATGTATCCGGGAATTCAGGGTATATTAATAATATATTCATTATGTTTTGTTGGCGTGACCTCCAGAATTATCAAATAAATCAGGCCTACGGCGACTTCTATAACAGCGTAGTGGGGGGGGGGGGGGGTCGACAACATGGTGCGTTTGAAATTCCTATACATTAAATTATTCATAGGGCCCCTGGAAAAAGA
>JAXMAC010000078.1:0-12935 GCA_046350595.1 Candidatus Brocadiaceae bacterium | reverse complement strand
ACTTGAAAATGCGCATGTAGAGACGCAATATTTTACGTCTCTACAGTATTGAAATTCCTATACAATTTAAATATTCTCTGTATTAACAATAACACAAAGAAAGGTTATATCATAGGAATTTTCCTTTTATTTGTGCAAGGTATCTGCTGTCTGTAAAACTCCCCAGGAAGGGGTTTTTATTGCCTTGAATGTATTCATAAATATTTATATAATAAAAAAACAATTCAGGAACTTTATTGAACATTTTATTGTTTTTAAAAAAGGAAATTTTTGTCAATGAGGGAAGAAAATACGAGAAAAAAAGAATTTGAAGAGATTGCCCTTGGGCATATTGATTCCCTCTACAATATGGCAGTGCGGTTAGTGTTCAATAAAGAGGAAGCAGAAGACCTTGTTCAGGAGGCGTATTTAAAAGCTTATCGTTTCTTCGATACCTTTCAGAAAGGCACGAATGTAAAGGCATGGTTGTATAAGATACTTCGGAATACCTTTATCAACAAGTACAGAAAAGCGGTGAATACGCCTGGCGAAGTTGGTTATGATGATATCGAAGCGCTGAATGTAAATTTTGCGAATAAGCAGGAAAACAGGGAAGAACTGGTAGACTCTTTGGAAGATAAATATAATGATCTTGATAACTTAATGGTGGATGATGATATAAAACACGCAATTGACAGCTTGCCATTAGAATACCGGGAGGTTATTTTATATTCTGATGTGGAAGAATTATCTTACAAGGACATTGCGGAAATCACCAATGTGCCGATTGGTACCGTAAAGTCGAGGTTGAATCGTAGCCGGAAGTTACTTCAGAAAAGTCTCTGGGAATATGCAAAAGATAAGGGTTTTATTAAGAGGAAAAAATGATGTCGTGCATTGAAGCAGTGAAATATCTTTATGAGTACATGGACAGGGAAATAGACGATACCCATGGAATTATCGTAAAGAAACATTTAGATAATTGCAGCGCGTGTCGTCAAAGATATGAGTTTGAAAAAGGTATTCGGGCGCTTGTCAAGGCGCATTGTATAAACACCAAAGCCCCCCTGCGCCTCCATCACAGAATTATCGAAGGTATCGCAGCAATTAACAAAGAATCTGTAACTCAGGAAACCGCTTCCAAACAAAAAATTACCCGTTTATTCTTTTCTCCCCGTTCATACGCCGTTGCAGCATCACTCCTCCTTCTTATTACAGGAGGTATTTTTTATTATTCGAACTATGGATTTTATTCAAATGACCAGATTTCAATTGTCGACAATGCTGTAAAGAACCATATGCAGGCAGTCAGTGACAACCTGGTATTCAACGAAAACACATCCGTTGTGGGAAATATAACTGATTATTTTGGAAGTAAATTAAATGTCGGCCAGGGTAATTCTTCTCCCCTTCTCAATTCAGACCAGATACGCGTAGTTGGCGGATTGCCTGTCCGAATTTGCGGCACAGACAGTTCCTGCGTCATTTTCAACAAAGGCGGAAATAAATTAACCCTCCAGGTAGTACGCGGTAGCGGCCTCCCCATGAGAAACCTTGAAAAAGTACAATTCAATACAAAGGAATTTTATGTGGGAAATTGTCGTGGATTCAATGCGGTGTTATGGGAAGAAGAAGGCAGTACCTACTGCCTGACATCGGATATCAGTACCGACGAAATGCTCAAGGTGGCTTCAAATTTAACGTCACGTTAATCGATAGAGGTTGAGAAGATGTGCAATTATATTTGCACAATATCTCAATTTCTTAATGTTTTCTCGGCTGGTTTAATCGTGGACAATTTTACCCGCGGGAGATTGCTTTCTGTCTTAAACGTACTCCTCAAATTCATACATGGCGAACTTCTTCGACATCACCCTCCCCATTACAAATAACCTTCTCACATGGCCTGCTGATCCACCAATATTCATTCAAAAAACAAGCTCAATTTCTCACGGCGATTCCTGTAATATATCAGAACTGAAATTTAGTTCACATTGCGGGACTCATATCGACTCACCCTATCACTACGAAGAAGGGGGTATCGCTGTAGACCAGATTCCTCTTGACTATCTTATAGGAAAGGCAACGGTTTTCGAGATACAAAACAGGGAAAAGATCGGTCTCGATGAACTGAAATCGTTGCAATTAAAGAACACGCAGCGTGTTCTCTTTAAGACCGTCAACTCTGCTTATTGGAACCTTTCGGTATTTCAAAAAGATTTTGTCTACATTACCGGAGAAGCTGCACGGTGCCTCGTCGATAATGGCGTAAGGCTCGTAGGAATCGACTATCTTTCTGTAGATAAATTTCTGTGCACAGATACCCATCACATCCTTTTAAAAAATGGTGTTATTATTCTTGAGGGTCTTGATTTACGGGTGGTAACAGCGGGAGAGTATGAGCTTATCGCCCTTCCATTAAAAATAAGAGACGGTGACGGAAGCCCCGCGCGGGTGATTTTGAGAACCGTCGCTGAATTTCCTGAACGTTAAGGCGCAATATGGCTGAACAGACAATAAAATTTGATATTACCGGCATGCACTGCGTAAATTGTGCAATGAACATCGAACGTCGGTTGAAGGATTTTAAAGGGATTAAATTTGTTCGCGTTAATTTTTCTAACTCAACAGGAATGGCAATCTATGACACTGATGTTGTCAGCAAAACAGACATCTTTTCTTATATAAAGGACATTGGTTACAGCGCTCAGGAACGTGTGCATCCCGATCAAACCACAAAGACCTCGTTCCAATTTGGCTGGCTTATCGTGAGCATCGTGGCTTCCCTTGTTATGATGTTCCTGATGTACGGGCCTATAGTTGCTTTGCACCATCCCTCTATGCCGTACACGTTCATGATTATTGCCACCATGATGATACTGGGTCCCGGTATGGACTTTTTTGTAAGCGCCTACAAGTCGGTAAAAAATCTCTTTGCCAATATGGACGTGTTGGTATCGTTAGGCGTTTTGTCCTCCTATACGTATAGCATCTTTGCACTGTTTGGCAGCTTCGGGTTGCAGGGTCACGCATTTTTCGAGACAACAGTAATGTTGATTACCTTTATTCGCATCGGGAAATTTCTGGAAGAGAGGGTCAAAGGAAGGGCAAGTCTGGCGCTCCAGAAATTAGCAAAACTCCAGGCAGACAGGGCGCGGTTACTCTTGCCGGATGGAAGCGAAACTGAGGTAAGCGCATCTATCCTTCAGGTTGATGATAAAGTCGTTGTTCGGGCTGGGGAGATCATCCCCGTGGATGGCGAGGTAGTCGGGGGTGTTTCGGCTGTAGATGAGTCGATGGTGACGGGTGAATCTATCCCTGTGGTAAAACAAAAAGGCGACCGTGTGATAGGGGCTACGATAAATAAAACGGGTGTTCTCGTTGCAAAGGCAATTAAGGTGGGAGAGGAAACCGTATTATCACACATTATCACGATGGTTGAAGATGCCCAGATGGACAGGGCGCCCATCCAGCGATTTGCAGATAAGGTGTCGAACATCTTTGTTCCGATAGTTGTAGGATTATCCATGGCAACCTTTGTCTGCTGGTATTTCTTGTTTCCTCATTATAGTGGCGGCCAGCCCTTTCTCTGGGCGTTAAAAACGGCGATTGCGGTTATGGTAATTGCATGTCCGTGCGCCATGGGACTTGCGACTCCTACAGCTATCATGGTGGGTTGCGGTATTGGGCTTGAACATGCCATCCTCATAAAACGAGCAAGCGCCCTTGAGGAGATTGCACGGCTCGATACCCTCGTATTTGATAAAACGGGGACGATCACCGAGGGTCGCTTTGTGATAACGGATGTTGTACCTTTACACTCTTTGAACGAATCTGAATTAATTACCCTTGCTGCTGCCGGGTGCAGTTTTTCAAACCACCCCCTCGCACAATCGGTGGTGGATGAAGCAAAAACCAGAAACATTGCCTGGGATCAGGTTCGGGAATTTCATGAGGAACCTGGAAGTGGTATTACGTGTTGGTATAAGGAAAAGGAGCTGATTGTCGGAAGTGAAGGCCTCCTGAAAGCACATGGGGTAACAATGGATGAGGTACGGGAGAAGACAGGGTCATTTGAATTACAGGGAAAATCCCTCGTATATGCAGCGTATGACAAGACACTCGTGGGACTCATCGCTCTTAGGGATAAAATAAAACAAAATGCACGGGAGATACTGCCCCGGTTAACAAGCCTGGATATACGAACAATTATGTTAACAGGTGATAGCGAACGGGTAGCAAAGGCAGTTGCCTCAGAAGTCGGCATCAAAGAATACCGCGCGAAAGTGATGCCGGTAGAAAAGAGGGAAATTATAAAAAACTTGCAGAAAGAGGGGCTGAAGGCAGGCATGGTCGGCGACGGCATTAATGACGCCCCGGCCCTGGCCCAGGCCAACGTGGGTATAGCCATTGGGGCGGGGACGGATGTTGCAAAGGAAACGGGGGATATTGTTTTAGTTAAAAATGATATGATGGATGTCGTGCGGGCTATTCACCTGGGCAGGCAGACATTGACCAAAATCAAGCAAAATCTTTTTTGGGCATTTTTTTATAACATTATCGGCATCCCCATTGCCGCTGGGGTTTTGTATCCGTTTTTTGGTATAAGTCTAAAACCTGAGTATGCAGGGCTTGCCATGGCATTTTCATCAGTGTCGGTGGTAACCAATTCGCTCCTGTTAAAGCGAATTTCATGGTATTCTTAATTATCCCCACCCTTCAATTCATCGAGTGTCTCCTGCGCCAGGTCACGGACGGAGCTGTCGGTATCGTTGAGCGCGCTTTTAATAAACTCGAGAGCTTCGTTTCCGCCTATTGAGGCAAGGGCCTCTACAGCGCTTTCACGCACCCAGGGTTCCTTGTCTTTCAGCGCAGACGAAAGGGGTTCGACAACCGTTTTATCGCCAATTTCCAACAGGGCGTCAATTGAACTTAACCGTACGTCCTCGCTGGGGTCGTTTGACAGCGCCTTTGAAATAACTTCTATCGCCCTCTTATCCTTGCTTTCACCCAATGCAATAATAGCTTCTTCTCTCTTGTCCGCATCTTCGTGTCCCAGCGCATCCTTCATAAGGTTTTCAAATGAGGGTCTTTCGGTCGGTTTCGTATGTTTGGCCACAGCGGGCATAGGTTTCCTTTGGGAAACGATCCTCTCTTCCGGCATAGAAGCTTCATCAGACCTATTCGAACTAACGATGGTGAGTTTACCTTCTTTAAAATGAAGCGGGGAATAGATGAATGCATAATTCTTACCTTTGAGTATTCTGCGCACCCCTTCCCTGATAGGGACATCTTGAAACTCTATGGTAACGACATCTTCGATGGTATCGTTCAGCCACATCTTTGATCTGCTCTGCTTCAGGATTTCTTCTAATGCCTTTTTCATCGGAGAATTTTTCAGTTTTACCGATAATAACCCCTTGTTAAACTTGACATAAAATGCCTCTTCTCTAACTGTCCTGGCCGGATGCTTGGCCCAGAGTATCTGATGTGCGTTAAAGACAAAAAGAGCTACGCATGCCATAGATAAGCACATACGCGAATACTTTTTTACCTTCCGATAAAAAGCAAACATAAATAATCCACCTGTATAAAATTTTAACTAAGAAACCGTTTATCACGGGAAAAATCTTTATCTTGCGAAAATCCGTCCCTTAAGGGGATTTACCCTGAATAATACCGAGGAGCAGTCTTTTTCCCTTGTCCATGATCTCCGGTGTTTTGCCCTCCAGATTCAACCGGAGTAACGGTTCGGTATTAGATTTTCTGACATTAAACCACCAATCCGGATATTCCACCGTAACGCCGTCAAGATGATCTATCTTGCCGTTTGAAAATTTCTTTTCAATCTCTATGATCTTTGCGTCCTTATCTTCCACTTCAAAGTTGATTTCGCCCGTAGCATAATAACGCCTGAGTGGCGCAATGATATTGGAAAAAGGAACACGCCGGATACTTAAAATCTCCAGTACCATAAGGAAGGCTGCCATAGCTGAATCTGAATAATAGTTATCCCTGAAATAATAGTGCCCTGCCAACTCTCCCCCGAAAACAGCCTTTTTCTCCCGAAGAGAAGCCCGCATATAAGCATGGCCCACGCGTTCACGGTAAGGCACGCCGCCCGATGCCTTTATTTCTTCAGGAACGACCCAGCTTGAACGGACATCGTATAAAATTGCCGCTCCCTTTTCCCGTTCGAGGAATTGTCGTGCAAGCAATGCAGTGATAATATCGCTTCCAATAATCCTTCCCATCTCATCAACAAACACACAGCGATCCGCATCACCGTCAAAGGCAACCCCCAGATGTGCCCGTGTTTCACGCACCTTCTTCTGGAGATCGGCCATATTTTCAGGCTTCAGGGGATTCGCCTCGTGGTTGGGGAAACTGCCGTCCAGTTCAAAATAGAGTGGAATAATTTCAACCGGAAGTCCATCAAAGATCAGAGGAACGGTCTTGCCCGCCATGCCATTTCCTGCATCAACCACCACGCGGAGATGTCTGAGGTTGGAAGCAAATTTTAAGACATGCTTTTTGTAATCCTTAAAAATATCGCTCATCACAACCTTGCCGAGTTGTTCTCCCCGCGGCGGATGGTATTGCCTCGTCAGTTTTGCTATGCGCTCTATCCCTGTTTCAAAGCTGACAGGGATGGCTTGCTCTCTGCATATCTTATACCCATTGTATTCCGCGGGATTATGAGAAGCAGTAACCATGACGCTGCCGTCGTATTGGTAATTCCCTACGGCAAAATACGTCATTTCGGTGGAAACAACGCCAATATTAATAACATTCAATCCCGCAGTACACAATCCCTCAATCAGGGCATTGGTAAGGGATTTGGACGATGTTCTCATATCCCTCCCAACAACGATATTCCTTGCATTGGGATTTTTCTCTTTAAAAAATTGGGCCATAGAAACGCCGATCTTGCGCGACGTCTGGTCATCGAGTTCCGACGGATATCTTCCACGAATATCGTAACTCTTAAAGATATCCATCGACAATTTAAACTCTGCGTGAGGCTGGCTGAAACTCGCGGGTTCCACCTTGTCCAGGCACACATTGCATTTCGGATAACGCACACGCTGCCTGCCCCTGCATACGGAATCACTGATCGTATAGGGTTCGCCAGGACATCGGTGCTGTCTCTCGTCTTTTTTTTCGGTTTCCTGTTCTTTCATAATTAACTATTCTTTTAATACCTCTGTAAATACTTTCTCGTCACATTATAGTATTACTCTGTAAAAACTTCTTTTTTTTGTACGTTTTTTCACAATCCCATGTACTTCCTTTCAGGAGGTGAACTTTGTTTATGATGGAAAGATTGCTTCGCTCCGCTCGCAATGACAACGTGCTGTGTGCCATCAAAGTACATAGTAAGTGTCATTGCGAGGGTCTTTTCCGAAGCAATCTCCCCACTTTCACAAGAAAATCGGTTGCGGCGTAGCTGCGCTATGTAATTATGTAACTCAATCCTTCAGGGTGTGAGCGGACACACAGCCTGAAGTTACCTCTTTCAAAGCTAAAGCCGAGTTATATCATCAGGTTTTTTCCCGCCTCAAATGCCTGCTGTAACAATTCCTGTTTCTTATTGACAGCACCTTTTTCTTCTAATCCGGCGCATAATATATTACCCGCATAGTGTGTATCCGAAACATGAAAAAATGCCCTTATTGTCTGTATGGCGCCGCTAAACAAGTTTTCAACGGGGTTACGGGCTGCGGTTGCAATAAAAAAGCCTTTTGCAAATCTGCCGTCCTCCCGGATGGATTTGTGGAGTATATACTTCCGTGCCCAAAATGCCTGACATCGGTCTATAAATACCTTCAACTGTGCGCTTACACCCATAAAATAAATGGGGGATGAGACAATAATTCCATCGGCATCCACAAGTTTTGTGTACATTTTTTGCATTTCGTCCCCTATGACACAAACCCCGTTCACATAACAACCTCCGCAGGAATTACAGGGTGCGATCGGTAAATCACGAACAATGATCTTTTCAACAACCGAACCTTTTGCCTCAGCCCCTTGCAAAGCATTGTTCAGAAGGATATCTGAGTTTCCATTCCGGCGGGGACTGCCATAGATGCCCAGTATTTTTTTCATGATATAATATTTAATGAATATTTCTATGCAATTTAAATTAAGCCTTCGGCGACTTAAAAAATGCGTATGGAGAGACGCAAAATCTTGCGTCTCTACAATTCAGTTATTCGACAAAACATCTTTAAAATAATTCAGTGTCTTAAGGAGTCCCTCGTCGCGTGAGATTTTTGGTTCCCAACCTAAAATCCTCTTTGCTTTAGAAATGTCCGGTTGTCGGATCTTGGGATCGTCAACGGGAAGTGGTTTGTATATGATCTTGCTTTTACTCTCCGTGAGCGCAATAATTTCCTTTGCTAACTGAAGGACAGTTATTTCCTCAGGGTTGCCAATATTCAAAGGTTCATGTTCGTCCGAATTCAACAAAAGATAGATACCGTCAACGAGGTCGGAGACATAACAAAAACTCCTTGTCTGCGAACCGTTGCCATAGACGGTAATATCTTCGTTCCTCAACGCCTGGTACATGAAGTTCGGAAGCGCACGCCCGTCTTTAATCCGCATTCTTGGCCCATAGGTGTTGAATACCCTTACGATTTTGGTATCCACACGATGGTAACGATGATATGCCATAGTCATTGCCTCGGCAAACCGTTTTGCCTCGTCATAAACCCCCCGGGGGCCTACGGGGTTTACATGTCCCCAATAATCTTCTTTTTGAGGATGTATTTGAGGGTCTCCATATACCTCAGAGGTAGATGCCAGGAGGAACTTCGCCTTTTTTACCTTTGCCAAACCCAGGCTGTTTAACGTGCCCAGGGAGCCGACTTTGAGCGTTTGTATAGGATATTCAAGATAATCTAAAGGACTGGCCGGTGACGCGAAATGCAATATATTATCAACATGCCCATCGACATAAATATAATCGCTTACATTGTGTTTTACAAAGCGGAAACAGCTATTTCCTATCAAATGAGCAATATTTTCTGCCTTACCCGTCAGCAGATTGTCAATACATATAACCTCATGCCCCCGCTCAACGAGATGATCGCATAAATGAGAACCAATAAATCCAGCGCCACCGGTAATTACCGTTCTCATATACCTCCATTTACCCGCAAATTCTTGAAAATTGAACAGGGATAAAAACGATTCGGATGTTTTTTCTATCCGAGTTCGAAATACAAATACATAATATATAAAATTTTACTACATTTTCATTGAAATGTAAATCAATTTCATAAGCAGTGAATATTTGAAGAGTTATGCTACGCCCTTGGATGTGCCTTATCGTATACCTGTTTTAGCCGTTCGGTGGTTATGTGGGTATAAATCTGGGTTGTTGAGAGGTTTGCGTGCCCCAGCAACTCTTGCACAGACCGCAGGTCGGCGCCGTGATCCAACAGATGGGTTGCGAAACTGTGGCGGAAGGTGTGGGGAGAGATTTTATGGTTTAACCCACCCTTTTTAACGTATTTTTCTAACATCCTCGCCACACTGCGGTCGGTAAGACGGCCTCCTCGTTTATTTAAAAAAAGCGCCTTATTTTCCGAACCCCTTTTTTCCATGTATAATCGTATGGCATTTAATGCATGATTTCCAATGGGAATTAAACGTTCCTTCTTTCCCTTCCCTTTTACTTTAACAACCTCATTCAGAAAATCCACATCCGTGATATCAAGTCCCGCCAGCTCGCTTACCCTCATACCGGTGCTGTATAAGGTCTCCATGATAGCCCTGTCACGCATACCGGGAACGGTATGTGCATCCGGTATATTTAAAAGCGCCTCAGTTTCATTGACACTCATGAATTCAGGAAGGTTCCTGTCCAGCTTCGGGGTGCGAATATTTTCCACCGGATTACATTCCAAAATACCTTCCCGGCAGAGGAATTTGTAAAGGGAGCGAATGGCTACTAATTTACGTGCAATTGTAGTTCTTGAATAGTTCTGGTTTTTCAGGAACGCAAGGAATTTTCTTAAAAGTAAGCGGTTGGCATTTCCCAGATCATTGCAATTCTCACTCAGAAGAAATGAAAGGTACTGATCCAAGTCATTCCGGTAGGCCCGCAGCGTCTGCTCTGAAAAATTCTTGTCGTGTTCGATATGGGCCAGGTATTTATTTACGTAATCCTGCATAGTTCAAAACCATTAACCATGAATTAGGCCTTCGGCGACTTCTATAACAGCGTAGTGCAAGGCGCGCCTTGCCACCACATGATCGTTTGAAATTCCTATACATAAATTATGCCTTACGGTGACTTAAAAAATGCGCATGTAGAGACGCAAAATCTTGCGTCTCTACAATCAGGACAGACAAGACGTTGCCCTGTCTCTGCCGGCAGAAAACGGGTAATTTCGTAATAGCATCCGATGTTAGCATACTTGTTGTTCATTAACAAGAATAAAACTGGCTTTTTACGGCGCAAATCAGGCGATTTACCTTGACAAAGTTTTACATCACATCTAGATTATAGAGGAGTTTTTCCGATAAAACTGCAATTTTGAAAATGCACAGGGAGAGACGTAAGATTTTGCGTTTCTCCAGGATTGTAATTGCTCAACATGAAACATTATGATAATTGAGGCCGTCACTATAAAACCGCAAAACTGGTATTAATATGAGTATCCCATTTTGTATAAAACACGGGGTTAAACAATTCTATGGCTGGTGAGATTCTTATTCGGGAAGTCAAAGATGCCTGCCTGCCGACAGAGGCATTTTGCCGGTTTATTTCAAACAAGAACCTGTTTTTTCTCGACAGCGCATTGCCCATAAAGGGAATTTCGAGGTATTCTTTTCTGGGTTATAACCCTTTCCTCGTTATGAAATCCAAACGCCGCGCCATCACTTTAACCGATAAAGACGGCACCCTTGAGATTGAAGGGAATCCCTTTGAACACCTGCGTGAATTATTAAGGCAATTCCCTGTGGAAACTTCTTTGGAGTCCATTCCCTTTCCCTGTGGCGCAGTCGGTTACCTGGGGTATGAACTTTGCCATTTTATCGAGCAATTACCCAGCAAGGCGATAGACGATATTGGACTGCCGGATTTGTATATGGGGTTCTATGACCTGATCATCGCATACGACCACCTCCTGGAAAAGTGCTCTGTAATCGGAATAGACTTTGGTTTTGATGATGCCCTGGCGGACAGAATGGAACAGATCATTGATACGTTACAAAAAAAATGTGCACCCGAATATACATCATCCGATCAGCCAATCGCACGGGAAATAACGGAAACGCCATTACAATTTAATTTTACCAGGGAACAGTATCTGGGCGCTATCAGACGTATTAAAGATTATATATCAGCCGGTGATGTCTATCAGGTTAACCTTTCCCAACGGATAGAATCTTCCATTCACATCCCTTCACATGAACTTTATAAAAAATTACGCGCGGTAAATCCTGCACCATTTTCCAGTTATTTGATGTTTGACGATAGTGCGATTATCAGTTCTTCACCGGAACGATTCCTGAACGTCCTCGATAGTCATGTCCAGACCCGCCCCATCAAGGGGACGCGGCCACGGGGAGGGAATTCAAAAACCGATGAGACATTGAAACAGGATTTACTTTCCAGTCCAAAGGATGATGCGGAGCTTACCATGATTATTGACCTCGAGCGTAATGACCTTGGACGTGTGTGCAAGTTTGGAACCGTCAGGGTAACAGAAAAAAAAGTGCTTGAGACGTACCCTACGGTACATCACCTGGTTGCCACCATTGAAGGTGATTTACACGAGCACCATGATATTATTGATTTGCTCAGAGCCACGTTTCCTGGCGGGTCGATTACCGGAGCGCCCAAGATCCGGGCTATGCAAATTATTGATGAACTTGAACCCAACCAGCGCAGCGTGTATACCGGCGCTATTGGTTATATCGGATTTAACGGAAATATGGATATGAACATTGCTATACGCACCTTTATCATGAAAGGCAGCCGTGTATACTTTCAGGTTGGCAGCGGTATCGTTGCGGATTCCCATGAAGAGGATGAATACGAGGAGACATTACATAAGGCACGGGGACTTATTAACTCATTAAAGAGATAACCATATTTATAGTGAACGGTTTAAATAATCAGACATGTAAACGTCATTGCGAGCGAGAGCGAAGCACTTTGGTCTTAAATACTGGATTAAAGAACGCCATCTGCTTAATGAATTTACACTATTATAGCCAGCACAATACGCTTTACTGGGAAGTCTGCGGGGAATAAAGGCGTTTACTGTGAAGTTAAGTAGAAAAGATATGCAGAATATAACGTGTCTTGCCAAGCGGCAGGCCGACGAAACAAAGGCCTGTGTAAAGAGCCCCTGTCCCTATGTATCCCTTTATAAGAGGGACAAAGGAGGTTGTTAGATTTATCGGCAAGCTATAATCATTTACGAAAATGTTAAGTCTTTTCTTTAACTATTTTCTACAAGTGGCTTTTCCATTTTACTCATGTTGCCCTGTAGTTTGGCAGAAAAGGCGGGTATTGCCATAACAACATCTCTTACCAAGTTGGGGGGGAACAAAGGCCTAAGTTAGATTCTAACTATTGGAATACGGTTACTGACAAACTTCTGGAACTGTTCCTGTCACCTATAATGAAATCTAAAAATACTACATGAGTAAAGTAGAAAAGCCCATTCTACTCTACAATATTGCAAGCTATGCATGCTAATTTTATATTTTGCATTGAACATGTTTACCATGAAGGTTTTGTGTACATTTTTATGCGTAAAGAAAGGGGAAGATTATGAGTTGCAAAAGGTATTTATCTGTCCTGTGTTTTGTGCTTTCGTTTGTGTTTGCGGTTGTTCTAAACGCTTCCGCCGATACGTGGCAGACGCAGATGGTAGACAGTAATGGAGATGTAGGCAGGAACACCTCCATAGCGGTGGATACAT
>JAXMAC010000077.1:0-17070 GCA_046350595.1 Candidatus Brocadiaceae bacterium | reverse complement strand
ATTTATATTAATTTTATCCGATCCGGTGGTCGCACGGCGCGCCTTGCCACTACGCTGTTATAGAAGTCGCCGAAGGCCTAATTAAGATTTTTTGGGCCAGGCAACAACTTGTGAAAAGTTACGATACGGCCTTCGATAGCGGTTAACGTATTGTTTACATATCTCTATTCGAAACAAAGAGCATGGCGCGGTGGCCAACGGAATCCCTTTCTAATATAAAAAGGGGCAGTTCCTGAGATTTTAATATCTTCTTATAATCTTTTTCCTGCATGAAAAGAAATACCCGATCGTTTGAACTGAGATATTGCTTCAGGCTATCCGCTGTATCGATAACATCCAGATAGTTTCTTTGTGTATAAAACAGGTAGGGATCTCCAAAAAATTTATACAGAGCCAGTTTCTCATCAGGTTTCATCACAGCCTTCGCCCTTTCACAAATTTCACGTGCGGATTTATATTGATTCACAATGGGTATAGCCTTCAGGGTGCTTACATTAAACACAAAAAAGATTGTGAAAATAAGGGCAAATAAAAAAGGAATGATTCTGGCATATCGTAAAAACCGTAACATGAAAAAGCCGCCGACAAGGAGAATTACTACAAAAGGAAACGTTGAAGATATATTTTCAGGGGAGAATTTGTATATGCCAATGGGAAGCATAATTCCCAATACCCATGCAAGATATCCCAGTACATAACACGGGAGGTAACCGATCTTCTTAAATTGCGCATCTTTAAATTGCACAATAAACTCATTCAAAAACCATGCAGTAATGAGTGATGCTGCAGGGTAAAGCGGCAGGACGTAGATATCCCTTTTCCCCGATACGATGGAAAAGAAGACAAAGACAACGGCAAACCAGATAACGGGGAACAGGATGTCCGGTATCTTCTTTCGTCCTGCTTTTTTAGACAGATATGTTGAAATAGAGGGAATGAAAACACACCATGGTACGAAGTTTATGGGGAAATTTATGAAATAATAATAAAACGGCCTCTTATGGGCAAAAGAACTGGCAAATCTTCCGACGTTTTGTTTAAAAAGGATTTGATGCGTATATGCTTTGCCACCGTAGATACTCGCCAAATAAACCCAGGCAAATACGATAAGAAAAAACAACACGCCACCGATCCAGGGTCTGGTTTCTTTTAAAACCCTAACGTCCTTCTTTATGATGAGATAGGTTAACACGGCACAAAAGGGAAGGATAAATCCTACAGGGCCTTTGGTAAGCACCCCTAGCGCCATGAAGACGTAAAAGAGGGTATAATAAAGTAATGATTTCTTTTCTTCGCTTTTTTGCGAAGGGGGGGGCAAAGAGGGAGGAACAGGGTATTGACCTCGTCGTAATACATACCCTTTATAAAAACAAAAAATTGCCATCGTTACGAAAAAGGTAAGGATGACGTCAAATGCCACGCGGTGCGCCATCCACAGAAACTTTGTGCTGGTGGCAAGGATAAGGCTTGAAAATAAAGCTATTCTCGTATTTTGAAATAAGCTTTTTGAAAAATAAAACAAGGCAACACAACACCCAATCCCTGCTAATGCAGAAGGCAGACGGGCAGAGAGGGCGGTAATCTTTCCGAAAGGAATGGAAAACACATTGATGAGCCAGAACAGGAGCGGTGGTTTATCCGGGTAGGGGGCGCTGTTTAAATGGGGGACAATAAAATTGCCACTATCCTTCATTTCTTTTGCCACCTGCGCATATCGCGGTTCGTCAGGCGCCCACAAATCCCTTTTTCCAATATTAAAGAGGAAGAGAAACGAAGTAAACAGTATGATACAGATTGCAATTAAACGGGTATTATTAACTGGTGTAGTTAGACTCATGTTAATGAATAACGTAGTTAGCGCTGTAAAGGCTTTATAAAATAATGAAATCCACTTTTCAATAATACAGCAGTATACTGGATTTTTATTTCTAAAATCAACGAAGAACTAAGGAATGTTTTTCTTTTAGACTAGTGTTTTAAACTTTGACATAATCTTCTAATTATAAATTTCTATATCTATGATCCTTTATTTTCTTTGTGCGTAACTCTTCAAGGGAGGCATTCAAAACTTCTTCGGCAGAAACACCTTCAGGGTTGTAGACAATTTTGTTCCTTTCCGGGGGTGGCCCCCACCGTCTAAAATCCTCCTTTTGAAACATGAAGGGTTTTTTAGTTCGCATGAGTCATGATCTCTTCTAATTTCTGAGGGTCGAGTTTTTGAACGTTAGTTTTATAAACAAGGCGTTGTTGGTGATCAAAAACCAAGATATTACAAGACTTCAGTTCGAATCCATACGTAGTAGCAAAAATACCTTTCCAATCCATTAATGACCAATGGTCTTTTTCTTTCGGAAATTTTCCCTTAATAAAGCTATACAGAAACCATGGGGCACCTCTCAAGTCAGCAACCCTGATGAACTGAACTTGTTCTGCTATCTGCCTTTTCTCCAACGCATCATAGATTGCCTGCTGCCAACTATCGCTGAACTTACTGCCATCTCTATCACCTGCAATGACAACCAAAATCTTATCAGAAAAACTTTTCTCCGTGTATTCCCTGTCAAACTGATCTTTTAATGTAAAAGAAATCAATGGGACATCTTGGGCAAATATCGTCTCGTGAATGAGTAATCCCAAAATTATCCATATGAACATAGAGATATATTTCAAACATAGCTTCATACCTTTTTTATCATACACAATACTAAGGTTGAAATGGGCGATGGCACACGTTGGGTCTGCGTCAATAGCCTTCCTGTACTCTTCCATTGCCTCGTCGTATCCTCCTCTTCAGGGTTTACAATAATTTTGTTATCTTCATATGTACCAGAATGAATAATTGTGCCTCGTACTGTGTCTTTCCTTTAGGAAAGGATAAACCAGTGGCCACCATGGAACAGTTCGAAGGTACATAATACGTTCGATAATAACAGGTAACAACGCTGCAAACCATAATCGTTTCCCTTCAGTTTTCAAGTGCCCCTGCGATTAACTTCTACAAAATCTGTAGCAGCATAATAATGAGAAAAACGCGGAATAAGCGGGTGTTTTTGACATAAATTTGAAAAAGTGTCCCCAAAAGTTTTCTGAGAGAACCTCTTCCTCGGTTGCAATTACCCATCGCGAGTAAATTGCAATTGCTAGTATCGTTGCTACCACCAGCGAAATACTCTCCAAAAAGAATGAGATGGATAACGCAAAGCAAAATGTCCCCAAATACAAAGGATTGCGGGTGACAGAATATGGTCCTTGAGTCTGTAATTCTTTATCTTTGCGTCCGCCGACATACAAGGTAGCCCATATTCGAAAGGTTACATAGAGCCCGAAACAGAACCATCCCAGAACGTCCGTGATAAAATCAGTGAGACTATTTTCCGCAATAAATGGGGAGCTAAAAATCACGGTAATTCCTACCGGTAACAGGCAAATAACTCCAACAAATCCCCTGTGTTTGAACATGACTGAATCAGTAACGCTCTTCATTTAGCCTCCTGCCTTCAATAAATTTTTGGAAAAGCCCGTACGCAGCGGGAAGGACAATGAGGATGATGAGTGTGGAGGTAACAAGACCACCAATAAGGACGATCGCCATAGACTGTTGAATCTCTGAGCCTGCCCCCATCCCTATTGCAAGGGGAACCACACCTACAATCGATGTAATGGCTGTCATCAGGACAGGTCTCATATGGTTTTCTCGACTAAATAATGCCACTTAGATAGAATAACCTTTCTTTTTCAATCCAATTCCTCTTTAGTATTCTACGTTGCTTGATTTTTCTTTTCAAATCGTCCGTACCTAAGCGTCAGAATTGGTAAGACAAGGAGGACAAGTATGGTTGATGTTGTAAGACCACCAAGAATCACTTGAGTCATAGGACCTTCAATCTCCATACCAGGGGCCCCGCTGCCGATGGCCAATGGCAACAGACCCAATAAAGTTGTCAAGACAGTCATCAATATAGGGGTGAGCCGTTCCGAAGCACCCCGAATTGCAGCTTCCAGACCCCAGGTCATACCTTCCTCGGATACCAGGTGCTCATAATGGGAAATCATCATAATAGAACTCCGCATCGTCGTCGCATAGAGGGTGACAAAGCCGACCAGTGCGCCAAGTGTAAGCCATCCTCCAGTAGCAAAGACGGCGAGCACACCGCCCACGAGTGCAAAGGGCAGGTTCAGCAGAATCAACAATAAGTTGCGATAATGTTTCGTAGCGATTGACAGGAGAAATACAACACCAAGTCCCGCCAGTAAGGAATGGATCAGAAAGTCTCTTCTGGATTGTGCCTGAGCCTCAGCCGCCCCACCAAATACAACATACGTTCCGGGAGGAAACGAAATCAGAGAATGAATTCGTTTTTTTGCCTCTACGGTAAAGGAATTTAAATCCTGCCCTGTCACATTGCAGGTCACCGTCTGAACCCGTCGAGCCCCTTCGTGGAGTACCACGTATCGTCCAGAAGTCTCGTAAATGTCGGCAATCTGGCGCAGGTGGACGTATGTACCAGCTGAATTCCGCAGAGGTAATGACCCAACATGCACAAGATTCTTCCTAACGATAGGGTCAAGAATTACAGAGACATCGAAGACACGGTTTCCATCATAGATCTGACTGATTGCAACACCCTCATAAGCGGTGCGAATGGTATCGAGCACTTCAACCGGGTCAAGACCCCAGCGCACAAGATCATCTTTCCGAAGCTTTACCGCTAATTGAGGCGTTCCAGGTGGGGACTGAACGTAGACATCGGTAGCTCCTGGGATTTGGTTCATGACCCTGGCTACATCCTGAGCCTTTTGATCAAGCGTATCAAGGTCATTGCCAAAGATATTGATAACTACCGAAGCGCGGTAGCCGGATAGTACCTCTTCTACTCGTTCTGTGAGGAAGGTCTTAACGGCAAAGTTTACCCCGGGAAACTGAGAGAGTTCTTTTCTTATTTGAAACAAAGCGACCTCGAATTCCTCCTCTCCTTTCAGTGGTTTTAGATCCACGTTGGACTCACTGTAGTGGGTTCCAAATACATCGCCGGCCAACTCCGCCCTTCCCACCCGCTGTGCAACAGAACGAATTTGAGGGATTTTCAACAATTCGCTGGTTACCCGGCCTCCCAAGCGTAGTGATTCCTGAATAGAGGTTCCTGGTACGGCAGACATGTGGATAATGAAGTGTCCTTCCCGAAGTTCCGGCAGTAGACCAGCTCCCATGAAAGGGAGTATCGATAATCCGGCAACAACAAAACCTGCGACACCGCCGATTACCACCCGTGGATGTCTTTCGACCCGAAGCAAAATGTCGCGATATTGCTCTTTCAACCACCGCACAACGGGCGGTTCCTTTTCCGGCATATCCTTGCGGGCAAGAAACAAGATGCACAACGCAGGGGTCACTGTGAGGGCGACAAGCATAGACGCAAGGAATGCCACGATATAAGCGATGCCGAGCGGGGCAAAAAGTCTACCCTCCACTCCTGAAATGGTCAATATCGGGATAAAGACCATCAACACGGTAAACGTTGCATAAACAACGGCGCCCCGCACCTCGATCGAGGCATCGAGCACTACCTGAAAGACCGACCGTGGATTCTTCGATTGACGGTTTTCTCGTAGGCGACGGAAAATATTTTCCACATCGATGATTGCGTCGTCTGCGACATCCCCAACCGCAATGGCCAGTCCACCCAATGTCATTGTATTGAGGCTGAAGCCCAGGCGTCCCAATATAGTTACCGCTGCCAGCAGCGACAAAGGAATCGCCGTGCAGGAAATGGCAGCCGTCCTGAAATTGAATAGAAACAGAAACGGCACGATAACGACCAATAGAGCACCGATGAGTAAATTTGACTTCATGTTGCGTATGGCCGTCTGGATGAAGTTTGCCGGCCGAAAAAGTTGCGGATGAAGGGAAACGCCTTGGGCACTCAAAGTGGGAAGGAGTTCTTCCAGTGCCTGTTCTATCTTCCGGGTTACCTCAAGGGTGTTTGTTCCGTATTGGGCTGAGACCACCAGAATCACACCGGGACATCCGTTGATCGAGGCGGCGCCAATGGGAGGCTCCGGAGCCTCAACAACTTTCGCCACATCACCCAGTTTCACACTGGCGCCGTTCCGATATAAGACGACTGTCCGTGCCAGTTGTTCCGGGATGAGGGATTGTCCTTCGGTTTGGAGTATTATGCGCTGGTTTTCGTTATCAATGAAACCTGCTCCCCGAATGGCGGTGGCCTGACGTGCCGCATCAAATACATCTTTGAGAGCCATGTTGTACTTGAGCAGTCGATCAGGTCGTACCTGAATCTGAAGTTGCTTGACCTCGCTACTGAATACAGCCACCTTGGCAACGCCGGGCACTGAAAGAAGACGCTGTTTGACCGTCCAGTCAGCAATGGTCCTAAGATCCATCAATGAGAGCTTGTCGGATGTTAATCCCAGTTGAAGCACATCGCTAGTGGAGGACGTTAATGGGGCCATAACCGGTGCATGTACCCGTTGCGGTAATTGCCCAACTACTACTGCCAGGCGTTCGGCTACCACCTGCCGTGCACGGTAGATGTCGCTCCCCACTTGAAACGTCATGGTGATGACCGATAGCCCCTGGATCGAATTGGAACGGAGCGACTCGATCCTCGGCACACCGTTAATGGCATTTTCGATAGGTTGTGTAACCAGTACTTCCACCTGTTCCGGTGAAAGTCCGGGCGCTTCGGTCTGGATGACGACTTGCGGCGGTGCAAACTCGGGAAAAACATCATACCTTGTCCGCGGGAGGGTGTACATGCCGTATCCGATAAAGGCAGCGGCCAGGGCGACGGTGACAACCCGGAAGCGGAGTGCAAATTGGACTATAGCGTTAAGCATACTGTCTTTCCTTTCACGGAAGGGGAAACCAGTGCGACCACCATGGTGCAATCCGAAGGTGCATGATAACTTCGGCAAGGAATGGCATAAGTGCTGCACACCATAAACGTTTCGCTTCGGTCTTCATTGAGATATCCCTTCTTCCCCAACCTGAATCTGGGCACGGAACTCTTCGGACAAAAGCAACTGCGCGCCGCTCATCAGGAGTTGGTCTCCCGGAGTGAAACCCTTTGTGACAAACCAGCCGTCCTCAACAGGGCTTTCCGTAGGAATCTCCCGCCGAACAAAGTTTTCAGGGTCCATTTGCGCATAAACCCATGCCTTGCCCTGCCACCAGACAACAGCCGATGAGGGCACAACACCCCCCTGGACTTGCGGGCCGACGGGCAGATACGCAAGAATGTTCATCCCTGGAAGTATGGCCGTTGTCTTTGTAGAAACAAGATAAAAGAAGCTCGCTCCCTGAATACGCGGGTCTGTGCGTGGAGACGGAGAAACAAGTCTCGCAGTTACAAACGTCCTATCCGAGACCTGTATTCTGGCAGTCCCAGGGGGTAATGAAATATCTGCATCAGGTGGTAAGGTAATTTGAATGAGTACGTCCTGGCATTGAATCATGCGATTCAGTAAAGGTGATCCGCGAAACAACCACAGAGTCAGGATATCACCCCATTGCTGACGTGTTTTTACTCTCAGTATACGAATGGTTTCCAGTGCTACACGGGACTCTGCCGCATCGGAACGCCAGGCAGCCTCAGCAGCCTGAAGGGCCTTGTCAGAAGCGTTTTTGTTATCTTCGTTCAGTGCCCTCAAACGTTCATATTCCCTGCTGGTAGTAGTAAGGCTTACCCGTATCTTTTTCAGGTGTGCCTTTGCTTCTATATACTGATTGCGCAGATCAAAGAGTTCCTGAAGCTGAAGAACTGTCCCGTAGGCCTTTATTTCTTTCTGATGGACGACTGGAGCAAGGGATTCCAAAGCAAAACCACTTTTGATTTGTGTTTCTTTATCGATGTGGATAATACTCTTGCCATCCTGTATTATCACACGTGATGGTACTTTGATAGGGCGCTCACCCTCCTGTCCCATCAAGTGTTCCTTGCGCCCTTCCAAGAATGCCCAAGCCAGGATAGCGCCGATGCCAGCCAGAATGACGATTGCCAGTATGGTTTTTTTCATTTTTCATCCTCCTTTTCTGCCCTGGGATTTACTTCAGGCACTATGAGAAACGATTCTGGGGAATCAATGGGTTTTTGAACAGCGGTTTCCAATAAACCCAAAGATTGCTGTACTTTCTGGAGTGCTTCAAGGTGGGAAAGTTCGGTTGAATACAGTTCCATCCGGCTACCAAGAAGGGTCAGACGATCAACCCCACCAACCTTCAACATCGACTCCACACTTTGTAACTGTTTTTTCCTGGCTGAAAGGAGAGAGTCCGCCGTCTCTAACTTCCGGAGGGCGGCGTTGAAACCTGCAAACGCCTGGTCAATTTCTTTAATAACCTGGGCCTGAAGCGAGGTAAACCGCTTCGCCATTTCGGCCCGGCTGGCCTCGGCCTCAGCAATTGGACCCTTATTTTGGTTAAAAATTGGCAATGAGGTGGAAAACACGAGTGTCCACTGAACCGTTACCCCATTCCATAGGAGGCCGGGTCCAAGGTTGAAGTTCGGATACTGCTTTGCAATTTCAAGCTGGAGGACGGCTTGACTTGCCTCGTATTTCGCAATGGCCTCTAAAATATCCGATCGGTTGAGCAACGCCTGGCACCGGACATCCTCGTAGGCAGGATTTGGAGGGGAGCGCTCTATAAAGTCAAAGGAAATGTTGATCCCTTCAAGGGCACGGACCGGCAGGCCAATGGCATCAGAAAGCTGCACCCGCACCTCTGCAATTTGTTTTTGTGCCTCGTGCAGGGATAAGCGTGTACTGTCCATAACGATGTGCGTCTGGGTAACCTCGAACTGGGATGCCTCTCCAACCGCAAGTCGCCGTTCCAATAACCGAACCATTTCTTCTTGCCCCTCCAGTTGTCTGTTCAAAATGGCCTGCGTTTGAGTCGCTGCATATAAATCAAGAAGGCTCGTTCGTAGACGATTCCGCACCCGCCATGCCGTAGTTGTGATATTCAGACTGGCCGCTTCGGAAAGGTGTCTGGCCTGGGCGATACGATAACCACGTTTTCCGGCCGTCTCAATAGGAATAGGCAGCGTGTTTGCCTCGTAAGGGACAAGCGATATATTAGGATTGGGTCTTGCACCAGCTGCGGTCACACCTGCCTTCGCGACTCCCCATTGGGCACGCGCTACGTCCAGGTCAGGGTGGTAGTAAAAGGCTGCGAGGATAAGTTTGTTAAAATCCCATGACTTTAGTGGCCATGGAACTATTTCGCTATGCAGTGTTTTCTCCATATATTTTTTGAGATCGGTATTATCCAGCGTGCGGGCATCGAAGGCAGATATTATCTTGGACTGAGATATAGGTTTAAGGTGGAAGGTTACACAACCAGCCATTACTAAAGCAATAACAAGTAAAAAAGATAACCGTATTGCCTTTTTCACGTAAACACTTTCTATGTTATATCCAAAAGCAACCTGTTTTTTGGTGTACTTGCACATTGCTGGCATAATAAATTATCAAAAATATTTTTTACATCTTATAAATGAACGATCAAAATAGCATCGCTATTGTGGTTCTCTTTAAACAAATTTTATATGCAGTCTTATAATTTAAATTATACCATATGGTATATGAACGGAAGATGAACGCAAAATTAATTTTTTGTAATCTTGGGAATTTAGCAGGTGGGGTAACACTTTAGCTTTTTGAAAAATCCTGATAATGACGGCATTGGTAAGCTGTAGAGGCAATTCATGAATTGCCTCTACCTCCCCCCGCTTGTAAAGGCATTTCAAACCATCGATGTTTTCAAAAAGCTAAAGTGTTACGAATGTTTTAATTTTGCTAAAACTTGAAGCAAAACGGGCATTATAATTAAAACAAGCGGTAATTGAACCACCAACCCTGAGATAATTGCAATCGCCAGCGGCTGTTGCATAGACGAACCCTGACCAACACCCAGGGCAAGGGGAAGGAGGGCAAGGATGGTCGCCGAGGTAGTCATTGCAATAGGACGCATACGGTTCTTACCAGCGATGACGAGCGCTGTATTTCTGTCTGGAGTATTAGCCAAATCGTGATATTCAGAGAAATAGAAGATAGCCACTTCCGTAACGATACCAACAATCATTGTCATACCCATCATGGAGGAAATATTGATTTCTGTATCAGTAAGCCACAGTCCGATGAAGACAGCCGACAAGGCCAGCAGTGTAGTGGTGAGCATGGCGAGCGCTATCCGGAACCGTTCATAGAGAAAAAGCAAAAGCAGAAAGACCAGAACCACCGCTGCAACAAAGACGGCGATAAGTCCTGTGAAGGCGATTTGTTGCTGGGCATAGAGTCCACCCAGCGTGTAATACACCCCCTTCGGTATCAAACCCGGAATGTCCAGCACACCTTTGACATCTTTGATTACAGAACCTATATCCCGGCCGCTAATGCGGCCGGTGACGGCAATCATCTGTTTCAAATCGTCGCGCATGATTTGGGGCTGTCCGGTAATAACCGTAAGTGTGGCTACTCGCTTAAGAGGGAAAAGGTGTCCGTCCGGCGCCCGTAGGCGGAGATTACTTATATTACGTTCAGTTGACCGCACATCATTTGGCACCCACACACGCACACCGACCATCTTAGGCCCACGTTGTAAGTGGGTGGTAACTACACCACTCGAGTACTCGGATATCAGTTGAGTTATAGATTCAGGGTCTACTCCCTCCAGAGATGCCTTGGCCCTGTCTACCCATATATTCAAGGCGTCTCCGGCCAGGACAACACCGTCTCGAACATCCACTACGCCGTGAATTTTCCTGATAACATCGGCTACTTGTGGTCCGAGTCTTGTGAGCTGGGCGCTATCATTGGAATAGAGTTTAATCTCAATTGGCTGGGGAACAGCAGTTAAATCACCAATAAGGTCTTCCATGAGCTGGGCCATTTCTATTTCTATGCCAGGGACCGATTGTTCTACCCGTGTTCGTATGTCGTTCATGATCGTGCTTATATCCCGCCTCGGAAACGTTTTGAGACGGATGAAAAAATCCCCTTCGTTGGCTTCTGTCAGGCTGCCGCTGAGACTTAATCCGGTTCGCCTGGAATAGGTATCTACCTCAGGAGTTGTTTGAAGTATTACTTCCAGCTGACGAAGCAGACGATCGGTTTCGGAGAGAGAGGTTCCTGGTGGAGTCCGGTAATCGAGGACAAAGCCGCCCTCGTCCGTTGCTGGCATAAAACCAGAGCCAGTGTGCTTGTAACCGAACCAACCCATTACAATTAATGGCACAATAAAAATCAGGCTAAGCCATGGACGTATCATTATCCGGCGCATAACGGCTCCGTACGCCCGGTGTGCCCATTCGGTCAGTAAACCACCCTCTTTCTGATTCATATCCTTTTCACTCAGCAGGTGATCCGCTAAGATTGGCACTGCCAGCCAGGCTACAAAAAAAGAGATGACGAGGCTGGCAGCGATGGTCAGAGAAAGCGCTTTAAAGAAAGCGCCTGTAACTCCGGAAAGGAATGCCAGAGGGGCGAAAATGATAATAGTAGAGGCTGATGAAGCAACAAGCGGCCTGGTAAATTCGCGTGCGGCATGTATTGTCTTTTTATGGTGATTACCCATGCTACCGCGCAATCGGCGGATAATGTGTTCTACCATAACGATGGTGTCGTCAATAATGAGTCCTACCGCTGCCGCCATGCCTCCAAGAGTCATGATGTCGAAGCTCATGTGCAGCCCGTAGAGCATCAGGATGGTGGCAGCCAACACGCTGGGCACAGAAACGATGGCTATGAGGGTTACCTTAAGATTACGCAGAAAGACCAGGAGAATCAGTGCGGCAAGTACAACGCCGATGATGATTGCATCACGTACGCTGACAGCAGAAGCAACAATCAGTTCGCTCTGGTCGTACCAGTTTGCAATCTTCACGTCCGCAGGTAACTGTTTACGGAATTCGGCAAGCTTCCCCTTCACGATATTGTCTATCTGCACCGTATTTCCTCCCGGCTGTTGGTAAATTTGGAAAATTACGGCATCATGACCATCGGCGGTTACGCGTGTCCATTGAGGCGCCGCCTCCCGGGTTACTGTAGCGACATCATCCAGACGCACCATACCGTTTTTTCCTGAACGAAGTATAGTTTCACGAATCTGATCAAGACTGGACAATTGGGTATCCGATATAACAAGATAGAGTTTGTAGTGGTCTTCCAGTCGTCCAACCGCAGTAATGACGTTGGCGGCGGAAAGGGACTTGCTTATATCGGATATAGATAAGTTATAGGATGCTAATCGCGCAGGGTTCGCTGTTACGCGGTATTCCTCAACGCCTCCACCTAAAATTCCAATCCTGGCAACTCCCACTACTGTGGAAAGGAGCGGACGTAGCTGGTACAAGGCAATGTCCCTCAGTTCAATGAGAGAACGGGTGTTGGAAGTCAGGCTGTATGCCAATACGGGAAAGACAGTAGTGTCCATTCGCCGCACGCGAAAGGATGCGCCCTGCGGCAAGGTGGGAAGTGTTTGATTGATAGCTGATTCCACTTGCAACATGGCTGCGATCATATCCTCGCCCCATTCGAAATTTATGGAGATATCGGCGCTTCCACGACTGGTTTTAGAACGCACATTACGAACCCCGGGAATGCTGCGAACCGCCTCCTCAACAGGCCATGTCACTTCAATGGCCATGCGTTCTGCGGGACGATCACCCGCTTCGAGGTTTACCACTATTCTGGGGAAACTAACGCGGGGAAAAAGGGCTACAGGGAGTTTAAAACTAGTGGCAAGCCCGCCCATGGCCAGCACCGCCAGTAACGACATGATCGAACGGCGATGTGATTGTATCCAATTGACAAAAGTCATTGATTTTCCTCTACTTTGACCGCCATACCTTCACGTAACTCATAATTGCCAAGAACTACTATCAGATCGCCTAATTGCAGATTCTCACTGATTACTTCAATATCTCTGTCTGTTTCCAGACCCAGATGCACGGATTGCTTCCGCACACGACCATCTTTGACGGTAAAGAGGACGTAATGATCGCCTTCAGGAAGTACAGCAGTACGAGGAATAAGCAGTGTTTCTTTAGAAGATATTGCTATTTTCCCCTGGATATACTCTCCCGGCAGGAACTCAGCGGGTAATGGAAATACAACGAATAGATCGATTAGGCGGGTAACCGGATTAACAAATTTCGAAATTGCACGGACCCAACCGGTAACGCCACGCGATGATTGCATATAGACGGAGGAGAGAGAAACCGGTTGATTAACCGTCAATCGGTTTATATCTTCCGGCTCAACGCCCAGCCTGGCTTCAAAACGGTCTTGAGCAACGATTTCAACCAGAGGCATGCTGGCAGATACGATATCTCCCTCGCGAACATATACCGTATTGACCAGCCCACCCACATCGGCTACGACTTGTTTCTTCTCTCTTATTCCTCGCCGTTTAAGATTTTCAAGCATCAGGCTGGCATCCTGAAAGGCTTGTTTCGTTTGCAACACTTGCTGAATAGTGGCTAGTTTTAGATCGAATTGTTGTTGCATGTTGCTATATGTTTCTTTTGCCAGTCTAAAGTTAATCGTCGCTTGCTCAAGTTGAAGACGGGTATTTGGGCCTGGGTCGATTTCCAAAAGAACTTCACCCATAGCAACCTTTTGACCTGCAGTTGCAAATATATGGAGAATTTGCGTCTCAAAAGGTTCAGAAATTGTTTGCACCGCTCCGGGTGCCGGAACCACAGTTCCGTACACAATAATATCTTCACTTATTGTTCCTTTTCTCAGCGAAACAATTTTTACTGCCACTACAGGCTCTGGTATAGAGATATCATCCGTGACCATGGCTGGAGAATGGAACAGTTGAGATTCCTTTTCCGCCGTTTTCTTTTTGCCGTGCACGAACCACAGATATCCTATTCCCGCTGCAATACAGGTACTTGTGAGGATAAAAATAAATAAGATGGGACGTTTCATTCCAAAACCTCTATGCTATCGGATTTTTTAGAGGGAGTAGTTAGGGATGTATTGAAACCAGGAAAATATTCGCCTGCTGCAATTTCGAGGGAGATACCCAGATCGGTCAATTCCTGCTTGAGTTTGACGTATTCTATCTGTTTCGTAATAAATTCGTTTTTTGTGTTATAGTACACGAGGATATCAGCATTGCCTACCTGTAATGCAGTGTGATAAATTTGAACCAGTCCTTTTAGTTCCGCAATAAACTTTTTTGTTGCGATTATCTGTTGTTTGACTGAATCCATATCCTGTAAGATGAGGTTAATCTCGGAACGCGCTTCAAAGAGACGAGCCATATACTCATCAAAAAGTTGATTTCTGGTCGCCTGTTCAAGAGCGATCTGTCCCTGATTTCGATCAAAGAAAGGCATATCCAGAGTAACTGCAAAACCCGTGTTAACCGGACTGCTTATATTACCGCCCTGGATAAAACCAATTTGTATTTTTGGAAACTGAGAAAGTATTGCCGTCCTAACCCTTGCCTCCTGGCTTTCATACCCCTTCTTTAAGGCCAGGAGATCAAGACGCCGTTCCTCCAGTCCTTCGGCAATCTGAGATGCAGATGGAAGCGCAAACCAACACGGAAGGGCAATATTTTGTTGAACTAAGACCGTTCTGTCCGCAGGAAGGCCAAGCGCCTGATTCAGTGCAATCTGCTCACGTTTCTGCTCTTGAATAAGTTTCAGTTGTAATATCCCAATCTGCTGAAGGGTCGTTTCTGCGGCTGTAATATCTACCGCAGTTAACGCTCCGAATTTAACCGCCTTTTTGACGATTTCAAGATTTTTCCGTAATCCTTTCACTGCCTCCCTTGCAAGTTTTACTTGCTGACCTATCCATAACAACCGGTAGACGCGCAATTTTGCCGCCTGGGATACCTGCCATTCCTGCCATGCCACATCAATATCCACCGTATCCACATAGTATCGGGCAGCATCCATTCTTGCATTTCGTGAGATAAGGGAAGTAAAGTCCCAGCTCGGTCCCAGCCCGAAGGCATAGACTTTTCCCAGGGTGTTTCCGGCTGTGAGCATGTTAAGTTGGGGGTTAGGCAAAATGCCCGCCTGAATAAGCTGGGCCATCGCGACTTTCTTTTGATCCCTTATGGCACGCAACGTAGGATTCGCCAATACCGCCAGGATAGCCGCTTCATCCGGTGAAATTCCGTCCCGGTCATCGAAATCTATCGGCTTCAGGATTGGATGCCTGATCATTTTTGACTGAACCCGTACATTTTCCATTGACGGACCTTTTAAAGCAAGATTTACCGCTGAATTGTCTATTGGTACGGGATGATAGATGGTACATCCGGTCATTAAAGCAGCGATCACGCAGAGAATAGATATCTTCATTCATTTATACATGCTTTCTATCGTTAATTACCAAATTATACCATACGGTATATGAACGGAAGATGAACGCAAAATTAATTTTTTGTAATCTTGGGAATTTTGCAGGGGGGTAGTATAACGGTAAATGCGCTTCTCTTTTGTGGCTCATTTTTTGGAACCGCCGCCGAAGGTTGCATGCCGCTCTCCGACGCATTTTGTGTGACGAGGGCGGCAATGAAGTTTTGTGTCGGTTCCCCTGTCTCACGGAGTACCTCCTGGACCGTCTCTGCCACCGGTGTTTTATAGCCCACCCAGGTTTTGTCCTTGATGCAAGCAAAATATCCAGTCAAAGTACAGGCGATTCTTTCGAAAGGACGGACTAATCGATTTTATGTGTTCATCCAATTAAAATATCAATTTGCGTAAATATTCATTACTCTGTTAATCGTTGGGAGAAATCTCCAATAGGGCCTTTTCACTCTCATCCAGCTTAAGGCACGTTGCGCAAGGGGAATAAATGCACTTTGGGTTTGGTTCGACGTGAATATTCTGGGATCTTCCCTGATTGCCCGATTGATGCGCTTTTTTAGCCATCCGTGTTCTAAGCCGGGAGACATATAAAAGACCGGCCAGAGAAGCTCTTCCCTTTGTTGTATTAGCCCTTCCTCCAGAGCAACAGTTTCCATTCCGGTGTTGGGATAAACCCGTATACCGTAAATTACAAGAGCAACATCTCCTGGCCCTGTTTCTCTATGAATAAACTCAAGCGTTTCCTCTACCGTATCTTGATTTTCTCCGGGACCGCCCATCAAAAACATCCAAAAGACCCGTAATCCCACCTGTTGAAATTGTTTTGCCACCCGAACAGCTTGCTGACGTTTAAAGCCCTTTCTCATGCCCTCAAGAACTCTATCTGAAGCACTTTCCGCAGTACACGTTACACTGCGAAATCCTGCCCTCACCATCTCTTCAGGTAAACCGGAGTCCAGGTGTATGGGATTGATATTAGACCCCAAAAAAGAAACCTTCAATTGACTTCGGGCAATTTCCCGGCATACGCTCATCGCATGCCGTGCCGGTAAATTAAAGGTAGAATCCACAAATTCGAATTCGCGAACATCATATCTATCCCGAATATCGGTAATTTCTTCGACAATGTCTTTTGGGTCTCTTAACCGGTATTTTTTCCCTTCAATGTTTACGTACGTGCAATAAACACATTTGAGGGCACAACCCCTTTTACTTTGAAGCGGATAAACTCCTTCATAGTTTAAAAAAGGCTTCACGGGAAAGTGATCTCCTACTCTTGCCCATACATTTTCTCTCATATCAAGACCTTCAACTTGCTGATAAAGTTCTTTTGTTTTAAGAGAAATTACTCCCCTCACGACTGATGGGTCGTCACCTCTCTCAAGGTGTTTCAGTAATTCCACAAAAGCGACCTCCCCCTCTCCCACAACGCCGTAATCTGCTCCTGCTTCCTGCAAAAGAGCATGTGGCGCTACCCCCATTGCAGCCCCTCCAAGGACAATGGGTGCAGAAGAACGTCCCCTTATGTCTGCAATTATTTTCTTTACTCCCGGAATAAAAGAAGTACTGAACAGGGCATCACAGTTGTCTAAATTCCGCATGGAAATTCCGATAACATCATGCGGGGTTTCAACCCATTGGGAAATACAATGCTGCTTCTTCTGAAAAGTCATATCATACATCTCTACCTGATGACCGGCTTTGCGCG
>JAXMAC010000076.1:10862-17030 GCA_046350595.1 Candidatus Brocadiaceae bacterium | reverse complement strand
ATTTCGTTGAACTGCATGGAATCTTATAAGCACATTCACCAAAAACACGCTTTATAGCAGTCGTTTCTGTTTTGTCGTTATGAGGCGTTCCCGTACCGTGCGCATTAATGTATCCGATCTCAGCAGGAGAAAGATTTGCCATCTTTAACGCATCGCTCATGCATTTTACTGCCCCATCACCTTCAGGATGGGGCGCCGTCATGTGAAATCCGTCACAACTTAAACCATAGCCTGACATCTCTGCAATAATTGATGCGCCACGCCTCTTTGCAAATTCATACCGCTCCATGATCAGAATGCCAGCGCCTTCCCCAATCATAAGTCCCTGCCGGTTTTTATCAAAGGGCTGGCAGCGTTCAGGGGCAAGCGCCTTGAGATTGTGAAAATGGGTAAATTCAGTTTGGGGGATCATATCACCCCCACCAACCATAACTACATCCAGTTTGTTTGCTGTCAGCAGGTCATAAGCCCAAGCGATAGCATGATTGCCGGAAGAACAGGCATTCAGGAAAATCATTGAAAGTCCTTCAAAATCGAAATAGCGGGCAAGAATATTTGTTATAGAATTGGGCGGGTAAACGGCAGCAACAATTTTATCAAAACCATTATCTTTTTTTGATGTGTCTTTTCTTAAAAGTCTTTCAAAAGGAGTCAATTCGGCTGCAAGCGTTCCAATGGCAACACCAAATCGCTCCCTGTTGAATTTTTTGTCATCTAATAAACCGCTTTCCTGGAGCGCTTCGCGGGCTGCATAGTAAACATATTTATGAATGGTATTTTCCTGAATCTGGTTTTCTAATTCAACATCCAGAGAAAAATTCTTTACCTCGCACGAACGGTGTACCTTATATTTGGAGGTATCGAATGATTTCATCTCATTGGCACCATCTCTGCCGTGTATAAAGGACTCCCAACTTTCCCTGATACCAATCCCAACGGGCGTAACTAATCCTAATCCGGTAACGACGACTTTTGGCATATATTTTTATGATTTAACTTTGAAATATGGATTTTATTTACGACATTGCCTCAACCTGCGTTAATGCTACCTTTTTCCCTATTTTTTTCGATTGGTTGTACTGCTCTAACATTTCATCATAATATCCGGATGTCTGAAGCTCTTTTAAATTCTGTATCAGGTGTTGATACACACTCTGCCAGTCCAGATTGACACGGAACGCAAACATGGCTGCATTCATATTGTCTTTAAGCACCTCTTTCGCATTCTGAAACCTTTGTCGTAATACCTCCGTGGAATATATCCTATCGTATAAATATTGGAAACCATCTATGAGTTCCTGAAGGGACATATTTTTAAGGATATAGGTAAGGTGGTGAGATGTGTAATATTTCCAATCTTCAGGGAAATTTGTCCTGAAAAGCCGCCCATCTCCATTCAATCTGTGATAAAGCGGTGTATTGATAAATGGACACAAAATGCCACACGTCATGACATCGACATGGGAATTTAAAACAAAATCTGCAACCTGTTTGAAGGTATCCGAGGTATCTGCATCATTTCCAAACACCATTGTCCCCCATACTGCCAGACCATGTTTACGGATATTAGCTATGGCTTCGAAATATTTTTCTATGGAAATACGAAGGTTCACATTCTTATTCATCGTCTTGAGCGCCTCTTCGTTAATGGATTCAATCCCAATCAACACCCCCACGCACCCGCTCTTCATCATGTATTCGAGGGTTTCTTCATCCTCGTAAATATTAAGCGATGTAAAACCAAACCAATTCTGATAAATACCCCTTTCTACCATTCCCTTGAAGAGCGCCCGGACACGCTCATTTGATTTTTTGCTGTGTCCATAAAAGTTTTCATCCGTTAGTATTAAACCACGATATTGACCCTTAATAGATTCAAATTCATCCAGCACGTCCTCAATAGGCCTTTCGCGATACTTCTTGCCCTGGAATTGCGGCACAGAACAGAACTCACAGCTAAAGGGACACCCGGCCGTGGTTATAATACCGGAATAACGGTATTTGTACTTATTTTTTAAAAACGCCCGGTCAGACCTTAAATTATGATAGAGGTTCATCGGCGTTAATTCCCCATCGTATCTTTTTTTGAGATTACCATTTTCAAAGTCTGTGATAATCTTTTCCCAGAGTGTTACTGCCTCTCTGGTGACAACACAATCGACGTATTTTGCTGCCTCTTCCGGATAACTGGTCGCATGGATTCCACCGATGATTACAGGAATACCGCGCTTCCTGCAAGCAGCGGCAATCTTATATGCACGATGCGCCTGATAACTTACCGACGTAATACCGACCAGGTCTGCGCCACCAAAGGTAATATCCCCTGTATTCTCATCTAAGGCAAGTTCCTGTGTTTCATCAATGATATCAACCTCCCAGTGTTTCGGTGTAAGCACCTTAAGATAGCCAAGATTCACTGGCATCTGATTTAACACAGAAACATTTTCCTCTCCGACGTTTCCTATCGGATGCGGATTAATGAGTACAAGTTTTTTCATAAAATATCCTCTTTTAGCTACAGCTTATTCTTATAAATCCGTAAATTTTCATCTCGTCTCTTTTGGTATTAACAATACCTGGGCAATGGCATAATCCTGACAATGGGATAATGATACAGAAATGTTATCAATATTTTTTTTATTTGCCAGTTCTTTTACTCCTCCATAGAGATTCACATATGGTTTACCCGTCCCATCGTTTAAAAGCTCAATATCTGTCCATTTCATATTGCCCACCCAGCCTGTTCCCAGCGCCTTAAACATGGCCTCCTTCGTTGCAAAACGGGCAGCAAAATGCTGGTATTTATTTCTTTTTGGGTTACAGTATTTTATTTCTTTTTCCGTATAAATCCTGTTTAAAAAATTTTCATTTGCAGAAAATACACGCTCTATACGTTTAATTTCTATAATATCGATTCCAATATACATTACATTATTGTAACTATCTATTTATCAAGTATCTGTTACAAGAAAACAGGCATTTTACTGGTTTGTAAAATTAATGTCAATGAGAAATTCCAACCAAAACGGGCGGCATAACCCTTTATTTTTTTGTTTCTTTATCTCTATGTTCTCTTTCTATCACTTCTTTTGCTAATTCTGTATAATCCTTTGCGCCGGAGCTGTCGGGCGCATATAAGCTAATGGGTTTCCCGGAAATGGGGCATTCTGCAAGGCGAATGTTCTCACGAATGGTAGTATTAAAAACCTTTTCTTTAAAACGTTCCTTCATTTGACTCAGCACCTCGTTACTGAGGGTTGTACGTCCATCAAAACGGCAGGCAATAATACCCGTCACCTCAAGGCTGTGGTTCAGCCTTTCTTTTACTACCTGTACCGTACTTGTCAACGTCACAAGACCATTTAATGCCAGTACCTTTGTCTCCACGGGAATGAAGACCTCCTTTGCGAAGGTTAGTGCGTTGATAGTAATTAATCCCAAGGAGGGCGGACAATCTAACAGAATGTAATCGTACTCGTCTCTTACGGAAGATATGCGCTTGCGGAGGATGAGGTCACGGCCCTTTTCGTGCGCTAAAATCCTTTCAACACTGGCTAATGCCACATTCGAAGGAGCCAGAGTAAGATTCTCAACGCATGTCTTTGTTAAAACCTCCTCAAAATAGACCTCTTCCAGAAACACATTGTACATGGAACGCTCAAGATTATGAATATCCAGTCCCAACCATGAGCTGAGATTTCCCTGTGGATCGAGGTCTACTAAAAGCACTTTTTTACCCATCTGTGCAAGACATGCTCCAAGGTTTACCGTGGTCGTTGTTTTAGCTACTCCGCCTTTCTGGTTTGTTATCGCAATACTTCGCATGTATCACTTCAATTTTTTTTCAAAGAACTCGATATCCTTACTATTTCCGACAACAACAAGGATATCTCCTTCCTGGATCTTATAATCCGATGTAGGCAATACCTTCATCTCTTTTTCACGTGTCTCACTTGCACTTTCTCCTGCCTCAAGAACCTTCCTTTTTACAATAAGCACGTTAATCCCGTATTTATTCTTTAAGTCCACTTCATTGATCGTACGACCAATATCATCGCTCTTTGCCTCAAACTCAGCAAGGGTATAATCGGCTCCCAATTCAATATATTCCAGAACGCCGGGAGAAAGGATACTGTTTGCCACACGGATGCCCATATCTTCTTCTGGAAATACGACTCGTGTAGCTCCAACCCTCTTTAAAATCTGGGCGTGAAGCGAGGTACATGCCCTTGCAACGATCTCAGGAACATCCAAATTTCTGAGTAACGCCGTTGTCAGAACACTCGATTCAATATCTTCACCCATACTCACGACTGCAACATCAACGTCTTTAATACCAGCAGCCATGAGCGCTTTTTCATCCGTGCTGTCCATCTGCATGGCCCTCGTAACAAAGTCACTGACCTTCTCAACTAACTCCGGATTACTGTCAATAGCAATCACAGGAGCTCCTTTTTTAGCAAGCGTCTCTGCCACTTTACGACCGAACCTTCCCAATCCAATTACAGCAAACTGTCTCATGTTAAGAATAATAACCTCGCCGTGTTATCATATAATTAAGGTATTTAAAACTCGTTGAATTGCCAATAATGATAATTGTTGTCATATCAATGAGATGCGAAGTCATTTTCTCAAGTGTTGTAATGACAACGGATTCACCCTCTCTTGTTACATTTTTCACAATACCCACGGGGGTTTCCGGAGGTCTATACCCAAGAACAATGCCGGCAGTTTTTTCAATCTGCCAGTCTCTCTGAGAACTTTTTGGATTGTAAAGAACAATAACAAAATCAGCCTCGGCAGCACACCTTATGCGCCTTTCTATCGTATCCCAAGGCGTTAACAAGTCGCTGAGACTAATCACCGCATAATCATGCATAAGCGGAGCGCCAAGCGCTGAAGCTGCGGCATTTGCCGATGGGATACCCGAAATAATCTCAACCGGTACGTTAAGGTTGTCTTCACACAATGTCTCAAGCACCAGCCCAGCCATACCGTAGACTCCCGGATCGCCACTGCTGATAAGACATACCATCTTTCCTTTCAGCGCCTCCTGAATTGCCAACTTCACCCGATCTATTTCCTTCCGCATGGCTGAGGCAATAATCTTTTTATTTTCTATAATATTCTTTATGAGATCTGTATACAGCTTGTAGCCAACAATAATTTCAGCATTCTTTAGTGCTTGTAAAGCCCTCTGACTCATCTCATTCTGTGCGCCGGGACCTATGCCTACCACATAAAGTTTTCCTGCGCTATGGCTACCGTTACCCCCGGGTATTTTTGTTTCGTGAGAATTAATTGTGTCTTCCTCCCTGCAATCATCGCTGCGGGCTCGCATACCGCACCCACACCTATTTTTTCCTGAACGAAATCTGATTTACTATATTCCTTTGCACACGTGGCTATCTCCGATGCAGAAACAACCCTTAATGGAATTCCAAGCTCCTGTGATGCCTGCAACAATCCGGGTTCACCAGATTTAATATCGATCGTAGAAAATAATCGAACACGTTCCAAAGAAAGATTTACCCTCTGAAGCGCATTCATCACCGATTTCTTTACCGCATCCGATTCGACTCCCTTTTTACAACCAATACCAACGATAATATCCTTCTGCGCTTCTGTCCCTGTCGTAATTACTGCATCTGTATGTAAGACGGCAGCGATTTTGTGAGATAACATATTTGCCCCGCCTTCGTGACCGGAAAGCATACTTATTACAAAGCGCCCCACATCGTCAACAACCACTACGGCCGGGTCTGTGTATTTATCCCGGATGTGGGGTGCAATCATCCTCACAACAATTCCCATAGCCATGATAAATACATGGGCGGTATATTGTTTGAATATCTGATTAACTAAGTGATGGAGTGGTTCAGAAAATGCCGTTGTGTGACGAGCAATATTACTTTCTATAAAACAGACACATTCTACACCTCTTGTCTTTTGCAAGGCAAGTATTTTTTCTGGTACATAGATGTGATGGGTAGATTCAATACCTGTTCCTATCCTCTGAGCAATGTTCAGTCCCGATTCAGTTAAAGTAATAATAGCGATATTCAATCTTTTTTCGATTCTATCTCTTCAAATTCTTCGAGTAATTCCTTTTGTCTCTTCGTCAAATCCTTAGGAACACGCACAATCACCCGAACATACATATCGCCA
>JAXMAC010000076.1:0-10762 GCA_046350595.1 Candidatus Brocadiaceae bacterium | reverse complement strand
ATATCTTCTTTCAGTTTTTCTTCCGCCCTATCAGCCGTTATCCTCAACATTGTTCCATTATCCACACCCGGCGGTATTTTTACGTTAATCTTATCGAGTTTTTGTTTCTCACCAATGCCATGACAATTGGGACACGGGTGTTCAATAACTGTCCTGTGACCTTTACATACAGGACAGGTGCCAATTTTGATAATCCTTCCAAATCCCTGTAATTGTTCCTGTTGCACACTACCACTTCCCTTGCAATACGTACAGATTTTGGGAGTAGTACCCTTCGCAGTCCCTTCCCCATCACACTCCTTACATTTTTCCATACGAGGAATAGCCACCTCCGTGCTTATGCCTCGATATGCCTGTTCAAGAGAAATCTCGACTTGTACTTCCTTAACACGTTCTTCCGGCTGCTCAAAGCGCCATTTCCTCGCGCCAAAGAAGTCGCGAAAAATACTCCCCCGTCCGAAAAAGTCAGAAAAAATATCGTGTCCGAAAATATCTTCCAGATCGCTCACATGACTAAAATCATGCCACGTAAACCCTTCTCTGCTAAAATCAGACGCAACGCCGGCATGTCCGTATTGGTCGTACCGGACACGTTTGTCATCATCGATCAGTACTTCATACGCCTCGGAAATTTCCTTAAATTTTTCTTCTGCTAATTTAGGATTATCCTTGTTCAGGTCAGGATGGAACTTTTTAGCCAAATTTCGATATGCCGTTTTGATCTCATCTTTTGAAGCAGTTTTACCAACTCCCAATACTTCATAGTAATCACGTTTTTCTGGCATAATAATTACTTTATCTCTTCTTCCTTCTTCTTGTGTGATTCACCACCCACAATCAATTTTGAGAAGAATGTAACAGAAACAATAACAAGAGCTATTGAACCGCCAAAATACAAGGTCTCAAGAGGTTTTTCCCACATGACAATATGCTCTAAAAAAGTGATAACAATAACCATCACCGTAGCGGCAATTAATTTTTCTTTTAAGTCATTTAAATCATTCATCCTCAACCAGCGGGGATAGAGAATTCCATGTTCTCTGTCTACAAACAACTCAAAGAGTCCAATCCCCATAACAAACATCACTACCGCTAACATAAATAAATCTATTGCAGAAATAAAATGTGCAGAGAGCCCTAATCTATGCTCCTCTTGGCTAAATAAAGAGTTTAATATTTTAGGAATACCATTCGCAAATTCCCATATCCCCACAAATATGAGAAAACCCGATGCCAGAATGGTAAGAATTGAGGCGACGGCTACAAAATATCGCCCTGCATGAACAAAACCCTTATTTATACTCGTTAAAATATCCCTTTCATTCATACCACTTCCGTCCTTATTTATACCTTGTATTACTCTACCAAAATTTTCAGTTTTAATTTTTATTTAACTTGGTTTACTTAAAAATTCCTTTATCTTGTTTTTCAGTTCAGTTAAATCGGAAGACTTGATGATATATGCATCGGCAGACCATGTCATGAAATTATCCTTGTAACTACTATAGGCGGTATTAATAATAATGGGTATTTTTCTCCCCCCGGATAAAATTTTACTGATGGCATCAATACCATTCATCCTGGGCATGTTAACGTCCATGACAATAATATCCGGAGACTTTTCCTGTACTTTTTTCACTGCTTCAAGACCGTCACGAGCCGTAATTATCGTATAACCTTCTAATGCCAATTCCTGTTCATAGAGCAAAAGTTGATTTTTATCATCCTCGACAAGCAGAATTGTTTTCATTACGCTCCCCTTTCATTGGTAAATAGATAGAGAAAGTTGTTCCACCTTGCAACGTACTTTTCACTTTTATGTAACCACCATGGTCATCCACAATCTTTTGCGAAACAGCCAGTCCCACGCCCGTCCCATCTACCTTTGTGGTAAAAAAAGGCACAAAAATGTTTTGCATGATCTCAGTCGTCATACCCTCGCCGGTATCCGTGATATTAATTTTTACAAATTTGTTTTCTCTCTGTGTCTCTAATAATAGTTTTCCACCGCCAGCCATTGATTCAACAGCATTTTTAATCAAATTCAGAAACACCTGTTTAATTTGCACCTGGTCTACCATAATTTTAGGTATTCCCGAATTAAATTTTTTAACCAGATGAATACGGCTATTTTTGAAATAGGGTTCCATCAAAGAACACGTATTTTCTAAGATTTCATTTATTTGTACATCGAGCTTAACCGATTCAACCGGTTTACTGAAATCCATAATATTTGCAAGGATTCTCTCTAACCGGCATACCTCTTCTACGATAATGTCCGCGCTTTTCGTTATTTGTTTGTCTTGATTCGCAGCCTTTACGATTGTCCGTGCAAAACCACCGATTGTTACTAAAGGATTCCGTATTTCATGCGCTATGTATGCCGCCATATTTCCGATAACGGCAAGTCTTTCAGAGCGAATTAACCGTTCCTGTGTTTCCTTCAGTTGATGAATTTTTTCCGTTAATTTTTTATATGCCTCAGCATTTTCAATCGCGAGTGCCGCATGATTTGCGAAGGTACTGAGCAGTTGGACATGATCTTCCGTGATTGTTTTGCTGTTGTAATAATTATCAGCACAGATTACCCCAAGTACCTCATCCTTGGCAACTAAAGGAACACATACAAATTCTCCAGCGCCGATCATATTTACAAAATTCTTATTAATGTCGGGATTATGAAAGGCATTCCTCTCTAAAATAGGCTTCTTTTGCTTAATACACGAAACAATAATTTCAGCTTCATCTGCTAAGGAGTATGCCATCAGGCGTGTAATCATATGGAGCGGGGTATCTTCACGATAGCTATCAAATGAAACCCGAATCAGGTCTTCAATCTCTTCGTATTTATTTGCCAGTTCACCCCAGATTTTATTAGCCTCTTCCCAACTGGAAGGGCCTACCGCCATTTTGCCATAAACGATATTCTTTTCCTTGTCCACAAGGAAAAGCCGTGCACGATTGAATCCTAATGCCGTCCCCGCTGTAACGCACGTCAAAATGAGATGAAGCAAACGATCAAGTTGCAAAGTACCCTGCATCAGTTCTGCAAGCCTTCTTGAAAGTAAAAGCTGATGTATCTTCTCCTCTTTCACGGTAATATCCGTCGAAAGTTTCACTGAGTAGGTTATATGGTTGTCATCACCTTTGATAGGTATAGTGATATTCTGAATATATCGTCTCTCCCCTTTCTCTGTAATAAGTTGTGTCTCACTATATTGCTTTTTACCACTTGAGAGCGCCTGAAACGCAAGACAATGTTGAATATCCTGGCATTCACAACTATATACCTCGCGGCACGTCCTGCCTACAGGGTTGTATTTTAAATTTAACATGAAAGAAAGTTGTTCGTTAGCCCAGACGATATTTAAATTTTTATCTAAGAGTGCAAATCCTGCGCTAAGCGCATCAACGATATTATCTAAAATGTTTTCGATTTTTATACTGTGTGGAATCATTTTAATTGGGTTCAATGAGTTTTCAAAAACGGCCTGAATGATGTATTTGCTTATTCTTCTGGTGAAACTCTTTTGTACAACGTTAGATACTCTCGCGCACTTCTTTCCCATGACCAGTCCTGTGACATTCCATTTTTCATGAGCCTGACCCACTGAGCTTTATTTTTAAAAAAATCCAATGCACGAATAATCGTTGATAACAAAAGGTCTGCATTATATTCTTTAAAAGAAAATCCATTCACTTTTCCATTCTTCACTGGTTCGGAACGAACATCTGTAATAGTATCGGCAAGACCACCGGTACTTCGAACGACGGGCACAGTTCCATATTTTAAACTATACAACTGATTCAATCCACAGGGTTCGTACCGCGACGGCATCAGAAACAAATCAACCCCCGCCTCAATTTCATGGGCCGAGCGTTCATCAAAGGAAAATTTTAATGCTATCTTATCAGCAAATTTATGTGCATACTGCTGAAATATCTCGTAATATCGCTGTTCACCCGTCCCTAATAAAACAAATTGGAGATCGATTTTCATTAACTCAGGGAATTTATCCACAACCAAATCTAATCCTTTTTGATTGGTAAGACGAGTTATCATACCAATAATAGGTACGTCTCTTTCGGGTAGATTGTATTTTCTTTGTAATGCCTTTTTGCAGAATTGTTTTCCAGTTAGATTCCCCATACTATAGTTTGCAATAATAAATTTGTCAATCTCTGGATTCCATATGCTATAATCGATACCGTTAATAATTCCATAAAGATCTATGGCCCTCTCTCTCAGCACACCATCAAGTCCTGCCCCGTATTCCGGTGTTTGTATTTCTTCCGCATATGTTTTGCTGACGGTGGTAATCAAATCGCTAAAGACAATACCACCTTTTAAAAAATTCAGTTTTCCGTAAAACTCTAATTGCTTCCAGTTAAAAAGACTCCAGTCTAATCCCGTCAAGCTCATGTCCCAGTGCCAGTATACACCCTGATATGCAAGGTTGTGAATAGTTATAATCGTCTTTGTGTTTTTAAAACAGTCTGTATGTGCAAATCTTGTTTTTAAATACACTGGAACAAGTCCTGTCTGCCAATCATTACAATGCACAATGTAGGGAGATAGATTCAGTTTTTCTATAACTGCTAAAGCAGCCTGGGCAAAAAAAACAAAACGCTCTGAATTATCTTCAAAGTCCCTTGTTGTCCCCGGATAATTATACAACCCCTTTCTGCCATAATACTGTTCGTTTCCTATAAAATAAATAGGCACCCGTGAATCAGGCAAAAATCCTTTGTACACATACCCCGGTTTAAGCTTATCGCCAATTTTTACTTCAAATTGTATCTCAGTTTTTGTTAAAGGATATTGACCTTCTTTTATATCATCATAGAAAGGCATTAATACTGCAATGTCCGCACCTAATTTTTGTAAACCTTTCGGTATTGACCCTGCAATATCGGCGAGACCACCAGTTTTTGCAAATGGCGCAACTTCGGATGATAAAAAAACAACATTCACGAACGTATTGCCTCAGCTTTCTTTTCAATACTTACATTTCTCAAAAATTCTGCTGCATTTTCCGGAGATACGGTGTTTATATAAAAACCGCTACCCCATTCAAAACCTGCAACTTTCGTTAACCGTGGAATTATCTCGATGTGCCAGTGATAATGTTCAATTTCCCCCAAACTAAAAGGTGTTGTGTGGATTATGTAATTATACGGAGGAAACTCCAATGACGCCTCGAGTTTCAGGAGAACGGTGCGTAACACTATCGCTAGTTCTTCAGCCTCCAGTTTTTGTAAATTTTCAAAATGGGAGGAATGGGTTTTAGATACTACACATATTTCAAATGGAAATCTTGATGCATACGGCGTAAAGGCAACAAATGCATCTTCTTCTAACACAATTCGCGAGCCTGATGATAATTCTTGCTGAACAATATCGCAAAAAAGACACCGGCCTCTATACTTATAAAACTCTTCGCACGCACTCATCTCATGCATAACTGATATTGGCACTATTGGCGTAACAATTAATTGGGAGTGAGAATGTTCTAGTGATGCGCCGGCGGGCGCACCCACATTTTTAAAAAGCAATCCATAATTAAACCGCTTATCTTTCTTCAAATCGACCAGCCTGTCCCTATACGTCCACAGAACTTCTTCAACTTGTTTATCTTCAAGCTCTGTTAAGGAAACAACATGTTTGGGACTTTCTATAATTATTTCATGGGCGCCGATACCGTTCATAGAATCATAGACACCTTCACCGCGTTTGTTTATATTACCTTCTATTCTTAATGCAGGAAATTTATTTGACACCACCCTTACCCGCCATCCTTTGGTATTGGGTTGTGTACCTCTCTCCCTGTAAGCCATAATTTCAGGAGGTGTTTTTTCTTCATTTCCCTCACAGAAAGGACAAAAACCACCCCTCACAGGCTGCGGTTCTGATCGGAAATCAGTCGGTCTTAATGACCTTTCGGTGGCAATGATCACCCAACGACCGGAAACAGGATCTTTTCTAAGTTCGGACATTTTTATTGTTCTCCTCTGTTATAACAAAAAAATTTTGCCACAACACTACACCTGCCACATTATTCTCTCAAAATCTGTCGAAGGCACAGTAAAGCAAAATACCGTCCGAAGAGGCACTCTTTGAATTAACTCATTTTCCTTCGTAAATTCAATAAAAAATTCCGCCTCTGCCCCTAATAAAAAATCCAAATCTGAAAAGGGACAGGATAATTCTAATATTTTATTAAAAGAAATGTCATGAAATTCCCTGTCATTGGTATGATTTTTTTTCTTTACCTTAAAACTCAATGGTTTTTCCCCTATTGGCGAAGTGCTTATCTGTATTTCATGAGGATAGACAAAGGTAATTACAATCTTTCCTTGTTTAATGTACTGGACAAGTATATCGTGATTAAAATCTAGTCTTATGAACAAATTGTTAACATCGAATCCGAAATACACCTCGTGTATGGGTAATCCACAAGTCCGGTGCATGGTATCCATATCCCTACTCTCGTTATATTTGCCCGCATCCAGCCATTCGAAGTAATTACTAATTATTCCATCGAGTTTGATATCCAAAAATCTCTTTGGATCCGTATAAACTCTTCTTCTATCATCTCTTGAAATAGGGGCATCCAATATCCTTGGAGACTCCACATTCAACAATTTATATACATTTTTTAAATGCATGCGAAATAAATTATCGAACTCATACTTATGAGGTGTAAGATAATCATCACCAAACCACCAGAACCAGTCGCTGCCTTCGGCTATAAGAATTTCCTCATAGACGTTGTGTATAACATCTTTTTGAAATGATTGGCTTGTTTTTTCGGTTTGCTTCACAATGAAAGCCCTTGTATCTTCTAATAATTCCCAGGCAACATTTTTTTCATCATGGCCAATCCAGGTTGCAAAATCATGTCCAATCCATGAACCAGGACATAAATGCTGCAATACCTGTTCTGGAGGATAATCTTCCAAATAATCTCCAATACGTACACACTCCAAACTACTATCTTGAGTAATTGCTTCATAAAGTTTGCTTAAAAAATCCAGCCCACTATTGGGATAATATTCCCACGCATTCTCTCCATCAAGTATTATAGTTACCAGGAGAGGTTTTCCGTTTTTGTTGTATTTCTTCAGACTATTAATCCTGTTTGTAAAATCAGACACCGCAGTATTTGCGTGATATTTTGAATAATGAAATCCAATGAGATCAGAAAGGTTATGATCGCGGAAAACCATATTTATATCGTACCCTTTTGCATGGACGCGATACGGCTTATATAAAATATCCTGTGTAACAACATCCCCATAATCGTCTCTTACTATTTGAACATCCAATGAACAAGACAATATTTCTTCATCCGATGCTAACCAAAGGAAACCTGCCTGTGTAAGTATTGGAATAATATCATCGCTTACCGCGCCCTCTGACGGCCACATTCCGCGAGGTTTTTGACTAAAATATTTCTCGTAGGCTTGAGAGGCCTTTACCACCTGCATCTTTGCATCTTCAGCTGATTTAAATCTCTTCCTGGGTAAAGACAAATCAGGTAAAACAACCTTTGCAGATTCTTGATCGCACAAAAGAGGTAGAATTGGATGGTAATAAGGTGATGTTGTTATTTCTATTTGTTTTGAATCCTGTAGCCGCTTATGAAGTGGAATAATCTCTCCGATTATTTCTCGTTGTTTCGACAAAATAAATTCCTTGTCATTTTGGGTAAATGCTTCACCTTTGTTCATTAACTCTGTTAATAAAGATTCTCTCTGAATAACGAGTGGATGATACCACGTCAGATTTGCCCATACTTGCAAATCTTGAAAATCTTTGTTAGAAAAATCTTTCAGTACATCCCTTGCTCGTTTTCTCCTGAAATTTCGTTTCTGTAGTAATTCTTTATATCTTGGATACACATCTATCATGTTTTGATGATTTGCAGAAAAAAAATTATCCAGGATATAAAGCTTGTTTTCCTCTGTTAAATCCGCAACCGATATTTCAGACAACTTCCAGAACCTGTCTTTTATCCGATTTTCCTCATAATCTTTTAATTGATCCAATAAGGATGGTACATAATTAAACGTTTGACGAATAGTAGGAAATTTTTTCAATAACAACGCCATACCAATATAATCTTTTATTCCGTGGAGTCTTACCCATGGCAAAGAATATTCACCAGTCAAATTGTCTTTATAATACGGTTGATGTTGATGCCAAAAAAACGCAATCTTGATCATGCTACGTGCACTTACCGTGTAACTTCTGATAAATTCTTCATTGTTTCTCTTGGATGGATTATCTTCACCCAATAATCCTTATATTGAAACTTCGGACTGTGATCATGATCGTGACATATTTTACAATTATTTTCACCAGATTCACCATACAGACTATTCACATTTTTTATATGCCCACTTCCAGCGCCATGACAACTCTCGCAACCTACGTTAATTAAATTCCTGTCTTTTTCAAAATTTAAAAAGCCAGAAACAAATCCATAGCCTATAGTATGGCATTTGATACACTCAGGGTCATATTGATGGCCAGCCTTTACCAGGGTATAGTATGCCGATGCATGTGCAGTCTTAAGCCAATGGTCGTATATCATTTTATGGCACATCCCACAGGTAGGACTACCCACATACGACAACTCTTCTGCGAGTGGTGTCTGTTGTATTCTGCTTAGCAAATCCTCGTCAATAAGCATTTGCTGGTACTCCTTCAATAACGAAACCATTTCTTCTGAATCCTTATATCTGTTATCGAGCGGAAGAATTTCAACAGATGTTCTTTTGATTACCCTATTTTTGTTTATCGAATATTTTATACACCCTAAAAATCTACCATCCGTTCCAGAAGAAACAATAGGAGTATTTTTTACATATATTACTGCATCTTTTGGTTCATCTATATTATGCCCTGTTATGATAAGTCCGATTTCTGGAAAGGATTTTGCTATCTTTATGGATTCCGAAAGTGATGCATGGGAAAGTAGTATAATTAAATCTGCCTTATGTTGAACCTCTTTAATGAGAATTTTCAACGCTTCAACAGGTTCATATACATGCACACAATCTAATGTGTTGGAATTGACGAGTGCTTGAGAAAGAATACCTAAAAATGCAATTTTCAAAGGGTATTCAACATCATTGCAATCCTTCAATACGTATTTACAAATCTTTACCGGAAATGCTGGAGATATTTCTATATTACTGGAAAGAAAAACTACTTTGCTTGTTTGCGACAAATAACTTATTGATTGTAAACCAAGTTCAATATCCTTTTCACCGAGATTATGGAGCACATAATCCATTTCTCCAAGGGCACGACAAAATATTTCCGTTTTTATCTCATCCTGACGTCCAAAGCTTCTGGGAAGGTCGCCCAAACTTACCGGTAAAATAATATTTTTTTGTTTACGGAGAGAGTCTATAAATGAATACCTTCTCGGTAGTCCCCCAATTTGTCCATCATAGCAACCACAGGGATCAATATTTCCTAATTCTTCACCAGAAAATACAATACCTATATTTTTAGGAGAGGCGTGAACAGCAAATGAAAAAATAATAGTTAATAAAATAATAAATAGGCTAAAATAAATCCTCATAGAATATTTTTAATCATTCATCCTTTTATTTCTCCGCTAATAGGAATGTTAATGATAGGTTGAATTGTGCTGTTGGTGTATATTTTCAAACTTCCAGAAATTTTTCCAATTGCAATATCATTTCCTAATTTTAAGTCAATTCTTTTACTGGTCATGTTATTTAATTCTGACATTGCATAGCTCACATTCGCTGGCTCAACCTCAATCTTTTCAATTTTAACTTCTTTGCTTATAAAATTAATGATTACCGTTCTTTTTACATCGAGTCCTTTTCGAATATTACCAAATGATATATTTTCGGGATAATAAGTTACATCGCCCACAACTTCTCCGGAAAACGGCACGTCCATTCTTTCTTGTTTTTTGCTGTTGGTATAAACAAAAATTATTCCATTAAATCTTCCTATATTATCATATTTTGTAAAATCAATTTGATATTCAGTGTCACTTTTTCGTGAAATTGTAACATATTGATTAGGAGACTCGACCTTTTTTATTTCTATTCCCACTCCTGCTGTAGGTTTTATTTCCAGGTTTCTAGAACACTTTTCTCCTTTTTTAATCATACCAAAATTTACTCTTTTTGGATTAACAGTTATCTCCTCAGCAACCTCACCGGTAATAGTCAACTTAAATTTTGGATTCTCCGGGTCGTTAGAGTTCACCGTTACTGATTTTGATACTCTACCAACATAAAAACCTGGATTGAATTTGACCTCAACCTCACCCCCTTCATTCGTTAGTAAACTCTTTTTCGATACAAGGGCTGCGGTACACCCACAGGATGATTTAACGCTATTAATAATAAGTTCACCTTGACCAATATTTTTAAATTTATATTTATGCTGAACATTTTCACCTATAAATACTTTACCAAAATCGTATGTTTGTTCATCAAAAACTATCTTTGACTTCTTAATATTAACATCAATACTACTGGTAACCGTGCCTTTAATATTTTCTCCAGCATATATATCTGATGTTTCTAAAAAAACTAACAAAGCAAATACTATAGGCAAAAATAATTTTTCAATTTTCATAGCTTCACTTATTAAATATATATCAAAATAATGTAAATTAACAATTAAATTTATTTTGAATCAACTTATAAAACACGAAGAGCTGGGAAGTGGAGAAACCACCTGTCCAGCTCTTCTGTGTAT
>JAXMAC010000075.1:0-17561 GCA_046350595.1 Candidatus Brocadiaceae bacterium | reverse complement strand
TGATGAACACTACAAAAATCTCATCGTTGAATATCTAAAAAAGTTCGGGGAATCACCAAGAAAAAACATTGAGAAGTTCCTTCGGGATAAATTGCCAAATATATTAACTGAATCCCAAAAGAAGAACAAAATCACTAACTTGCTTTCTGCATTAAGAATCAAGGGGACAATACGTAACTGCGGGTATTCTAAATGGTCTCCTGTTTAAAAGAGTTTTAAAAGAGTTCTAAAAGAGTTTTAAAAGAGTTTTCCGCGTCAGGCTTGAAATTTCAAGTATTTATGATAGAGTTCAATGAGAAGAATTATTACAGTTTCCGTTATTTCATTAGAAAACCACAACAAAGGGATGAAAATCTCTAACCCTTTAATAGTTAACAACTTATTTATTTCATTATAATATCCCACAAACCTCTGTCGTATACATTAAACACTTTTATATGGCAAAGAAATTAAAATAAATAGCAATTAAACGGATGGACTTTTCATGCCAAAACATTTGAATTTTATAGGTAATAAACAACTGCTTGAACATCACAAAGTAGCATTCTTATGTTCACGCAAATGCCCGGCTGATATCATCCTCAAATCCTATGACTGGGCAATTGAACAAAGGGAAAAAGGCGTCTGTGTCATATCAGGCTTTCATTCCAAAATTGAGAAAGACGTTTTACACTACCTGCTGAAAGGTAACCAGCCCATCATACTCGTACTGGCAAGGGGGTATAAGAAAAGGATCGAACCAGAATTACAAAAAGCCTTAGATAAAAACAGACTCTTGCTCATTTCCCCTTTTGGTGAGGACGTTAAACGAGTTACCAGAGAAACAGCCAACCAGAGGAACCGTTTCATGGCTGAACTGGCGAACGAAATATTTGTCGCCTACGCTTCACAAGGTGGAAACACTGAAAAGCTCATTACAGATATTTCACGTACAGGGAAACCCGTTTCGTCATTTAAAACTGGTTAAGGGACTAATCAGGTAATTTTATTTGCTCTTTTACTCGCAACAAATGCTTCGCCCTTTATATTAAAGTGTACAAGAATTGACAAACGCCTAATTTGTTTTCGAGGAAACACTATGCCAAGAGACATACCTGTAGGAAATGGTTCGATGCTGGTTACCTTTGATCGGGAATACCAAATCAGGGATATCTATTTTCCTTACGTGGGGAAGGAAAACCACACGATTGGCCATCCGTCCCGTATGGGTGTCTGGGTTGATGGCCAGTTTAGCTGGATAGATGGGGAGTGGATAAAGACTCTAAAATATAAGGAAAATACCCTCGTTACCGATGTAAAGGCGCGAAACAACCGGTTAAAGATAGAACTTCAGATGTACGACGTGGTGGATTTTCACTTAAATATCTTTGTCAGGGAAATCATGGTGAGGAATCTGGATGGCAGGGATCGCGAGATACGCCTTTTTTTCAATCACGATTTTCATATCTACGAAAACAAGGTCGGCGATACCGCCTTTTATGATCCGGATACAAAGGCGATTATTCACTATAAATCCCAGAGGTACTTTCTTATTAACTGTTGCGACCCCACCAAGTGTGGTGTTGACCATTTTGCAACGGGGATTAAGGAATTACACGGCGCAGAAGGAACATGGAGAGATGCGGAAGATGGACTGCTGAGCGGCAATCCCATCACCCAGGGTTCTGTCGATTCTACCCTCGGCATTAACGTTCAGGTGGGGGCGCATGGAGAAAATGTAGCGCATTATTGGATTGCTGCGGGAACGAAATATGGTGAAGTAGTAACTTTAAATAAGACCGTCTGGGAGAAAACACCCGAAGAATTGATCCGTCGCACGGAAAATTACTGGAAGTTGTGGGTAAATAAAGAGTTTTTCAATTTTTATGACCTCCCCCAGAAAGTCATTTCGTTTTTCAAGAGAAGTCTGCTCATCATCAGAACGCAGATTGACAACAACGGCGCCATTATTGCTGCCAATGACTCCGATATCATCCAGAAAGGCATGGATACCTATTCATATATGTGGCCAAGGGACGGCGCCCTTGTAGCCTATGCCCTGGTAAAATCCGGCTATATGGATACGACAAGGCGTTTTTTTCAGTTTTGCGCGGATGTTGTTTCCAAAGACGGCTATTTGCTCCATAAGTATAATCCCGACCGTTCTTTTGCCAGCTCGTGGCATCCCTGGATCAAAGACGAGAAAAAAAGCCTTCCCATCCAGGAAGACGGGATTGCCCTGGTTCTCTGGTCATTATGGCATCACTATGACACCTTCAGAGATATTGAATTTATCAAGCCTATGTACCGGAATCTCATCATAAATGCCGCAGAATTTATGGTCAGGTTCCGTGACGATGAAACCGGTTTACCGCTCGATTCATACGACCTGTGGGAAGAGCGATATGGGGTGCATACCTTTACGGTATCCGCCGTTATTGCAGGATTGCGGGCGGCCGGGAATTTTGCCTGTGCCTTTGGCGAGAAATCCTATGGCGGTAAATTTTATGAAGTTGCAGACAGGATGAAGGACGCCCTTATAGCATATTTTTACAACAAGGACGAAGGCCGTTTTGCACGCATGGGGAAAAGGACTCCAAAGGGGTATGAACTCGATATGACGGTCGATGCGAGTCTTTTTGGGCTTATTGCCTTCGATGTATTTCATCCGGATGCATCAATCATAGCATCGACGATGAATGCCGTGAAGGAAAAACTGTGGGTAAAGACGGATGTGGGCGGCATTGCCAGATATACTGACGATTATTATCACAGGGTAAGTAATGATATCAACCGTGTGCCGGGAAATCCCTGGTTTATCTGTACGATGTGGCTTGCAGAGTATGATATTATGCGGGCGAAAAATTTGACAGAGTTGAACAACGCATTGCCCGTTCTGGAATGGGTTGTAGACCGGGCATTACCATCGGGTGTCCTTGCGGAGCAGGTCGATCCTTACACCAATGCGCCACTCTCAGTGTCTCCCTTAACGTGGAGTCATGCTGCATTTGTGACAACGGTAATAAAATACATGAAAAAACGTGAGGAACTTTCGCTCTGCGCCGCATGTGGTAATTCAACATGTTATATGCACCGCCATGCACAGAAACCATGCGGTGTCTTGTATTAAAAGAGGTAAATACTCCCACTATCTCCCTTTAAAGCGAGGAGAACAACCCTCCCCGTTTAGGGGGAGGGATAAGATGGGGTATTTATGCCCGACAAACAGGGTGAGAATTTAGATGAGGCTGTGTTGCGCTATATTACTTACGACTTTTCCTTTTTGTTGACCTGTGTTACGAGGAAATTACCGACTCCCATGTCCTTGATTTGTTGTAAATAGGATTCCAGATCATTTGCGTGTTGTTCTTCATCAAGAAGGATGTGTTCGAGTAAATCACTTGAACCGGCGTCTCCTAAACTATCACAAAGGGTAATAGACTTTTGAAGTCGCAAAATAGCGCCTTTTTCTAATGCATAATCGTTTTTCACCTGTTCTTCAACCGTTTTTCCAATATTGATTTTGTCCTGTTTTGTGATGATTGGAATACCCTCCAAATAGAGCATACGTTCAATGAGTTTTTCGGCGTGTTTCATTTCCTCAACGGCCCTTTTTTCCGTATCATCGTAAAGGAGTTGATAACCCCAGTTTTCACACATCTTTGCGTGCACAAAATATTGATTGATAGCCGTTATCTCCGCAGCAAGCACTTCGTTGAGCGCTTCGATGACTTTTGCATTACCTTCCACAAATAGTCTCCTCTCTGTAAAAGTTGAAAAATTCCAATTTGCTGGCATAGACGTCGCCAGTAGAGTCTGAATTTAAACAAACAATATGTGAAATTATATCCATATTCCAAAACCTTTTCAATGAGAAAACAAGGTTGTGTTCTCCGGATAATTGAGAAAAAAGTTGACTTTGATTCATACATTTAATAATCTAGTGAATCTGTTTACATTACTCGTATTTATATACTATTCGTGTGGTTAAGGATGGAATTATGGCGCTTATTGTACAGAAATTTGGCGGCACTTCAGTCGCTAACGCAGAACGCATTAAGGCGGCGGCAAAACGAATCGTAGAGACGTATAAGGCAGGAAATAAGGTTATTGTGGTGGTTTCGGCCAGGGGACAGACTACCGATGAATTAATAGATCTGGCCCATGAAATTACGGAAAATCCTTCGACTCGTGAAATGGATATGCTCATGTCTACCGGCGAGCAGATTTCTATTGCCCTGGTGGCAATGGCGATCCATGCGTTTGGTTATCCGGCCGTTTCTTTTACCGGAGGTCAGGTAGGCATTGTTACCGATAGCTATCATACCAAAGCGCGAATTAAGGATATCAACGCACATCGTATTCAAAAAGAGCTGGACAAAGGTACAATCGTTATCGTTGCCGGGTTTCAGGGTATCGATGCGGACGAAAATATTACCACCCTTGGACGTGGCGGTTCAGATACAACAGCGGTAGCCCTTGCTGCGATTATGAAGGCCGAGCGGTGCGACATTTTTACCGATGTGGACGGGATTTATACGGCGGATCCGAGAAAGGTTCCGTACGCCAGAAAACTTGACAGGGTATCCTATGATGAGATACTTGAGCTGGCAAGTCTGGGCGCGCAGGTAATGCATTCCCGTTCAATAGAATTTGCAAAGAAATATAACGTTCCCCTGTACGTGCGGTCGAGTTTTAACAACAAGGAAGGGACGCTAATCTGTAAGGAGGCTAAAGAAATGGAAAATATTGTTGTGAGTGGTGTTGCGGTGAGTAAGGATGACGCAAAGATTACAATTCGTGCCGTGCCGGACGTCCCTGGCCAGGCTGCAAAGATTTTTCATGAGATTGCCAGAAAAAACATCAACGTGGATATGATTATTCAGAATGCCAGCATTGAGGGCAGGGCAGACGTGACGTTTACCGTCCCGCGAAGCGACCTGCGGCTGGCCCTTGAAACTGCAGAGAAGATCAGGAACGACCTCGGCGCTAAGGAAGTTTTACATGACAGCAAGATTGCCAAGTTGTCTGTGGTTGGGATTGGCATGCGGAGTCATTGCGGCGTGGCAGAAAAGATGTTCAGCGTACTGGCCCGGGAAAAGATTAATATCCAGATGATCAGCACCTCAGAAATTAAGATATCGTGTGTTATTGATGAAGCACACGCAGAACGCGCCCTACGGGCAGTTCATACGGCTTTCGGGCTCGACAAGGCAGAGAAAGAGGAAGTTGTTAAGATTTAGTCTTTGTGCACGCAACCGTTAATAAATAAACCGTCTCAAGGTACGGTCTTTTTTTCAAGTGGGATGTAATTGTAGGGGCGCATCGCAATACGCCCCTACACTGGTTAATTTTTGACGTTAGTCGTTAGTTGCGCGCATTAATTTGGGCTGGTAGATGCAATACGGTTCTTCTGCCAGATAGTTGCCGGTATCATAAAAGGCGCGTGCCCTGCAACCCTCGCAAACCTTCTTATATTCGCACGCCCCGCACTTTCCTTCTAACAAATCGGGATCACGCAACTTTTGAAATACGGGTGAATCATTCCAGATATCTGCAAATTTTTGCTTCTTTACGTGACCCGCTTCAACCGGTAAATATCCACAGGGGAAAACCTCACCCTTGTGGGAAACAAAGCAGACACCCGTACCGGCCAGACAACCTTTTGTCATGGCAGCCATGCCGTGTGTCTTGGGTGAAATCGTCACCCCTTCTTCCTTTGCCCGCTCCCGCATGATGCGGAAATAGTGAGGGGCGCAGGTGGCTTTGGTTTGGATCTTCGCCTCTTTGGAAAGGTCGTAAAAATGATTTAATACTGCTTCATATTTTTCAGGGGGAAGCATCTGATCATCGGCAATTTCAACGCCGCATCCGACAGGCACTAACATAAAAATGTGCATTGCATCAGCGCCCAGTTTTAAGGCAAGTTGATAAAGGTCGTCTATTTGATGGACGTTATGTTTGGCAATGGTGCAATTAATTTGCATACTCATGCCGAGATTACGAAGCCGTTTAAAACCGGCGACTGACCGTTCAAAAGAACCTGGTATCTTGCGGAATTCGTCATGAGTCTTTGCATCAGCGCCATCAAAACTGATGGATACACGGGCAATACCAGCGTCTACGATCTTCCGTGCCGTCTCGTCATCAACCAGGGTGCCATTCGTTGCCAGCGCTACGCTCAAACCTTTACCGACCGCATACTTTGCAATGTCGAAGATGTCTGGTCTGAAAAGCGGTTCCCCGCCGCTGAGCACGAGGATGGGCCTGCCCACCTCTGCAACGGCGTCTACGAAGGCAAACGCCTCCTTCGTGGTCATATCGTCTTTAGCGAGAGTGGTGCTTACATCGAGACGACGGCAGTGTATACATTCAAGGTTACAACCTACCGTTGTTTCCCAGAAAACCAGTCGTAACTGGTTTTTCATGTTTTTCATATATTCGATAGCAGATTTGCCAGAGGCGTCGTCCTTGATTCGCCCGTAGGTTTCTCTTATCGTTTCAGGTTGATCTCCGTGTCCATGGGGGTGACCGTGTGGATGCCCATGGGGGATGGGATGACCGCCTGGATGTTTACCGTGTGGATGAGACATATTTTCCTCCAAGTTGTATTAAATAAAACAATAAGTAACCGTGGTGTGTACAGAGGTTACCTGTAAAGATTAAAATTGTAAGTTTACATTATAGAGACGTTCGTATAATAAAAATACATGTTTTTCATTATAAAAGAAATTTTGCTTGTTGGTCAATGAATAAAACATCTTTTATCGGGATGCGTTTGACATTGAGGATTTGCAATGTGGTAGCCACACCATTTTTGAGTGTGTGGACGCAAGTATAAAGCCTTGGGTTACATAAAGATAACTTGACAACCTCCCGGAGCATTGATAACATCTGTAACCATTAATGATATATGAATAGCATAGGAATTTCAAAATTGTAGAGACGCAAGATTTTGCGTCTCTACAACAGGCGTATTTTTGAAGTCACCGAAGGCGTAATTAAATTACATTGGAATTTTAATTAAGCGGTTTTTGAATCGGTGTTGGCAGGACAAGCGTCTCGCATGTCCTGTATCCTTTTGTTGCTTTTGATTTGGTCAACCGGGACGGTTGATCTACCAAAACTTTTACGAATTACATGCATATGGACAGAATTTTTATCTATGATACTACATTGCGGGATGGAAGCCAGTCTGAAGGGGTTTCCTTTTCATTGCAGGACAAACTGGCAATTACCTTAAAGCTGGATGATCTGGGGGTGGATTATATTGAAGGCGGCTATCCTATAGCCAACCCCAAGGACGAGTCCTATTTTAAAGAAGTAAAGTCGCTTCCGTTACATCATGCGAAGGTTGCCGCCTTTGGGAGTACCCGGCGGGCGGATAAGAGGGTTGAAGACGATAAAAACGTGCATGCGCTCCTTGATGCGGAAACACCTGTTGTGACGATTGTTGGAAAAAGTTGGGATTTTCAGGTGACCAATGTCCTGAAGGTCTCGCTGGATGAAAATCTCCGGATGGTTGCCGACACCATAACCTACCTGAAATCAAAGCGTAGGGAGGTATTTTTTGACGCCGAGCATTTTTTTGATGGGTACAAGAAGCATCCTGAATATGCAATAAAAGTACTTCAGGTAGCTCATGGCTCAGGCGCAGACGCCCTTGTGCTCTGCGATACCAATGGGGGTAGCCTGCCTGCGGAAGTTTCGGCGATTGTTAAAGACGTCAGGGCAAAAGTAAACGGGATGGTGGGTATCCATGTCCACAATGACGGAGACCTTGCCGTAGCGAACTCCCTTATTGCCATAGAGAAGGGGGTACGACAGATACAGGGTACAATTAATGGACTTGGAGAGCGGTGTGGAAACGCTGACTTATGCTCTATCATTCCCAACCTTGTTTTGAAAAAAGGGTATCATTGTTTGAAAGATGGGGGACTCGAAAAACTGACGGAAGTGTCCAGATTTGTATATGAGACAGCGAATTTACTCCTTCGGTCTAATCAACCTTTTGTGGGGACGAGCGCCTTTGCCCACAAGGGGGGCTTGCATATCAATGCCATTCGGAAAGACAGGGGTACTTACGAACATATTCCCCCGGAATCAGTTGGGAATGAAAGAAGGATATTGATCTCGGAACTGTCAGGCAGTTCTACGATCCTTGCTAAGGTTGAGAAGTTTAATCTTACCCATGATACGGAACTCCTGCGGTCTATTCTCGATGACGTCCAGAACCTGGAGAACGAGGGATATCAGTTTGAGTCTGCCGAGGCGTCTTTTGAATTGCTCGTGAGGAAAAAGGCGGGGCGATACAAACCCTTTTTTGATTTACAGGGTTTCCGTGTAATCGTAGAAAAGAGGGAAAGCAGCCTGCCGGTAACAGAGGCGACCGTGAAGATCAAGGTAAATGGTATTCAGGAACTTTGCGCAAGCGAAGGAGAAGGCCCGGTAAATGCGCTTGACTCAGCCCTGCGCAAGGCGCTGGACCGATTTTATCCAACGTTAAAAGGTATGAAGCTCGTGGATTATAAGGTACGGGTGATTAATCCACGAAAAGGAACTGCGGCAAAGGTGCGGGTAATCATTGAATCGCAGGACGAAACGAACATCTGGAGTACCGTTGGCGTTTCTGAAAACCTCATTGACGCAAGCTGGCATGCCCTTGTGGATAGTATCGAGTATAAGTTGCTGAAAGAGCAGGAATCGGCCGGGAGCGATAAAGCAGCAGATAAAAATAAATATTAAATAGACAGATAATCTAATCATAGAGGAATTTGTTGTTCTGCCGAGCGCTCATGACTAAGTTCTTGCCATCCTTACCTCCATCGTACCCCACACCTCTACATGAGTTTTCAACCCTGTAGTACTATTTATATATTGTTTGTTTTTGTCCATTTTTATATAATTTTTGTGAATTTTATATCGTATGAACATGACTAAACATGAGGAGATTTCTTATTAATACGCCCAGGGTTTTTTTGAAACGTCTGGAAACATTGTGGTTTCAAATCGCGGGCACGTATTGTAATCTTCAATATGAAAGCGGGGAGATTGCTTCGGAAAAACCCTCACAATGACACGGACTATGCGCTTTGATGGTACACTGCACGTTGTTATTGTGCATTGCATCCTGTCGTTGTGCATTGCGCAGGTAGGAACTGGCCATTGCGACTTTATCCTGTCATTGCGAGCGAAGCGAAGCAATCTTTCTCTCGTAAACAAACAGTACCTCTGGGACATAAAAGAACGATTGCACTATCGAAATTTGCGAAAGAGAGAACATGATTGAGATTAAACCAATAACGGGAAAAATACACGCAACGGTTAACGTGCCGGGTTCAAAGAGTTATACCAACCGCGCCCTTATAACAGCAGCGCTGGCCGATGGAAAATCCATAATTACCAATGGACTTTTTAGCGACGACACCAAGTACATGGCATCGAGCCTTAATACCCTGGGGATTCCTGTTGAGGAAGATAAAAAAAATAACACCTTTATCGTGCAGGGTAAAGGGGGTGTTATTCCTGGAAGGCAGGCGAATTTATTTATTGGGAATGCAGGGACTGCCATGAGGTTTTTGACGGCTATGCTGACCCTCGGGGAAGGTGTTTATGAGGTCGATGGCGTTGCGCGGATGAGAGAACGCCCTATTCGGGATTTGCTCGACGGCTTAAGACAGCTTGGGGCTGATGCAGTATCTAAGTTGAATAATGGATGCCCTCCGGTGATTATTCGGGCACATGGACTACCAGGGGGTTCTGCCACGGTAAAAGGTGATTTGAGCAGTCAGTATTTTAGCGCCTTGCTTATGACGGCTCCCTACGCAAAAAAAGACGTAGTGATAGAGGTAAGGGGCGACCTGGTTTCAAAGGGTTACGTGGATATGACTATTGCCCTGATGCAACAGTTTGGTGTAAAGGTGGAAAATAATCATTATAAAGCATTCTTTATAAAATCAGGACAACGATACCAGGCGATGAATTATGAGGTTGAGGGTGACGCTTCTGCCGCATCCTATTTTTTTGCCGCGGCGGCCATAACAGGCGGGAAGGTAAGAGTGCTGGGGATTAGTAGCGATTCCCTGCAAGGAGACATTCATTTCGTGGATGTTTTGAAAAAGATGGGATGCAAGGTTACGATGGGTTCAAATGGGATAGAGGTGCAGGGATGCTACCTTCGTGGAGTTGACGTAGACATGGGGGATATGCCGGATGTGGTACAGACGCTGGCTGCCGTTGCCGTTTTTGCCGATGGTAAGACGCGGGTGCGCAATGTAAAGAATATGCGCATAAAAGAAACAGACCGCATTGCTGCAGTGGTAAAAGAACTGCGGCGGATGGGGATTTCTGCGGTAGAATATGAGGATGGCTTTGAAATTGAGCCGGCCGCGCCCACACCCGCCGAGATAGAAACATACGATGACCATCGCATGGCTATGAGTTTTGCCCTGGTTGGGCTCCGTGCACAGGGTATTTTGATAAAACACCCGGAGTGTGTATCAAAGACCTTTCCTGATTATTTTCAAAGATTGGATGCGTTACGTGATGGGCAGTAATTGAGAGAAATGCGTAATTCATTTTATCAATAATGAATATCGAACGTCGAATAATGGATAACGAACGACCTGATACGACATGCTCCATTTAATATGGACACAAAGGATATAGAAGAAAAATATATGTCACTTGCCCTGGAACTGGCTGTGAAAGGGCGAGGACGGGTAGAACCTAATCCCATGGTTGGCGCTGTGCTCGTTAAAGATGGTGAGATTGTGGGGAAGGGGTACCATCAGATCTTTGGGGGGGCGCATGCGGAGATACATGCGATTAACGAAGGAGGAGAGAACGGTAAGGGTGCAACACTCTATGTGTCCATGGAACCATGCGCGCATTTTGGCAAGACGGCGCCATGCGCTGACGCTATAATTCGGGCTGGCATTACAAAGGTTGTTGCGGCGGTTGCCGATCCAAATCCTGTTACTGCCGGCAGGGGAATTCAAAAATTAAAAGACGCCGGTATTGATATTCAAATTGGTGTGCTGGAGCATCAGGCCAGGCGGCTCAATGCCCCTTTTTTTAAATTGATGCAAAAAGGAATTCCCTATGTGATTGCAAAATGGGCAATGTCACTTGATGGAAAGATTGCCACTTATACCGGTGAGTCAAAGTGGATAACCTCCGAAGAATCGCGCAGGTACGTGCACAAAATTCGTGGGCAGGTGGATGGGATTTTAGTTGGAATTAATACGGTGTTACGAGACGACCCATTATTAACCTGCCGAACAGAAGGGGGTCGGAATCCCAGGCGCATTATCATTGATAGTAATGCCTTACTGCCTTTGAATTCAAGACTTTTGAACACAATCAATGAGAGTGAAGTAGTTGTAGCGGTAAACAAAAACGCACCGGTGGAACGCATTGAGAAACTGAGGCAGTTGGGGTGCAGGGTTATACAAACGTGCAACTCATTAGACCGTGTGGATTTAAAGGAACTCTTCTATCGGCTTGGGGAGATGGAATTGACAAATATTCTCGTAGAAGGCGGTAGCCGTGTCATTACCTCTTTTTTTGAAGAACGCCTTGTCGATAAAGTCATGGTATTTATTGCCCCCATTATTATTGGCGGCAAGGGAGCGATATCTCCTGTGCTTGGAAAGGGTATTGATACAATTCGTGAAGCAACGGAAATTCGTGAAATTACGGTGCAAAGGATTTCAAAGGATATCCTTGTCGAAGGAGTTTTGGAGTCAGAACCGTAGTAGCACCCCTGGCGCAGTATTGCCGCAACCAACAATAAAAATATCAGTGCATAGTGTTTGTTTATGAGAGAAAGATTGCTTCGCTTTGCTCGCAATGACAGAAAAGAGTCGCAATGACAGAATAATGCAACAAAGAGGGGTTCTTGTCTGTAATGACAGTGCGCAATGCACAAACGACAGGATGCACAATGACGGCGTGCAGTGTACTATCAAAGCGCATAGTACGTGTCATGACGAAAGCGATAGCTTGTCACCGAGGCCCACTCAGTGTCATTGCGAGAGGTTTTTTCCGAAGCAATCTCCTCTCATGTAATAAAAGTCTTTTCGTACAGGATGTTTTATTTAATCAGGAAACTTATATTATGAAGACACTAGGGAAAAAATATCGGGGAATAATTAAGAAGAATATTCAACCATGATTACATACCATCAAAATCGCCGTCCTCATCGTCTAATGCCCGTTCGATTTCAAACTCGATTTCTCTTCTTGGGTCGAGGACAAGTTTTTTGTATCTTTCTTTAATTAATGCTAGGCGTTCGAATTTTTTCCGCTGACTATCAGTTGCTTGATTTACATCTAAAATCACTTCCACCATCTCCTTTTGAAAACAAATTTGATAAAAAACAAACTTACAAAATCGTAAAAAATTATATATTTAACCAGTTTAATGTCAAGTTAAATGTATAGCAATTTCCATGTTGCGGGGGCGTATGGCTATAAAGTTTGTGCAAAAAGTCTTGTCTTGCCTGTCATTGCGAGCGATAGCGAAGCAATCTTTTTCTCAAAATTCATGAGAAGAGGGGGTATGCTTCGCTATCGCTCGCAACTTCGACTTCAGTCGTTCCTCCTTCGCAATGACACAACAGGAGGCTTTTTGCAGAGACCCTCTAAGCTTTTTAGTATGAATGTGAAAAAAGCCGATGAAGGCCTGATTTATTGTTATTACTCCCATTCAATAGTACTCGGTGGTTTCGTGCTAATATCGTAAACTACACGATTTACCCCCTTGACCTCATTAATAATCCGGTTTGAAATGACCCCCAATGTTTCATGAGGAATACGACACCAATCAGCGGTCATAAAATCAGTTGTTTCCACCGCCCGAATGGCAATAACGTGTTCGTAACTTCTCTCGTCACCCATCACCCCCACCGTGCTGAGGGGAAGGAGTACAGCAAAGCACTGGGCAATAGAGCGGTAAAGCCCTGCCTTGCGTATTTCTTCGATGACAATTTTATCGGCATTACGGAGGATTTCCAGACGTTGTTTTGTTATTTCACCAATAATGCGAATAGCCAAACCAGGGCCGGGAAATGGGTGACGCCAGACCAATTCTTCGGGAAGGCCAAGCTCTACCCCAATTTTTCGTACCTCGTCTTTAAAGAGAAAACGCAAGGGTTCGACCAGTTCAAATCCTAATTCTGCAGGCAGTCCACCCACATTGTGGTGGCTTTTAATAGTTACCGTAGGTCCTCCGTGAGCGGGGATGCTTTCAATGACATCAGGATACAGGGTGCCCTGTGCAAGAAAATGCGCACCGGATATTTTCTTTGCCTCTTCTTTAAAAACTTCAATAAATTCGTGTCCGATGATTTTACGCTTTTTTTCCGGATCGACAACCCCTCTGAGCTTATCTAGAAATCTGTTCTGTGCAGGTATGGCGTGCAGGTCAACCGTAAAATGTTCCCTGAATGTTTTGACAACTTCTTCCGCCTCATAATCCCGCAGGAGTCCGTTATCGACAAAGATGCAGGAGAGGTGATTGCCGATGGCTTTGTGAATCAGCGCTGCCGTTACCGCAGAATCAACGCCGCCGGAGAGTCCGCACACAACCCTTCCGCTGCCAACCTGTCTGCGAATGTCTTCGACTGATTTTTCGATATAGGAGTGCATTTTCCAGTCGCCCTTACAGCCGCATATTTCATAAAGAAAATTGCGGATAATTACATTACCGTACTGGGTATGGGTGACTTCCGGATGGAATTGTACTCCATAGAATGCCTTGTTTTTATGCTTTACTGCTGCATAGGGACAATTTTTGGTAAATGCAAGAGATTCAAATTCCGGAGGTAGTTCGGCAACCTGATCACCGTGGCTCATCCAGACGGTGGCTGCTTTATCAATTGATTTGAATAAATTACTCTTATTGCTGACCGTACAGGTTGTTCTACCAAATTCTCTTGTGGCAGTGGGGCGGACAGTAGCACCCAGCATCTGACATCCCAGTTGCATTCCATAGCAGATGCCGAGAATGGGCACACCAAGTTTTATCATTTCCTCATCGCACCGCGGCGCATTCGTTACGTATACACTGGCAGGGCCGCCGCTGAGAATAATTCCCTTTGGCTGCATTTCCTTTATTTGTCTTGCTGTTGTTTTGTGGGAAACGATTTCGCTGTAGACGTTGTTTTCTCTTACCCGTCGTGCAATGAGTTGGGTGTATTGAGAGCCGAAATCAAGGATTATGACTTTTTCATTATTCGCTTCAATCATTTCATCTTCCTGGATATAATTTTAGAATAAAATTTAAAGGCTAATGAGTTTGTGCAAAAAGTCCTGCATTGCTTGTCATTGCGAGCGACAGCGAAGCAATCTTTGTTTCAAAATCCAAGAAAAGAGGAAATTGCATCAGTCGTTCCTCCTTCGCAATGACAAGACAGCAGGCTTTTTGCACAGAGGCTAAAGCCTTGAGTTACATTTGATATATTAATCAGAATTCACGGAAAATGGCAATGAAAAATATCCGTTACGAAGTACCCGGAAAAAACAATGAGGTTTTTCTTGATCCACCATTATGTTCTATTCCTGAAATGGTGCTGGATAACCGAAAAAAAATACACGGTTATGGATTTGAAGTAAATGGTGTTCCATTTCAAATACTGAGAGACAAAGTCCGTAACGATGTGTTATTTCATGCCGTTTCCTACACACGAGGAATTATATCGCTCCTCCATGATATTCTGCCAACCATGTATCTACGAAGTTGTCCAGGAGAAAATACCCTGGAAATGCAACAGGAGAAGGGGGTTATACCCGGTTCTTTTCCATATTTTTCTCCGACAAAAGACCCCCTGGTAATTCAGACAGGACATGAGCCTGTTCTCTACCATCCCGGTATTTGGATTAAGAATCACCTGGTAAACCATGTAGTGAAAACAATCGGTGGGGTTGGTATTAATAGTATTGTCGATAATGACGCGTGTAATATGGGTTTTGCGTATGTCCCTGCTTTGTCCGCACAGCAGACGTCAGTGCGGAAGATTGCACTTGTTAAAGATATGGATAAAATGGCATACGAAGAGATTGTTTTTCGTGATATTGGAATGATACATCAATTCAGAGACGTGGTTTTCAACTCGCTTGGGAAGACCCCTTTAACCATGCAGTGGGCAACCATTGAATCCATGCAGACAACGTTTCGGCGGTTTACGGATTGTATCGTGGGGTGTTACCGCAAAGGCTGCAAGGACATGGTTGGTTTATTGACTTCCGTACGGAAATCGATTGAGGAAGAATTTCACATTGATAATTTGGAACTGCCGGTTTCATGGGTGTGTGATGGAGATGGTTTCTGTCACTTTTTGTTACATATCGTGTATAACGCAAAGCGTTTTGCTGAAATTTATAATAAAAAATTGGCTGAATATAGATACATGCACAAAATTCGTTCAAAGGCCAATCCACTTCCGGATTTGAAAATTACCGGAGATTTAATCGAGTTGCCTTTTTGGGTTTGGAAAGCAGGAGAACCGAGAGGTAAGTGTTACGGAATAGAAGAGGGGGATTTAATAAGAATTACCAATGGACATGATGTGGTTTTTAGCCTCAAAAAAGGGGATGGGGTATCAGATCACATAGCACAGCTCAAGGCGCTGAAGGATATCCATATAAAGATACGTCCGCGTGCAATTACCACAACGATGTTTTTCCGGTTATTCTTGTGCGATGTGTTTATTCACGGGATTGGCGGCGCAAAATACGATACCATTACCGACGAAATCATGAGGGAGTTTTTCGAGGTGGAGCCTCCTGCCTTTATTACAATATCCGCCACTCTGTTTTTGCCTTTGGATACTTATGCGGTGGATAAAAAGACACGGGAAGAAGTACAAAAGAGTATGCATGACATGCACTATAATCCTGAGCGATATGCTTCAAAAGATGTGCGAAATGATACCGGATTTTGTGAAAAAGCGAGAACAAAGCAGGTGTTATTACAAAAGATGGCGCATTGCGAGACGAAAGAAAAAGGGAATTGTTTTCGTCTTGTGAAGGAATTGAATACATTACTTCTGGATCAAATATCCGGGGAATTTCGGGAGAAACAAAAAGAGTTGGAATACATAGATGCCATGCTTGCGTATAACAAGGTTGCGGAGTTTCGGGAATATCCCCTCTGCGTCTATCCTAGTGAGTTTCTGAAAGATTTCTACCAGAACGTTTTCTCAAGATAGCAAAGTAGATATATATACCGCTGATAACGCTAATAACCGTGCCTATGATAATCAGGTTTGTGTTAAGAGTATAGACAGGATCGAACGCCTCTTTTGCATCAATTTCCACCATGAGCACCCATGAAACATCTTTCAGGTTGTCCAATGGGGTATATGCACTCACTACGGGGAGACCCCGATAATCCTTAACTACTCCTATATCGGTATTACCCCGAAATGCATCACGGGAGGCTTCTGTGTTGATTTCGAGTTTTAAAATGGTGTTTTGTGTGAAAAACCTCGACTTTGAGCGCATGAAGTTATCGTCACCCACAATGTATATCTCGCCTGTTTCGCCCAGTCCGTCTCGTTGTGATAAAAAAACATCGATCTTGGAGTAAGGCACTTCCACAATGATGACTCCCAGGAGATTATTGGTAGTGTCGTATACAGGCGCTGCTCCCATAAAAATAAAGTCTCTCGCCTCTTCACACCACGTAAGGTCGGATAATTTTACATTGTTTAAACCTTCTTTAAACACCTCTCCGACGGAAAAAGAACTGAACTCTCCCGTTTTCAGGTTTGTTCCAATGTATTCATCCTTTTTCACGCCAAAAACCACATCGCCATCCGTATCTATCAGAAAGATATTGGTGTAGCCGTACTGCCTGAGGAAGTGTTCGAGGAGGGGACCATAATACGTGTCTACCTGTCTGTAGTCAGTACTATCAAGGCCGCTCGAATTGAACGCATTTGCAAATCTGGGCATACTCTGAACGACCAGCGGATTCTTGGAAAGGACATTGATATCACCATACCGCTCGTAAAAGAAATTCTGGATTTGCATTTTTTTAATCTCTCGCACGGAGATCAGATGATTGAGAACCTCGTTTTTAACAGCAGGTGCAAGCGCCCTGTATGTCATTGGCCCCATAATAACTAAGAACGTGAAAATGGCAATACCAGATATGCTCAGAATTTTATGAATGGGTTTCAATTTATTCTCTCAAGTTCTTTACAGATACTTGCCCCACGGTTAATTGAATTAATGCAGATTGAAATTTTTAGTACAGATATTACAAATTAATTTCATTTTGTCAAGATTATTACGTCTCTGAGGAGAATTCGTCGCTAACTCGATCGTATAGGAATTTTCATTTTTTTCATGCTGGTTTGCGGTCGGTAGCGGTAGGGTGGATTAAGCGAGAGCGAATCCACCTTTCCTGGAAATATTATTGGTGGATTCGGCGTAAAAACCAACGCCTTAATCCACCCTGTCACACGATGACCTTGTGTAGACCATACTCATCTTTCTTTGCTAATTTCTGCAACTGTATGATCAATAGAATGTTCTGAAAAAGTCCATATAAGGCCATCAACGGAAACAGA
>JAXMAC010000074.1:13439-17689 GCA_046350595.1 Candidatus Brocadiaceae bacterium | reverse complement strand
ATAGCAGACTTATCTCTGATAACTTGAATAAATCTTTTTTGCCCTTTCTGTCATTTGTTTTGCCTCGTCTTTTCTTCCCGTTCCATCATAAAATTCTGCCATTTTCTCCAAGACGGTTGCAATGAAAGGGTGGTCTTTGCCATATTCTTTTTCATATATTTCAAGCGCCTTTTTATAAAGAGTCTCTGCCGTAGTGTTTTCGCCGACGTGGTAGTAGAGCGTTGCCAGATTGTTCATTCCGGCGGCAATGTCGGGATGGTCTGCACCGAGTGTTTTTTCCTCGATCTCTAAGGCTCTTTTGCAAAATGGTATCGCTTCAGCATATTTCTTCTGGTCCTGGTAAATATCTCCCAATCTGTTCAGGGCGTCAACAACGCTGGCATGATCCGGGCCAAATGCTTTCTCATATATCTTAAGGGATTGTTTGTAAAGGGACGCTGCTTCGGCGTATTTGTTCTGAAGAAGATACATTTCCCCAAGCTCGTATAATACTTTAGCAACATTGGGATGGCTTGTATCCAGTGACTTTTTGTAAATAGAGAGCGCCTGATGAAAGAGGGGACTGGCTTCTTCATATCTGCCATAGGTTCTGTACAGTATTCCCAGCAAGTTCATCGAATCAGCAATATGGGTATCGCCGGGTGGAAAGGTCTTTTTCGCCACCTTTAATGCCTCTTCACCGGACTTTATTCCATCTGCATATCTCTTCTTTTGTAAGAGCGAGGTGGTGTTATCATGGAGTTCCTTCCACACATTCTCCTGTGCGTGTGCAGGCAAAGCGCAAACGCCTGATAGTGCCAATATGAAGAAGACCTTTATTCCAAAACGGTAAAGATGTTTCATCCTGTTTACTACCGTGACCATTTCTAAAATCTCCCTATAATGTTAAATGTTAATATCAGTTTCATTTTTTGCAGAATTATTATATCATAGTTTGTTTATGAAATAATAACCATTAAATGATGATTTGTCATGAGCAGGGTCGCATAAGTCCGTTGAACCGGGAATCGTAACTATGGCAATTAAGGCAACAATATTTAGAGTCGAGCTGAATATATCGGATATCGACCGTAATTACTTCCATGATCATAAGCTTACCATCGCACGGCATCCGTCAGAGAATGACGTCCGTATGATGGCGCGGTTGGTGGCATTTATCCTGAACGCCCATGAAGGGCTTGTATTCACTCAGGGCGTGAGCAGGGGCGATGAACCTGACCTGTGGCGAAAAGATTTATCAGGAAATATTGAGGTGTGGATAGAGATTGGGCAGCCCGATGAGAAGCGTGTCGGCAAGGCCTGTAGCCGTGCAAAAGAGGTTATTGTTTATCCCTATAGCGGCAATAGCGCAAACGCATGGTGGAAAAAGATAAATCCCGATGTTAATCGGTTCAAAAATCTATCGGTAATAAACTTGCCGACAGACGCTATTCAGGAAATGGCTGCATTGGCGCAGCGCACGATGGACTTCTCGTGTACCATTCAGGATGGGGAGATGTGGATATCTGGCGAAGATAAAACCGTAAAGATATGTCCGATACAATGGAAAAAAAAGGAAAGCTGATTCGTATATCCACAGTAAAGCATGCAGAAACAAAAATGAAAGACTGGTTTTTATATGTGATACGATGTAAGTACGGGAAGTTATACACAGGCATTACCACCGATGTGAAAAGAAGATTTGCAGAACATGCAGGTAACGATAAAAAGGGAGCGAAATGTTTACGGGGAAAAACTCCATTAACGTTGGTTATGAAAAAGAAGATGGGCAGCAGGAGCATGGCGTTAAAGATGGAAGCAAAGGTAAAGAGACTGCCAAAGATCAAAAAAGAGATGCTTGTTGATGGCAAAATCAAGGTAAGTGAATTATGGAAATACATAACATAATATGAACAAGAACAAAACCAGAGAGCAAATAGAAGACAAATAATAAGGGCATGAATAATCCCATTTGTTGGGTTTCGCTTTACCCAACCAAACCTGCATTCCTATAAAAGGGAATATCGAAGGATAAGAAAACTTCATAATTCTATATTCATTATTCAGTTTTTTATAGTATTACTGTGCAAAAACTTCTTTTTTGGGTAAGTTTTCACAAGCCCATTTACGTCTTGTCAGGCGGTGAAGTTTGTTTATGAGGGAAAGATTGCTTCGCTCCGCTCGCAATGACTCCAGACGACTAAAGTCGTCACTACAAACGCTCGCAATGACATGTACTATTAAAGTGCATAGTAAGTGTCATTGCGAGGGTCTTTTCCGAAGTAGAGACGCAAAATCTTGCGTCTCTACAGCTTTCACAAGTAAATTGGTTGCGGCTTTGCTGCACTGTGTATGTCTTTATGGGTTTGTGTGCGAAAACGACAAGAATTTCTTTTCCTGCTCGTTCGGGTCTGGTAAATCCGAAAAATGACTTCCATTGCTTTTATTGATACGGAGATTGAGCCAAATAGCCAGAGAATCCTTGACATTGGCAGTGTGAAGGATCACGGCAGTTCTTTTCATTCAAATTCGGTTGCAAGCTTCATTGCCTTTTTGAAAGGTACAAAATTCATTTGCGGTCACAATATTTTTAACCATGATCTAAAATACATTCAGAACGCTATTAATGATGCTGGAATAAGTCAGTCAAATATTATTGACACATTATTTCTCTCTCCGCTGCTTTTCCCTGCCAAGCCGTACCATGCTTTGTTGAAAGACGATAAACTGCAAACAGAAGATACAAATAACCCGCTCAATGATTCAATAAAAGCAAGAGACCTTTTCTTTGATGAAGTTGCCGCATTCCATCAGAAAGATGAATTTCTAAAACAAATTTTTTATTTGCTGTTGCATGACAAAAAGGAGTTTTGCTCCTTTTTTGACTTCATTGCATACAAGGGTAACGATTCAAAACCCGAACCGCTTATTCAGGAAAAATTTCACTCTGAAGTTTGCAACCAGACAAGCCTAAATGAAATTATAGCGCAACACCCGATTGAGTTGGCGTATTGTTTGGCATTGATAAATTGCCGAAACCGATATTCAATTACACCGCCCTGGGTTCTCAGAAATTACCCTGAAGTTGAACGAATAATGTTTTTGCTCAGGAACAAACCCTGCGTGAGTGGCTGTGTTTATTGCAATCAGGCGTTAGACATACACAAAGGACTTAAAAGATATTTTGGTTTTGACTCCTTTAGAACGTATGCTCATCAGCCGCTGCAAGAGAACGCAGTAAAAGCAGCCGTTGACAACAAGTCTATCTTAGCTGTTTTTCCAACCGGCGGTGGTAAATCAATAACATTTCAAGTGCCGGCATTGATGAGTGGAGAGAACACAAAAGGGCTGACCGTTGTGATTTCTCCTTTACAGTCATTGATGAAAGACCAGGTTGATAATTTAGAGAAAGTGGGAATTATAGATGCAGTAACGATAAACGGTTTGCTTGACCCCATTGAAAGAGGAAAATCCTTTGAAAGGGTTGAAGATGGTTCCGCTTCCATTCTTTACATCTCACCCGAATCCCTGCGTTCAAAAACGATTGAACGGCTTTTATTGGGAAGAAATATTGTCCGTTTCGTAATTGATGAAGCACACTGTTTTTCATCGTGGGGACAGGATTTCAGGGTTGATTACTTATACATCGGAGATTTTATCAAATCACTTCAGGAGAAAAAAAATCGTGAAGATGCAATTCCTGTTTCTTGTTTTACTGCAACTGCAAAACGAAAGGTTATTGAGGATATCTGTTCTTATTTTAAAGAAAAATTATCCATCGGTGGTAAATCAATAACATTTCAAGTGCCGGCATTGATGAGTGGAGAGAACACAAAAGGGCTGACCGTTGTGATTTCTCCTTTACAGTCATTGATGAAAGACCAGGTTGATAATTTAGAGAAAGTGGGAATTATAGATGCAGTAACGATAAACGGTTTGCTTGACCCCATTGAAAGAGGAAAATCCTTTGAAAGGGTTGAAGATGGTTCCGCTTCCATTCTTTACATCTCACCCGAATCCCTGCGTTCAAAAACGATTGAACGGCTTTTATTGGGAAGAAATATTGTCCGTTTCGTAATTGATGAAGCACACTGTTTTTCATCGTGGGGACAGGATTTCAGGGTTGATTACTTATACATCGGAGATTTTATCAAATCACTTCAGGAGAAAAAAAATCGTGAAGATGCAATTCCTGTTTCTTGTTTTACTGCAACTGCAAAACGAAAGGTTATTGAGGATATCTGTTCTTATTTTAAAGAAAAATTATCCAT
>JAXMAC010000074.1:0-13339 GCA_046350595.1 Candidatus Brocadiaceae bacterium | reverse complement strand
CAAAACGAAAGGTTATTGAGGATATCTGTTCTTATTTTAAAGAAAAATTATCCATTGATTTGCAAGTTTTCAGGACAAACGCTTCAAGAACGAACTTAAAATACAAAGTATTTCAGAAAGGCAACGAAGATGAAAAATACAGCACTGCTAGAGACCTTCTGGAACAAAAAAATTGTCCGACTATTATTTATGTTTCCAGAACACGAAGGGCATACGAACTCGCGAGAAAATTAAATGAAGATAGTTTTAGCGCCAGACCTTATCACGGCAAAATGGATGTTAAGGAAAAAAACCGAAAATCAAAATGCCTTTATATCGGGCAAAATTAAAATAATGGTTGCGACATCCGCTTTTGGTATGGGAGTGGATAAAAAAGATGTTGGAATGGTTATTCATTACGATATCTCCGATTCTTTAGAGAATTATATTCAGGAGGCAGGAAGGGCAGGCAGGGATGAAAACATTACTGCTGATTGTTTTATACTATTCAATGAAGAAGACCTTAACAAACACTTTATCTTGCTCAATCAAACAAAACTTGGTATCAAAGAAATTCAGCAGATTTGGAAAGCGATTAAGGGAATTACAAGATATCGTTCGACTGCAACTATTTCAGCTTTGGAGATTGCACGAAAGGCAGGTTGGGATGATAGCGTTGCAGAAATAGAGACGCGGGTCGCAGCGGCAATTGCAGCGCTTGAAGTTGCTGGCTATCTGAAACGGGGGCAAAACATGCCAAGGGTTTTTGCCAGTAGTATTTTGTCCAAAACCGCTCGGGATGCCATTAATAAAATAACTCAATCATCAAGGTTTGATGAAAAGCAAAAGGTAAATGCGATAAGAATTATTAAAAAACTATTTTCAAGCAAGAGTAGAAAACACGCCGATGATGAAGCCGCAGAATCAAGGGTCGACTACATTTCCGACCATCTTGGAATGGTAAAGTGGGAAGTCATAGATGTTATCAATCTACTCCGTGAAGAAAATATTTTAGCAGATGCAAAAGACTTAACCGCTTTCATAATAAGAGGTAAGACTAAAAACCGTTCTCTTACTATTGTAGAAACATTCAGCCAAATAGAAAATTTTCTGCTACCGATTTTTGAAGAGCAGGAAAAAATATTTCACCTGAAAGAATTGAATGAACATGCCGAAGAAAAAGGCTGCAAAGATGTTTCTCCAAACAAGGTTAAGATTATAATTATTTTTTGGGCAATTAAAAATTGGATTAAGCGACAAAACCTGGAATATTCTCAAAATCATATTTTGGTCGTCTGTACCCAACCGAAAGAGATTTTAAAAAACAAAATGGAAAAGAGGCATGAGTTAGCAATATTTATTGTTGGCTATCTCTACGGAAAGACAAACGTTAAAACCGATAAAGGTGAACCCGAAAAAGAAGAAGTATTAGTAGAATTTTCTATACACGAACTTAAAGAAGCATTCGAAAAAGAGTGTAAATTATTTAAAGTGAAAATTACTCTTGAGGATATTGAAGACACCCTTTTCTATTTGTCAAGGATTGATGCAATAAAAATTGAGGGCGGATTTTTAGTGACATATAATCCGCTTACCATTGAAAGAATTGAGCAGAATAATTTAGTTCAATACAAGACTGAGGATTATAAAAAACTACAACAATTTTACGAAAACAAGATCCAGCAAATCCATATTGTAGGTGAGTTTGCTAAGAAAATGACTGATGATTACAAAGGCGCCTTGCATTTTGTTGATGATTATTTTCAATTAAACTACACTTCATTTTTAAACAAGTATTTTTCGGGAAGTCGTCGAGATGAAATTAAACGAAATTTAACCCCTGCCAAGTTTCGCCAATTGTTTGGTTCATTGTCACCAACGCAATTGGAGATTATTAAGGATAATCAATCAAAATGTATTGTTGTTGCGGCTGGACCTGGAAGTGGCAAGACAAGGGTATTGGTTCACAAATTAGCATCCCTGCTTTTAATGGAAGATGTAAAACATGAGCAATTATTAATGTTAACTTTTTCAAGGGCGGCAGCAACGGAATTTAAAAAGAGATTGCTCCAACTCGTCGGCAACGCCGCCAACTACATTGAAATAAAGACTTTTCATTCTTACTGTTTTGACTTGTTAGGCAAAATAGGAAGTTTAGAAAAATCAGATGCAATTCTACGGAGTGCTATTGAAAAAATTAATAACGGCGAAGTTGAAGCTAGCCGAATTACAAAGATGGTTCTTGTAATTGATGAGGCTCAGGACATGGATGCTGACGAATATGCTTTAATAAATGCACTCATGGAACAAAATGAAGATATGAGAGTAATTGCCGTTGGCGATGACGACCAGAACATTTACGCCTTCAGAGGTTCTGATTCAAAATATTTAGAGCACTTTATTACAGAAAAAAAGGCTACAAAATATGAACTTATAGAAAACTACAGGAGCAAAGGCAATTTGGTTGAGTTCACAAACCAATTTGTGAAGAAGATTCGCCGTCGGATAAAAAGTATTCCAATTTCTGCAAAACAGCAGGACAACGGAAACATAAAGTTGGTACATTACACCAGCAATAACCTCATTACACCCCTCGTGAAGGATATTCTTACAACAGAACTTGCAGGAACTACTTGCGTTTTGACAAAAACTAATGAGGAAGCGATGCAAGTAACAGGATTACTACTCAAAAACGGATTACAGGCAAAGTTGATTCAAAGTAACGATGGATTTAGTTTGTATAATCTTTTGGAAGTCAGGTTCTTTTTTAACGAATTAAAGCTGGAAGACGATGTATTCATAGTTAGCGACGAAATCTGGGAAAATGCAAAAAGGGAATTTCTAAAAAGGTTTAAGCGGAGTTCAAGGATGGAAGTATGTGAAAATATCATTAAAGATTTTGAAGCTGCTAATCCAAAGAAAAAATACAAATCCGATTTAGCGGTATTTATCAGGGAGTCCAAACTCGAAGACTTCTTCGGTGGAAACGGTGAAACAATATTTGTTTCAACAATGCATAAAGCGAAAGGAAGAGAATTTGACAATGTGTATTTATTACTCGATAATTTTAATCCGCAAACCGATGAAGCGAAACGACAGATGTATGTTGCAATGACAAGGGCCAAACAAAACCTGACAATTCATTTAAATGGTAATTATTTTGACAACATTACGGCAGATAACTTCGTGAGAACGGAAGATAGAAAAACCTATCTGCCGCTAAACCAAATAGCAATGCACTTATCATTCAAAGACGTTTGGTTAGATTATTTTATGAACAGACAACACCTAATAGAGGAATTTATAAGCGGTGATGAGCTAACAATAAATGAGGGTGGATGTGCTCATGCCAACGGAAAATCAGTGCTCAAGTTTTCTAAGCAGTTTCTTGCTACAATAGCTTCCAGACAGCAAGAAGGCTATCAATTAAAAGGGGCAAAAGTGAACTTCATTATTTATTGGAAAAGACCTGTTGAGGAAAAGGAATTGAAAATTATCTTACCGGAATTGTATTTTGAAAGATAATTATTGCACTTCATCAATCTGAAAGCATGGTAATTTTTTGGTCACGCAGAATTATGGAGGCCTTGAGCCAATTTACAATTGTAACCTCTTGTAATCAAGGGAGGCCATTATGTCCGGTCTCTCCTTTCTACGCGACATTTTTAAATTCCGTTATGTCCAATCAAGGGTTTCTTTGATATGATTACTTGCTATGATTCAGGAAAACGAACTTTATAGAAAGGTTGCAGATGCATGCAGGTGGGAAATGGCTGAGGCCTTTCGCCTTCAAAGCCGCATTCATAGGTTGCGATGGTTTGGCCGTTCGGATATTTGGGTCAAACGGGATGACGAGCTGAGTTTTGGCGTGTCGGGAACCAAGTTGCGTAAACACGCATCCATAATCCCTGCTTTAAAACAACAGGGGATTGAGGAAGTGGTGGTAATTGGCGGCGCCCATTCAAATAACGTACTTTCCGCGGCTCAGACCCTGACGGAGAATAATATCAAGGTAACCCCTTTCTTGCTCGGACCGCCATCTCAAAGACTTGGTAACGCGAAGCTGTTTTCTCTGTTTGTTGATGATAGCGAAATCCATTGGATTTCACGCTCCCAATGGGACAATTGCGAAGAATTTGTCAACGGCTATGTGGAAAAAAGAAAGGCGCGGGGAATAAAGATTTTCGTTCTTCCTGAAGGAGCTCATCATCCATTAGCGCTGCCAGGCTCTTTAAGTATACTTGTTGACATCCTTCGCAATGAGAGGGAAGCCGGGGTTCATTTCGACCATGTTTTCATCGATGCCGGTACGGGAATGGTTGCGCAGTCTCTGCTGGCGGGGGCTGCCGCCCTTGAAAGAAAGACGATTTTCCATGTCGTGGTTCTGGCAGGCTCATTTGAGGATTTCCAATCGGGATTGTCCAGGGTTATTCAATATGCCGAGTCGTTTCTTGGAGTTTCTCTTGACTCATTGCCAGACTATCACATGTACTATCCTGCCACTGCCAGGTCATTCGGCAGCGCCAACAGTACTATTTTTAAGGAAATAAGGCGTATTGCCAGAGAGGATGGCATTTTCACCGACCCTGTGTACTCCTCCAAATTGTTTCTTACGGCAAGGCAAACGATTCTCGACAAAAAATGTGGAGGGAATATACTCCTGATACATTCCGGCGGCGGGTTGGCCTTAAGTGGTTTTGTGGACCATCCTCTTTTCAATGCTACATAACGGCACAGCTATTCATTTCTACGGGAGGAGAGTTGCCTGGCGGTAATAGCATATTTCAAGGGAAAGCTTGTTCTTCCACCTCTGAGATTTTCTCATCTCTTGAGGAACGTGTTATTAAAAAATACCAGAATTTGATAGTTTGACAAAAAGCATCTTGGTTTGTATCATCTGTTTGCAGAAACAGCGCTTCATTTAAGTATAGGAATTTCAATGCTGTGGTTATAGAGCGACGAGCCTCGTCGCTTTACTGGTAAAAAGTCGCCGAATGTCTAATTTAACTGATAAAGAGTATCTTTTAAAGATTGTGCGGACACGTATGCCGTTTGGTAAATACAAAGGGCGGTTGCTGATTGATTTGCCAGAGGCGTATATTGTGTGGTTTGCCCAACAGGGATTCCCGAAAGGTGAATTAGGGAATATGCTTGAGTGTGTCTATGAAATCAGGCTGAATGGACTGGAATACTTATTAAATCCACTACGCTAATTCAATGTTAATGAATTTCAAACTTTAAAAAAAGAAAGATAAGAACACATGAAGTTTAGCGAAATAGACCTTCCTTCAAACATCCTCAAAGCGCTGAAAAAGATGGGATATGATGAAATGACCCCTATTCAGGAAGCGACATATCCGGTAATTTTCTCAGGGCAGGATCTTTGTGCTCTCGCCGAGACCGGGTCGGGAAAGACGGCCGCCTGTGCGATCCCGCTTATCCAGAAAGTCGATCCTTCTCTTAATGCCATTCAGGGACTTGTGCTTGTCCCGACACGTGAATTGTGTATGCAGTATGTGGCAGAGATACAGAAGATCGCGGCACAGACTGACGTGATCCCTTATGCGGTGTATGGTGGTTTTGATAAAAGTACTCAGATAGAAAAGCTTAAACAGGGAGTACATATTCTGGTCGCAACACCGGGACGGCTTATTGATCTATTACACGTTGGGATACTTTCTTTTGCGCAGGTGAAATGCGCCATCCTCGATGAGGCGGATGAACTTTTAAAGGTGGGATTCCTCGAAGATATTGAATTTATTATGTCATGCATCCTGCATAAACATCAGACGCTCCTTTTCTCAGCGACGATGCCGGACGATATCAAAAAGCTCGCACATGACTGTTTGCGTGATCCACAACATATCTCCCTTATTACAGAGAGGGCGGCGCCGGAGAGCATTGAGCATTATTTCGCCTATGCCCACCCAAAACAAAAGCAGGCAGAACTCATCAAGTATCTTGAAGGAGAAGATGTTAATCAGGTGCTCATTTTTTGTAATGCCCGGCACATGGTCGATACGTTGTTCCACTCCATGAGGAAAGATTTCAAAGACATTGATTATATGCATGCGGGGCTCATCCAGGACAAACGTTCTTCGATTATCAGGAAGTTCAGGAGCGGCAAGATCCGCTATCTTATTGCGAGCGATGTTGCAGGAAAGGGGCTTGATTTTTCGCATGTTTCACATGTGATTAACTGGAATTTCCCGAGAGACGACGAGCAGTATACACATCGTACCGGCCGTACCGGTCGCATGGGACGGAAGGGGAAGGCCTTTACCTTTGTGTCCAGGCATGATCTTTCCCGGCTTCGCGAACTGCTTCGCAGTAAAAAGATCACTCCCCACTGGGTTGGAAATGATCCTCTTTTCGAAAACAACACACGTCAGGAACCGAAAACTCAAAAAAGAAAAAGATACTTTCGTCCACATACCACTAAGGGAAGAAGAAAAACAGAGGAGAAATAAAACAGCGATTATTATGTATGGGAATTTCAATACAAATCGTTCTGTACAGATTAAACGGTTCAAGCAGTTCAAACAGTTCAAGCATTTCAAACAGTTTAAACTGTTTGAACTGTTTGTGGCCGATCTGCGCTACAACAAAATCCTGTGTAAGACCTAATTTATAAGAGGAAAACAAAGGTATCCTGAATTGCCTCTTTGGTATTTGATGGTGGGGTCAGGGGAGCCTCCAAAATAAATATATGAACAAGAATAAAACCAGAGATCAAATAGAAGATAAATACAAATGGGAATTGTCAGTTTTGTATGCATCGGACGACTATTGGGAAGAAGACTACCGAAAGGTGGAAAAGGGACTTCCTCAACTCATCGGGTTCAAAGGCTCTCTCACTGATTCCCGCAAACTCGAACAGTTCATGCAGTTTTATATTAACCACTCGATCATGAGAGAAAATTTGTATGTATACGCGAACGTCCGTTTTTTTGAGGATACCAGAAATGCTATATACGAAGAGATGAAAGGCCGTATCGAACTGCTTGTTTCAAAGATTTCCGCAGAGACCGTTTTCATAAAAAAAGAGTTGTCCTCTTTATCACTGGACGATATCGATACCATGATTCATAAAAATTCTCATCTGGCAGGGTATCGCTTCTTTCTGGAAAGCTATGCCCGATACAAGCCTCATATCCTTTCTGAAGAAACGGAAACTGTTTTAGCGGAACTGGAAATTGCACTGGGAAAGCCAGATGATATTTTTTCAGCCTTTCATAATAACAATATTTCATTCGGGGAATTCGAACATAAGGGAGAAACCATCCGCCTCACTCATGCAAAGTACGCGCAACTATTAGAATCACCCGACCGGGCGCTCCGGCAAAAAGCGTTTGATCACTATTACCAGCCGTACCGGCAGAATATTGATGTACTGGCAAATACCTATGCTGCTAACGTACTTGCAAATATTAAGCTGGCGAAGGTCCGTAACTACTCGTCGATGCTGGAAATGGCCATGTTTCCCGACTACTCGCCAACGACGGTATTCAGTAATCTCGTGGAGGTTGCAAAAGAGAATATTGATGTAATCGGTGAGTTCAATGCGCTGAAACAGGGGGAGCTTGGAATTGAAGCATTACACTTTTATGATAATTATGTTCCCCTGGTTAAAGATTTTGATAAGAAATATTCCTATGAAGAGGCGCTGGAACTGGTTCGTACAGCGATTGAACCCCTCGGCGCAGAATATCTCAGAAAGTACGACGCTACTGTTCGTGCACGGGTAATTGACGTATATGAATCTCCGGGCAAAAGGTCAGGGGCGTTTTCCTGGGGAAGTTATGCGAGCCGGGGATTAGTTTTCCTGAATTACACAGAGAAGTTCTCTGATGTCTCGACATTTGCACATGAGTTCGGTCATTGTCTGCATCGGGATTACTCCATTGAAAATCAACCATACATTTATTATCAAAATCCCATCTTTCTGGCTGAGATAGCCTCGACATTCAATGAAGCTTTACTGTTTGATCACATGTCAAAGATTGCCGAATCCGCCGAAGAGAAGAAATTCTTTCTGTATCACAACATGAAACGCATAGAGGCAACCTTCTTCAGACAGACCATGTTCGCAAACTTTGAGAAAGATATTCATGAGATGGCAGAATCCGGCAAGGCGCTGATCGCAAAAACCATAACGGACATTTACCGGAAAAATCTTGAAGCCTATCTGGGCAAGGGAATGGTTATTGATGAGCAGTTAAACTACGAGTGGGCGAGGATTCCCCATTTTTACAATGCCTTTTATGTCTACAAATATGCTACCAGTCTGTCAGCGGCAATAGCGTTGTCTGAGCGTGTATCTTCCGGTGAAAAAGGCGCTGTCGAAGATTATCTGACATTTCTGGGGGCAGGATCACATAAAGAACCGCTTGAAATTCTGGGAAATGCCGGGGTCGACCTTACCAGAAAAGAGGCGTATAAGGTGACGGTTGACAAATTCAGGAAATTACTGGCAGAATACAAATCATTATAAAATGACATGTGTGGATTATATCTTTTCACCTGCGATTTTAATCAATTATCCGATCCCTGCGTATATATTCTTAACAATACTACCCTTCGCTACTGTCCCTGATACTCCAACACTTTTTTATTAAGTTGTTCTTCGAGGGTACGTTGCTTTATGTTAAAGTTGTCAAGCTGTTCCCGGAGTGCTACCAGTTTCTCTTCCGTGTCAGCCAGGTTTTTTACCCATTTCGCACGAATATTTTCTTCACTCGGACTCTCGCGTAAGGCGGTCAGGTTCTGACGAAGCCGGTTCTGTTCCTCTGTCAAACGCTGTGTCTGACCCTGAACGTTTCGAATCTGTCGTACGACGTCCGCCTTCTGTGCCTGCAGATCGGCCAGCTCTCTGAAGAACGCCCTGGCTTTGTCGCTGAAATACTGTTGTTGGGCATAGAAGAGTATCTTGTCTTCCGAAAGATTGGTTAAAAAGAACGTTTGCTCGACATCGCGGCGCTCGATCACCTTAAATTCCTTTGATTCTGCCGCCTTCACCGTGACCCGGAAACGATAATGTCCTTCCACTTCATCTTCCGCCCTGGCAGGCTCGGTCAGTTTGAACTCGTTATTCATGGGTTGATCGAAAATGACCGTCTTTTCTTCTTTTCCTTTGTTGGCGATTCTCCACGTATTGGTCATGGTTTCGACGGAGGTTAGCGTCAAATACCCGTTGGCAAGGATACCTCTATATTCCGGTTGGCGGTTGGATTGCAGCTCAGGGGTCAACGTGACGGCTGTGTCAAGTGCAAACGGCAGAATTTCCTTTGCACCGGGTATCAGCACATGCGAAAGAATCCCACTCCCCAGAGAAGTTGATTCTTCAAAAAAGGTAATAGCGCCGGCTTCCAGTGTCAGATCGGTATCGTTTTTCAGCACGTAGGCATCGACCGGCTTGGGCGAAAATACGCCCTTGTAGTAAACCACACGTTCGCCTTTTACTTTTTGCGAGATAATGGGCACCATCGCGGCTTTCCCACGGGGGATAGATACTTTCTCCCCGGCATGATAACTAAAAAGCTCTCCGACTTTTGTTCCCGTTGCCATTACTGCCATGCTCTGCCCGGCCAGTTCTGCCGTCGGCTTGGCCGCCACCTCGATTTCAGAAGGGGCGTACAGAGCTGCCGTGTCCATTTCTGCGGATTTTCTGCGGCTGGATGGTCTATTTTTCGTATCCATAGCCATATATTTGGCATTGTTATCACCTGGCAGCCCGGCGGTTTTTTGAAAACCTCCAACCGCTGTGGCTTCAGGCGCAGCGCCCCAGTCCACAGCCAGACCCGTCATGGCCGGAATCGGAACAGTTGGTCGCTGGGGATAGTAGGGAGAATACAGGTCCATGATATACGACAGCGGATTGCCTGCGACGAAGGAGAGATCGACGTCCTTCCAATCGTCTTCCGTGTTGTTCTCGGTCAATGCCCATCCTTGTAACAATGCGTCAGCCTTGACGTCAGCATTGAGCAGGATGCGGTACGAAGCCTTCCAAATCGGCTGCTCGATAAGATAGCCGATGCGCAGTTCGCGTTCGCCATCGCCCCGGGCCTGAATGGTGACAGTCTTTCGGTCCGTGTATTTTGCATCAAGCGTAATCGCCAGCAATCGTTCCAGGTACCTCTGTAATGCCGCATCCAGCAATGAAAACTCCGTGATGGAATACAAGTCCACAGACCTGATTGCTCCGCTATCGGTCAGCAGCACAAGCTTATATTGCTGACGTAAGGTGCGACCGTCGTTGCTCTGCTCAGTGACCGGCTCCACCCCCAGAATTCGTCCGCTGATCTTTTCTCCGGCTGCCGAAACGATAAGTCTTGCTCCTTTAAGTTGCACGAGAAATTGGCTCAGGGCATTGTTTTCGGGAACGTTGATCAGGATGCCTTCGATCTGCTTGCTGAGAGGATCCCTCGTATCGTAGAGCACCGCGTTGATTTTTCCGCCATTTAAGTCTAACACAAAAAAACTGGCCAGCAGATCTTTCATCTGTTCTGTCTTAAATGGAAGTGAAACCGTTGCATTGCCGGTTACCTTTCCATGCCTTTCGAAATATCCCATGCCGTGTTTATACAGGACGATTTTTTTAACGTCCGGGGCTGTGACGGCAGGCTGTGAAGTCTCGCCGGCACAGATCCACGCTCCGTCAAGTCCGGCACATATAGTGAAACAGAGCAATACAGCAATAAGATATTGGCGCATGTAATTTCTCCTCAGCAGATGATAGGAAATGGGTATTTTTACCTTGAGACAAAATTAAACAATAATGAAGAAGATTGCAAGTATTTTAATTCTTTCAGTAAAATCAGAAATCTCCACTAATTTTCAACAATAATTTCCTAAACCCTTCTTCAATATCAGACAGCTTCAGATCGGTTGTAAATGGTTGCCGTGGTATGGCTATTATATCGACATGTACGGTAAGCAGATCTTTATTCAACCGGTATACCTCTCTGAGCAGCCGCTTGGCGCGATTGCGCCGCACAGCATTTCCCACCTTTTTACTCACCACAAGCCCTAGACGGGAATGCGGAAAGTCGTTTCGTGTCACATAAAGAACGACAAACTCATTTTTGATTACCTTTCCCACATTAAAAACTCTTTCAAATTCTTTCTTTTTGGTTAAATGTTCGGATTTTGTAAAATGATAATTCATAATTTTTGTTTGTTAAAGCCTGACTAAGGTCAATAGGTAACCTACAATCGAACTTCCAATCACGATCCAAAGTGTATTTACTTTTTTGAATATAAACGTAACAGCAACACCCATGAGTGCGATTAGCCATGTCTGCCAGTTAATAAGGCTGGCACGGGCAAGTTGTATTACCGCAACCGCCATTATCGCCACAGATCCTACATTAACTGAATCAAGAAAGCAGGATACCCACTTTGAAGTCCTCATCTTCGGGATTAATGGATTCAGCATAGCTACAAAGAAAAAAGAAGGCAAAAACATACCAATGGTTGCAAGTATAGCGCCTTTTATTCCGATAATCTGATAGCCAACGAAGGTGACCGCACTTGAAACTGGCCCGGGGGTAAATTGTCCCACAGCAATGGCATCGACAAGTTGCTGTTGTGTAAGCCACCCTAATCGGTCGATGATTTCATCCTGAAGATAGGCAATTAACACATAACCACTGCCAAAAAGCACAGATCCAATTTTCAGAAATACCAGAAAGAGTTTAACCAGTGATACATTGCCAGCGACTTGTCCAGCAGAGAGGGCAGTGGCGGCAATCGCAGTCTTTAGATATCCTGGCTTTGCCGATAAGAGAGGCAAGGGAAAAAAAGATTGTTTCACATGCTCAATCTTTTGCCCAAAAGAAAGCCAGAACATTCCAAGGAGTCCACTTGCAAGGAGGACAATGACCTCACTCATACCAGCAAGAGAAGCAATCATCACTGCTGCACCGACTATACCCAACTGCCAGTTCTTCAAAGCCTTCTTGCCAAACTTATAAACTGCATTAATGATAATAGCAAGGACAGCCGGTCTGATGCCGTACCAAATTGGCTTGATATCGGGGATAGAACCGTATTGCTGGTAGAACCAGGCTATGGCTCCTGTTATCAGTGTTGCCGGGATGATAAAACCAAGACCTGCAACAATCATACCTAGCCATCCTGCCCTGTGGTATCCGCAGTGCATTGCCATCTCAGTTGAATTAGGACCCGGGATCAGGTTGGTTGCACCTATGAGGTCCAGAAAGTGTTCTCTGGTCATCCAATTCTTTTTACTAACGACCTCATGCTCCATCATGGCTATATGTGCGGCTGGTCCGCCGAATCCAATTATGCCGAGTTTAAAAAATACGCCGGCAAGTTCCTTCAAGTGTGTTAATAAATCTAATTTCCTTTTCACGCCAAGACTCCTGGTTTTTATCTGTTATACCTCAAAAATCCCTTAATACACTAAACCAAATTCTGTTGTCAAATTCATCCCTTCCAGTTATGGGAAATTCCACTCCCGGCATGAGACAGAATCCGTGCCCAAGATTCCACCTGACGCCAGGAAGAATGCTTACCACCGTAGTATCATCATTAGTTCCCATATCTGAACTTCCGTTGAATTCAACAAAAAAGGTGAGATTTCCGAAGAGTGGTGTATCTTTTGGTGTAACAGTCTTGGTCAGGGCGGCGCCATAGTTAACTGTAGTATCCGAATCCTCATCGGATTTACCCCCGGCCGGGATATCAAGCCCAAAGAAGCTGTGGAGGGCAAAATGTCCACCAATATCTCTCCACATACCAATGCCGGGGCTAATAGTAGTCATACCACTTCCTAAACCAAGGTCTTCATTTCCAGTAGGAAATTTTACATCCAGGAGAGATAGTAGTGTTGTATTGTGTGTCTCCATAAGCATTACTCTGGTTATAAATGAGGTATCACCAAAGCCACGGTGATCATTATCGTTCTTTGGGGATATCGATACAATTGCCGGTTCAACTTCTATTAAAAGTTTTCGACTGACAGGCATTTCAAATTCAAACTCCCATTCGTGCTCATCAAGCTTACCCCTATCGCCGTTATTGGTGAACGAGTAATTCATACGCACCTCACGCTCGAAGACTGTGGCAGGGATCTTGAGGAGACGGAACCTGGGAGACTGGTCTGGTTCCTGCTCTGGCTCTTCCCATTGACCAAATTTCCAACCTTCGGAAAAAAAGTTTGAAAGGGTAAGGTCTGGTTTTTTTTTCAGAAAATTCTTCAGCCTGGAGAAGTGTGGAATGTAAACTGATGAAAAGAACAAAAGATATAAAGAATTTACCATGAGCTAATGTAACCTTTCCATAATGCTACTGGAACCAATTTTTTATTCTTCTTTGTTTCATCGGAATTCTCCTC
>JAXMAC010000073.1:0-17843 GCA_046350595.1 Candidatus Brocadiaceae bacterium | reverse complement strand
TGAGAAGGAGAAAAGGCGATGATGAGATCAAAAAATAATTCACAGGAGATATATTCGATGAAAACTGCAATAAAATACCTCTCTGTTTCGGCAGGTTTGGTTTTAGGATTCTGGTTCGTATTCAGCAACAGTAGTATTTCCAAAGCGTCTTTTGGTAACACCACTTCACCAGAATCGGGAAAGACAGCCCAAAAGCAGATAGAAACGACAGGCTCACCTTACAAGTCATTTAAGAAATATGCCGGGAAATACAGCGGGACGTGGAAGGATATCGGACAGTATAGACAAGGCAAGGTAACGGCAGTATTTAGCCCGGGAAAGAAAAGGCCGGTATTCACTTTCAATCTCAAGGGAATTTCCGGCCTCCCCTTTGATGGTATCCAGAAAATTATAGGTATATATAAAGGGGACAAGGCCATTTTTAAATCAAAAGATCCCAATTTATATGGGGATACAACCGTTACGGTGGACACAAACGGAAATATTTCAGCAGTAGGTACCGGACTGACCTTTGGAGTTGCGTTTACCGGTAATGGCTCAATAGGACCTAAAAAAGGAGTAACCTTCAATTATAAGATTACGCAAGGAAACTTTTCTTTTGATGCCATCCGTCTTAATTTTATTTGCCATACGGTGGAAAAGCAGGAATTTAAAATGGGCATTTTTGATAGTCCAGATCATCCAGTTTCTTATCTATCTTCCGTTTTTTGTAATTTTGGTTCTCATTGCTATCCGGAATATGAGTGACACAGAGTCGCTTTCTTATGTCCCCAGGGCATTTCAGCGGTGCGTTATTTCTTTTTTATCATTTTACACACCAGGCATTCTCTACACCATACTTACCTTCAATTCCAACAGTCTTAATTATTTTCACAAGGACACTGCACCCGGCAATGTTCATTGAAAAACTTGAGTTGCCGCTACGATTTATCCGGCTTTAACTACGTCAAAATTTCTATGTATACATTTAGCTATTTAAGGGCTCTTTGGCTAATTAATATTTTTTACAAAAATAAATTATTGACTTACCTAAGTAAAGTGTTATTATGCTTGAGTAATTCGCCCAGAGTGCACGGAGAATATTTAAATGGCAAACACTATAAATAAATACCTGATAAGATACATTTGGATTCCCATGCTTTTCCTTTTTGGTTGTTCTTCTCTGCCAGATAAAAGGGTTGACAATACTGCTGATTGTAACAGACTGGAAAAGAGGATAGACGATTTATCAGGTACGATAAACCTTATTGTAAACGATGGAAACAGACTCCATAACGATATACAAGAACTGAAGGCTTACAAAGATGCCGTGGAACAAAAGATGGAAAAATTAACCGGGCACCTCAGAAGTTTGGATGAATGCCTTGCAAAAATCGACACTTCGATAAAAACCCTGGAAGCTGCCAGCGCATCAGCAGGAAAAACTGGGGTGGAGGAAATAGAACAGGCTGCATCTGAAGGTATGCCGAAAGCCTTTCATGAGACGTCCCAGACAAATGAGGTGAAATCTGATATCACCCTACCGAAAGAGGAAATAGCTGTTGCCAATGAAGGAAGCGCACAGACCAAGATTAAGGATATACAAAAAAGTGCTGAAGAAAAGACGCAGACAGTCGGGGAGGAGCCTGCCGTCACACCACCAAAACTGGAAACAGCAGTGATTGGTGAGATCAGCGAACAGACGAAAAGAGAATTATTTATAAAGGGTAATATTACCCGGCTTGCAGAAGCAGAGTTTCCTGATAATAAGGGAATCCAGTGGAACATCCTTGGCTTTGAGCACAAGGCGCATTTGACCTATGCAGAGGCAGAGCCTGTTTCTGTAACCCTTGCTTATCCACGTTTTAAATTTGTCGTATCTTTTAAAAATCCAGAACCCCCCCGTGTTATTGGGTTATTCTGTTTTAAAGATGGTCAATATAGCTTGTGGAGTGCGAAGAAGTAAATTTTGTACAGTTCACCATGACGGAGAACGCAAAAGAACAAGGGAAAGGGGAATTTCGCATACTATTTCTATTTATTCATTGCCAGTTACTCCACGCTCTCTGCATTCTTGGCTGAGAGCTGAACCGTTGCTAAACTTTTGGGGCTGGTTCTTCATCCTGAACAATGTCTTTTAAGGTAATTTGTATACTTTCCTGGAAATTATGCTGAATATCTTCAACAAATCTTGCCACTCTCTGATCGTGAAGCGTCATGGGAACGGGTTCAAATTTCTCGCCAGCGTTTCTCACTACATTTAAAACTTCCGTCATGTAAATTGACTCCATGGCTCTTCCTGGTACATAATAAATATCTTTTTCTGCCGGAATTTCCAAAATCAGCGACGCCTTCAAGAGTTCGGAAATAATATCCTGTACTAATCTGTACGGAACGTTGAGAGCCTTTGATAACAAACCATTTGACCATTTTTCTCCTTTTCCCCCGGAAAACTGAGCACAAATACGTTCCATAATAATAAGCCCCAAAAGCTCGCGGGATGCATAACTTATATTAAGAGACCGCTCCCCCGGCCTAAGGGTGTTGATATTTTGGATTACATACGAAACCACAGCGCCAAGAAGCACAACAGCCCAGCTCGTTTGCAACCAGACAAGAAAAAAAGGTATCGCCGCAAAAGCGCCGTAAATAACATTATATCGGGAAAGACCAATCTGGCTTTTCAAAAAGAAGGCCTGGAGGATGTAAAAAACCGTTCCACCTGTAATCCCGCCAATTACGCCAGGAATGATCTTAACCTTCGTATTGGGAAGAAACATATACACGGGAATAAATGCCATCCATAATGCAACAATTGGCAGAAACCATCCCAACACGCTCAGATAAACTTTTTCGACCCATACTTTATGTAAAAAAGCAACCAATTTCTCATTGGTCAGGGCCGCAGTAAAAGTCGTAGAAGCAAGGAGAAGGATGGGAACAATAATTAACATACTGGTATAATCGGTAAACTTTCTGAAAATTGAACGGCATTTCCTGACCTTCCAGACATCGTTGAAGGACATTTCTATTTTTCCCAGCGTCCTGATTACAATAGCAAGAAGCACAAGAAGTCCAATCGTTCCCACATATCCAAAGCTTGTCCTGTCGACAAAATGCATGATGTATTCTTTAAATTGTAATGCGCTTAAACTGATATTTTGAGGGAGGGAAAATTTGGCATTCTCAAACCGTTCTTTCAGATCTTTCTTTGCATTTCTGCGATTCAAATCAACCGAATTTACAATGACAGAAAGCTCTATTTTATAGTCTTCCATGGCGTCCTTTATTTTTGCATAATCTGAATATTGATCGTATTCCTCTTCCGGGACATCAGATATATGTACTTTTGAAATATCAGACAAGACTGTTTTATCAAGATTTTCAATTATATCCAAAAGTTCCTGTTGGGTGGATGGCTTAGAAAAGTCTAAGGAATTAATTTGTTTAAAAAGCCTTCGTTTGAGATGCATGAAGAGAGAAGCTTCTTCGCCGCCAGGGAGACTTGAAATGTATGTATCTATTTTTTTATTAAGCGCCTTTTCCGCTCCAAGACCTTTTGACACAGAGAGTATAAAAGCCAGGAGGGGAACAAGCGACACCAGCGAGATAAAGGTCAGGGCTGAGGCCTTTAATGGACACCGGCCACCAATAAATTCAGTTACAACAAGGCAACAAAACCTCAGTAATTTGAAAAAAATATTTTTTAAAGTAAAAGACTTTACATCAACAATCCAAAGGTCAGTCTCGATGAATATTTTTACTTTGTTATAAAAAGAAAAAGGATTTTTCAATATCACACCTGTTTTTTTAGTACAATCCAGTCAAACCAAGTTTAAAAATATTTGTAGCCACACCTTTAATGCATTTTATGGAAATAGAACAATATAATCAAGCCAAAATAGACACCGGTTGGTGTTATTTTTTGATCAGCCATGCGCAGGTAAGGTATCAATAAAAAAAGATATACATCATAAAAATAAATTCACGTCTTTCTTGTTTTATCTTTCCTGTGTAATATCCTTTCGCTTTTCCTGAATTTATGATAAAAGTTATAGTTATGAAAAGGGCTTGTAAAGACTTGATAATTGATAAAAGATATTAAAATGAAAAAGCCTCCCCTTTTTAAAGCAATACTCTTCGACCTTGATGGAACACTCCTCGATACCCTGGAAGACCTGGCTGATGCGGCAAACCACGCCCTCGCAAGAAATGGATTTCCTGGTCATCCGATGGACTCCTACCGGCATATGGTGGGTGATGGGGTTGCGGTGCTGATGCACCGTGCATTACCGGAAGACAAACGAAGCGAAGACATCATCCGTGTTTGTATTCAGGCATTTCGGGAAGAATACGCCCGAACCTGGTATATAAAAACGAAGCCTTATGACGGTGTGGCAGAAATGCTTGACAGGCTGACTGCACAGAGTATAAAAATGGCCGTTTTGTCCAACAAGCCGGATGAATTTACTAAACAATGCGTAACTAAATTTCTCCCGAAATGGCACTTTAACCTGGTTATGGGTCACAACAATTCATTCCCTCTAAAGCCGGACCCGGCAAGCGCAGGGGCAATTGCCCGATGTTTAAATATTCCACCGTCTCAATTTATATATCTTGGAGATACTGCTATTGATATGAAGACGGCGGTAGCTGCTGGCATGTTTCCCGTAGGGGCACTGTGGGGTTTTCGGACGGGGAATGAATTACTGGAAAATGGGGCACTGGCGCTGGTTAAAAAACCACAGGAAATTTTATGTCTTCTTGATTTGAACAATCGCTAATAAACAAACAAATTTATATCTTGTACTATTGCGGGATAACTATTACTGTAAAGTTTATAATTCCTGAACATTTCAGGAATTATCTAAAACCACATAAGAATTCTCTTTTAAAATATTTCATATAGATACGAATACACAGTGTAAGAAAAATTTCAAATATGCAACATTTAGACATTTCCAGAGACATTCCCTAAATGGGGATAACACCGTTGATCCTGGGTGCAAACCATTGGTATCTCAACAACAATATCGTGTTTAAAAATAAAAGACTGGTTTGGAATGATATTTGTTTTAAAATTAGCCAAACCTTTGCTTCTGACTCAACAGAAGGTAATTGTTGTGCCGGCTTTCTGTGCATAAAATCAGGCATTGTGGATAACCTCACAGATGCGGTCCGGCTGGTCGTCTCTCTTTTGCACATGGTGCCAATATTTTATTGAGATACTTTCTTCTGATACTTTGGAGATATATATGGATTACGCCCTTGTCGTAAATAACCTGGCGCACCCTCCTGTCCTCTTCTTCTTTCTTGGAATGATTGCAACATTCTGCAAATCTGATCTTAAAATACCGGATCCATTGCCCAAGCTTTTTTCGCTTTATTTGCTCCTTGCTATAGGATTTCATGGAGGCGTTGAACTTCGTAAAACAGGCGTCAACCAGGAAGTTATCTTTGCCCTATCCGCTGCAATGTTAATGGCAGTTATTGTGCCCACTTATGCATTCTTCATCTTGAGGATCAAATTGGATGTTTACAATGCCGCAGCAATTGCTGCAACCTACGGTTCTATCAGTGCGGTGACGTTTATTACAGCCGTTACCTTTCTGCAAACATTGGGTCTTGAACCCGGAGGCTATATGGTAGCAGCATTGGCTCTTATGGAGTCGCCGGCAATTGTTGTTGGCATTATACTGGCAAGGATTTTCTCCCGAAACAAAGAAAATAATACATTTTCCTGGAAAATGGTTATGAAAGAGGCATTCCTGAATGGTTCTGTGTTGCTGATAACAGGCAGTCTTTTAATAGGATTGGCTTCCGGGGAGGAAGGATGGGATACCTTAAAGCCCTTTACCAAAGACATATTCAAAGGGATGCTCAGTTTTTTCCTCCTTGATATGGGAATTCTGGCCGCAAAGAGAATCGGCGACTTAAAAAGTACTGGATTTTTTCTCCCTCCTTTTGCTATATTGGTACCAGTTCTCAATGCCTGTATTGGTATTCTTATAGCGAGGCTTATCGGTTTGCAGCCACAAAATACCCTGATGCTTTCGGTACTCTGTGCGAGCGCATCATATATAGCAGTTCCGGCAGCCATGAGGCTATCGCTTCCCGAAGCGAATCCGAGTTTGTTCGTATCTATGGCGCTGGCGATTACCTTTCCGTTCAATATTATCATTGGAATACCTCTGTATTATTTTTTAATTAATAAATTTAATGAATTGGTTCCGGTAGCGTGGAAATAAATTATGAAACCATTAGTAAAAGTCGAAATAATAACAGATGCCCTTGAAGTTGAAAACGTTGCCAAACTCCTCGATGAGATTGGTGTTTCCGGTTACAGCATTATTAAAGATGTGATTGGGAAAGGCCATAGAGGGGTGAGGTCGGGTTATGAATTGGCCGATTTATTTAAAAATAGCTACATAATGGTTGTGTGTGAAGAACTAGAAATGCATAAAATTGTAGAAGCAATACGACCTATTATAGAAAAATTTGGCGGGGTTTGTATTGTCTCTAGTATAGTACAGAGGATACAGAAAAAATGAGAGAAGCCCGAAGAAAAGAAATCAGGAAAACAGGAAATTGAGGTGTTTTGATTTCCACAAATTTAACATCTGCGCAACTGCTTATCTTGTGTCCTTTTTTCTTTGCGAACAGTTGAACAGTTATGATCTTTTTTTCCTACAAACAGCCATTAATTTATCGAGTGGCAATGTATTAATAACATCCCTTGCCTCCAGCCATCCTCTCCGTGCTATTCCCACTCCTAATTCCATCATCCACATTTGGTCTATATGGTGGGCATCGGTGCTGATTGCTATCATAACGCCCGCATCCTTTGCCTTCCTGCAATTGATATCATTCAAATCGAGCCGGTCGTAAAAGCAATTAATCTCCAGGGCCGTACCCGTTTCAGCGCATGCGGCGATGACCCTATCCAGGTCAACCTCGTATCCCTCTCGTTTGCTAATCAGCCGTCCCGTTGGATGGGCAATGATGTTGACATAGGGATTACGGATTGCGGCGATCATCCGCTCGGTAATCTTCTCCCGCCCCTGCTTAAATCCGCTATGAACAGAGGCAACAACAATATCGAGTTTCTCCAATATCTTGTCGGGGAAATCCAGCGACCCATCGGCCTTAATATCTACCTCCGTTGCCTTAAGCAGGGTAAAGTCTTTAAACTTCTTGTTGAGTTTGTCAATCTCCTCTATTTCTTCTAAAAGCTCATCATCTTTCAAGCCGTTAGCTATATGAAGCGATTTGGAGTGGTCGGAAACCACAAGGTATCGGTACCCCATCTTCATGGCATGTTCGGCCATTTCCTCAAACGTGGGAGTCCCATCGCTCCAATTCGAATGGTTGTGAAGGTCTCCTTTGATGTCTGAAATTTCAACAAGCCTTGGCAATTTACCCGCCTGGGCTGCCTCTATTTCTCCCCTGTTTTCCCGTAATTCAGGGGGTATCCAGTCTATACCAATGATCTTGTAGACATCTTCTTCGAGCTGTCCACCGACCTTTTTGTCGCCCTTAAAGATGCCATACTCACTAATTTTGTATCCTTTCTTTTTGGCAATTTCCCGGAGATGGACGTTATGTTCTTTTGATCCGGTAAAATATTGTAACGCCGCGCCGTATTCGTCTTCCTGTACCACCCGCAAGTCGACCTGTACTCCCTCGTCCACCCGCACACTGCCTTTGGTATCCCCCGCAGCCAACACCTGTGTAACGCCCTTCATGGTTGTAAAGGTCTTAACAATACCAGCGCCGTCTGAACCCGTAGCAAGGATGTCTATGTCACCGACGGTCTCCTTCATTCGACGCAACGAACCTGCCGCCTGAATATTTTTAATCTGGCGGTTACCACTCAGTTCTTCAATAATCCTTTTTACCACGGGAAATGCCATTCCAATGGATATGCGCTGCTGGCTCGATTTAAATAGTTCGATGCCTTTTACTATATTCTCAATCTTCTTATCCCCAATGCCAAACAACCCCTTCAAACTACCCTGATGGATGGCCTTTTCCAGATCGCCCAGACTGACGATACCCAATTCCCTGTTGAGCATGGCCACTGTCTTGGGACCGAGTCCTGGTATCTGCATAAGCATGACGGTCTCTTCAGAAATGCCCTTCATTACCTCTTCGTATTTGGACATCTTCCCCGTATTGAGATATTCAACGATCTTTTCGGCCATACCCAACCCTATGCCGGGTATGTCGATTAATTTCCCTGCCTTTGCAAGCATCCCGACATCCTCGGTGAGATCGCCAAGGACACGAGCGGCCTTGCGGTATGAATTGATGCGGAAGGTATTTTCCCCTTTGAGTTCCAGTACGTTGGCAATACGTTCAAATAATGCGGCAATTTCGTGATTTTTCACATCATAATCCTTGTGTTTTTTAATAATATAGCGCTCCTCATGGAGCACGAAAATCCGGGAATCCAGAAGCCCTCATTTATAAAACTTCTCATCCTCTCAATTTCTCATCTTATGTTTTTATCTAAGCGTATTATACCAATGCCAGAAAATACTTCAATTTTATTTATTGACACGCAGAGATCACTTTTCGCATAATAGTTCAGCGCTTACGTTATTTAAGCGAGTTTCAAGATATGCCCGGATGCAACGCAGATCTTCAAGTTTGAGTCCATGCAGGGTATCAAGGCTAAAGCCTTGAGTTACACAAGGACAAGTTAAGTCGTCACAAGAAAAAATTTAACAATACTTAATAATAAGGAGAAACATTCCATGTCGGAACCTGTGATTGGTATTATTGGCGGGAGCGGTCTTTATAATATAGAAGGCATTAAGAATGTTGAGGCGGTATCCATTGATACACCCTTTGGTATGCCTTCGGATTGTTTTATGGTAGGCACACTGGAAGGACGAAAGGTGGCCTTTTTACCTCGACACGGACGCGGGCATACCATCATGCCATCGGAACTCAACTTCAGGGCCAATATCTACGGGATGAAGAAGCTGGGTGTGGAACACATCATCGCCGTAAGCGCCGTTGGAAGCATGAAAGAGGAGATCAGACCTCTGGACATTGTTATTCCCGACCAGTTTTTTGACAGGACACGGGGCAGAATCAGCACATTCTTCGGGGAAGGGATTGTGGGACATGTGAGTTTTGCAGATCCTGTATGTAAAGTACTTGCCGATACCTTATACAAGGCTGCTCAATCACTCGGCGTACGGGCACACAAAGGCGGTACCTATCTATGCATGGAAGGGCCTTTGTTCTCAACCCGTGCGGAATCAAATGTATACCGGCAATGGGGCGTGAGCGTCATTGGTATGACGAATCTCCAGGAAGCCAAACTGGCGCGGGAGGCAGAGATATGCTACAGCACCCTCGCCATGGCCACCGATTATGACTGCTGGCACGTGGGCGAGGAGGCCGTAACGCTGGAGATGGTTATATCGAATCTGAATAAAAATGCTGAAACCGCAAAACGTATCCTCAAGATTGCCATTCCAAAGATTGAACGGAAAAGAAATTGCGAATGTGCAACAGCAGTTCAGAATGCCATTGTGACACAGAAAAACCTGATCCCGGATACCACAAAGAAAAAGCTCGACGTTATTTTTGGCAAGTATATCAGGTAATATCCCGGTGCTGCATACTGTTAACAAGCGTAAGAGGAGGCAAACATTATGAAGGAACAAGACCCGGTATCTCATGTAATGACGACGAATCTGAAGACGGTACAGTTGGGACAGAAACTGAGCGATGTCCGAAGAATGCTGACTGAACATCAAATCCATCACGTCCCAGTGATGGATGGTCATAAACTCGTTGGTCTTATCAGCGCCATCGATATGTTGCGGTTGAATATTGCGGCGGCCAACTGTTCGTTTGATGATATGTTTGACCAGCATTTTACCATTGGGCAGGTCGTGCAGAAGAAACTGGTTACCATAGGCATTCATGAAACCGTAAGAAAGGCTGCTCAACTTTTGAGCGACGGGATGTTTCATTCACTTCCGGTGGTTGATAAGGATAATAACCTTGTTGGAATTATTACGAGTACAGACCTGATCAGATATCTGGCTAATTTGTGTTAAGGCCACAGGTTGAAACCTGTTTGTAGTCCGCCACAGAGAACACACACATGGAGAATGCCGAAAAAAAATTCTGATATTTTGTCTTTTTACCTTTTCGTAATCTCTTTTCATTTTTTGGTATCCTCCGTACTACTATCCATCAACTTTTCGTTTTTTATGCGTGTTTTTCAAAATGCATAACTGTAAGGCATTGATTAGATTATACTTACGTAAAGTTTTGAGCATTGAGTTTTTTGTCATTTGAATTTGTTTCATATTTCGATATTCGTATTTCGAATTTGGTTGCGGCTTCGCTGCGCCAGGTCATCTGCGGTTATTTTTTTGTCGCATGACAATCTTTTGTGCACATTGTTCAAAAAAATCATACCCAGAACCTCCCTCACCAATAAGATGAATCATCTTCGTTGCATCGGTAACTTTTACACCACCTAAAATAGTAACACCCCTTTTAAAAAGCGGTTCCGGATAAACACTGGCGGTAGGTCCGACAACGATAATTTCACGCGCATTTCCGGCAAGCCTCAGGATAGGTTCAAGGGTATGATTCACGAGGGTAACCCCCGTAATAATCAGGATATTGCCTTGTGGAATAATTTCCTGCAAGCGTTCTGCGGGTTCTATGGTGAAGTTTTCATCTTTGCCAACAGCCCTGGGGTTTTTCTCAATGACAGAAAGTTTATTCGAGACTTCACGGATTTTCTTTATAAACGGAGGAAATGCCCCGACCATAATGACTGCATCGTCTTCCGTGATATGTACCAGGTCTAATGCATCGCCATACAGAGTAGGTTTGTAGGGACATTGTTCATCTTCAAGTAATAGGGCAGAAAGTGCGTTGATTGCCGCGATGCCAACGGCTGATTTCAGGACATTATCATCAAGGGCATACTCCATAAGGTTCTCCGTAGGAAGATGCAATAAATTACCCGCCTGCGGCATTTTTGCATGGGATCGCGGACAACATACCGCTTCGGGTATTTCCTGGACAGGAGTATATGCCATTCCTGCATGTCCCGTGTTCAATACAATCCCAGTGTAAAATACCCCAATTCGTATATCTTTTGACTTAATGTTGAATCGACTGATTACCTGAGATTCTTTTATAATCTCAATTAATTCTTTTATAATAGACTTTCTTTCATTTACTTGTTGCATGTTTTATAGCCTCCTAAAAAAACGGTAGGTTGTACATGTTCTTTATTTTTCATTAGTTTAACCAACTTTAATTTATTATTATATGATGAATTAAAATTCTAGAAAATTAAAAAATCTTGATATAAAAAAATCTTTTTTGAAGAGAAATAGTGTATAATAAATTATTTTCGTTTGTAATACTTGTGTATGGAGTGATTTTTATTTTTAGCTATAAAAAAGGAGAAATACCATGCAATATGAACATCATGGCCTTGTTCATGAATTTCCTGAACACCGTGAAAAAATTCATACCCTTAAGATGAGCAATGATCATTTTAAGAAGCTTTTTGATGAGTACCATAAACTTGATAAGGAAGTTTTCCGGGTGGAGAATGACATAGATCCCAAATCGGATATAACTCTGGAAAACCTTAAAAAACAGCGGCTGGCTCTCAAGGATGAACTCTTCCAGATGCTCAAAAACGGAAAGTGGTAAAAAAGGACGTGGAGACGTAAAATCGTTCGACTGAGCTCACGACGAAGTCTTGCGTCTCCACGTCTAAGATAGCGCTTCATTAAAACCGTTACAGCTTTATTGTCATTGCGAGTGATAGCGAAGCAATCTCAAGTCCTTTCAATACGAAAAATTGCTTTTACACTCCATTCCCTGCAATGTCGTTTGTATGGTGTACTTTCTTCTGATTCAGACCGATGCTGCAGTGATACAGGCAGCATTGATCACCATCATCAATAATAATAATGTTTACAAAGATCAAAAAGGGTTGTAAGAATGATGCCACGATTTCATTTGCAGAAAAAAGAACGGGGAATAAAAGATCTAAAGGAGTTACTATCCCTTATAAAAAAGGGGAAATATACCTCCATTGCCATGTGCAGAAATAACGAACCCTACGTTGTTACACTCAGCTACGGTTATGATGAAGTGAAAAATGCCCTCTATTTCCATAGCAGACCAAAAGGTCTGAAATACGAAATTATTAAAGAAAATCCCCAGGTATGTGCCACGATTATCGAGGACAAAGGATACATCATGAACGAATGCGCCCACGCATTTTGTTCTGTTATTCTGTGGGGAAAGATGTATTTTGTGGAAACGTTAGAGGAAAAGAAGCATGGTATGGACATCCTCTTAAAACATCTGGAGGAAAATCCCGACAAAATAAAACAAGAATCTCTTTCAAATGAAAAGTTATACAGAAATTTGGGTATATTCAGATTGGATATTATGGAAATGAATGGGAAGTGGGGAAGATAATCGGATAAATTGTAAAAATATGCGGCAATTATATAAAAAATCTACGGAAGTATGAAAGGCAGGAAACGGAGGATATGCTTTGGAGTGTAGAGCAGGTTGTGGAGCTTGTTGTATCGCGCTGTCCATTTCATCGCCAATTCCTGGTATGCCAAATGGTAAACCTGCCGGTGTTCGGTGCGTACAACTCAGTCCGGCTAATCGTTGTCTCCTTTATGACAAGCCGGAAAAGCCTGTGGTTTGCTCAAACCTTCGGCCATCGAAAGAGATGTGTGGGCAAACATTTGATGAAGCATCAGCATATCTCGAATTCCTCGAACGGTGCACTGCACCATAGATTTATAATGAAGAGTTCACTTTGATTCGATTGGTTTGAAACGGAATTTCTGTCCGCCTACCGAAGCTTCATACATTAAGCCATTTTTCGCCAAGGTAAAAACCGCAACGCCATTATTATAATCAGCATCTGAGGAAACTCCGGAATTTGCAGCTACTGCAGATGCCTGTGCCCCCAATTTAACGTTATTAAACATGAAGTCGTTGAGTGTTTCTTTGTCCTTAAAGAAGATTACCTCAGTGTACGCCTGACCGCCAAGCTGGGCGCCGATCGTCACCTGTGTAAGGGTTGCAGTGCCAATCAGTTTTCCCTTTTCGTAAACCTCACCATTACCATGAGCCGCCCCAATGCCTATAGCGCCTTTTGTTACGGTAGGAAACACGGCGTAACCATAAGCCTTTTCAAAATAGGAGTTCAAGTGTGGATAGTTATTTTTCAAATTTGCGACAGCTTCGGCAACTTCTGAATTCGTGATATCCTGTTTTTTTGCAGTTTCCGTTTCAGAAGGTTTCCATCCCGCATAAGCAGGCATGAGAGAGACAGCGGTAATGCCGAGTGCGATGAGGTTTGAAATAAGTAGTTTTTTCATCTTTGTTCTCCTCGAGAAATAGGTGGCAATAGATCTCCATTAAAATTTGAGTACTATACAGAGGGAGATAAATAATGAAAAGTTTATCACATCATATAAATGAGCGCAAGGAACATGTTTTAATAAGGCAAATATAAATAGCTCCAAGGTCACCGGAACATGAGGGTTTGTCTTGCATTCAACGTAGAGAGTACACAATTGTCAGTGCGATGGTCCAAGGTATATCTTTATCTGTTGCAATCATACGAATCCCGAAGCTGTTTTCGTCAAAAATACCTCAAATACCCACCTTTTGACTGGCATGTCTATTGCTCTACGCTCTATTTCTAATAAAATGTCAAATAAAAATAAAAGAATTAGCCTCGTAGAAGTGATCTGTTTCTAGAACTAAAATGTACAACCCGAAACAGAGCTCCGTAGGAGCAAAATTTAGAAAACCCAAAAAATATTATGTTCTTTTATTTTAAAGAAACATCATGTTTTGAGAATTTTTTCCATTAAACAAAAAACCCCAACATCCTTGCGGATATTGGGGTTTTATTGTCGTAATTATAACTGTTATAACTTAAGTGACTACTCTATATTTTTTTATCACATCTATTGCTGTTGAATATACTTTAAAATGAAAGAGTGCGCTTTTTAATAAATTTATAATTTGACGACGTTTGTGGCCTTGTAGCCCTTCTGGTCCTTAATGACCTCGAACTCAACCTTATCTCCTTCTGCAAGGGTTCTAAACCCCTGACCCTGGATAGAAGTTTGATGTACAAAAACATCATCCCCATTATCCTGAGAGATAAAACCAAATCCTTTTTTATCATTAAACCATTTAACTGTTCCATTTGCCATTTTTCAATCACTCCCTTATTACATTTTATAATATTTTTTACAATTTAACAACGTTTGTGGCCTTGTAGCCCTTCTGGTCCTTCATAACCTCGAACTCAACCTTATCTCCTTCTGCAAGGGTTCTAAACCCCTGACCCTGGATAGAAGTTTGATGTACAAAGACATCATCCCCATTATCCTGGGAGATAAAACCAAATCCTTTTTTGTCATTGAACCATTTCACTGTTCCATTTGCCATTCCTCAATCACCCCCCTCACATTAAAAAAATATGCGGAAACAAAAAAAGGCCATAAAGGTTGTAACCCTTATAGCCTTACTATAACACTCATCTATAATACGACTCTACAATACAACCAAACTACTACCATATATTACCAACCATAATGTGATAAAGCAAGAGGAAATTTAAATTTATTTTTTTCGTCTGTGCTTTTGATGGATTGGGTATATATATGCTTTTATAAACATTTATTATGTATATTATGTTCCCAGTAAAAAATTTATATAAAGGCGCCATGTTCACCGCAGAACATTAATCGTGAATGAAATCCATACGTAATGCAGTATCAGACTGCGCGGTTTTACCATCAAACAAAAAGGTTACCGTAACCTTACAACGGTAGTCGATTTTTACCTATGACAAACTTTACATTTGTTTGTCATGTCTGGTGGTATGGGGTGTGTTCTTCTTGGGGCGCCACCAATACCTTTCTTATGACATACTTCACAAGGAGGATAACCTTTGGTATCGTGTGGTATACCAGGAGCTGAAGGATGGTCGGGACGTAAGTGACAGACCGTACACTCTACCTTTGATATGGAGTAATGGCAATTGAGACAATGACGATTTCTTGTTCCTGTACCACCCCACGAGGCCGTGTGACTTAAAGGAGTTGTGTTGGTATGGCACCTTACACAAAAGTCCTCCTGATGACATGCCATGCATTTTTTCCGCTCCCACGATGCGGCAAATCCATGTGTCCTTCTTCGCCATGCGTTATTATGACTTTTTGGTTTCTGGATTTGATGACAATTGACGCACCAGTTCTGGTCGGGATGGCATCGTTTGCAGTAATCTTTATTGTAATAGGACTCGCTGCCGTGTTTGAGCATCCAGCGTGGGTCTTCGTGATTTACCCACCGTTCCTCATGATAGAGTGGCATGCGATTTTTTTTAATGTGTTTATGGCAAATATCACAGGCGATTTTATCTTCACCCCTTTCTTTGTGACATGGCACACAATTGCGATACATATCGGGTAAAAGGTCGGTGGTAATCACATCACTTTTCTCGATACTGCTGTGGCACTTATTACATTCAACCTTATTTTCGAGATGTACCTTATGGCTGAATTTTAAATCCCGATATTTTTTGGGAATGTTGTGTTTTACCTTTATTTTCGTCCCTGGTTTTGTGTGACATAGTAAACACGACCCGGGGTTACTTGTGTCAAAATTCTTCATGTGACATGTCAGGCATTTTGGCATCTTGGGCCATTTTGGCGTAAGGTCTTCTTTGTAAGCGTGGCAGGTATCGCAGTCTTTTAAGCCTCTTTCCATGTGTTTGGCATGGCTAAAGTGTATCTCTGACTCTTTGCAACCGCCAAGAGCACTAAGAAAAGCAATACTTATGAAGAAAATGATATATTTAAACGTGTTCATTAAAAATTTGTGCTATACGAAAGTAAGAGTTGATGAAAGGTTCCCGGGTCTGGATCGCTTATCTCGGTTGTCCAACGAAAGGTAATATCAGATTTCTTTGTTAATAAATATTTAATTCTCATATAATAAGTACGGACATCGACTCTTTGTTCAACATTACTTGCAGCGGGGTCATCGAGAATGGCTTCCAGATCATTGCTTCCCGTAAAATTATATTTATAAAATGAGTAGTTCGTTCCGATGCCAACATCAAATTTGTCAATTTTTTTCCCAAGGTCAACGCCGAGGTCCAGGCTATTATCATACCCCGCTACATCCCAATGTTCCACGGTAAAGGTTGCCTGGGATTCATGCAGTAGAACGTTATTGACCATAAATGAGAAAAATTCCCTGCTATAATCGCGGTTAAAAGTATTTTCCTGATCTTCGTTAATCAATCTTCTATAGTCAACACCGCTGGAAATTCCATAATGTTCTCCCAACCCTTTATAACCTGTCAGGCTAATGAGGTAAAATGGCCTGAATGTTCCAAGTACCTGATAATAAGGAGAAATATTATTGCTTTGTTCGGCGATTGAATGAAGGAATTGAAAATATGATAAATCTACATTTGCATCCCAGTCAATCTTGTCCCACGAAAACTTGACCATCAGGTCCTTTGGTGATGAGTTGAGGAGATCAAATCTTCCGTAAAAATTAAAATCCTCATGTATCTTTTGCCATAGATTGAGGCCTATTTCATCATCAATAAAACTATCATCTATAATACGCATATAATCTACATTTGTCCGGGTGTCTATAAAGGGCCGGGCGGCAACACCAGCTCCGGTAACCGTATCAAAGTAAGTACTGCTATATTGAGAAGCCCTCAGACCACCAAAAGCATAGGTCTCAATGGGACCAATTTGCTGATCATATTTTACACCATCAAAGAGAATGGTGTCGACAGAATATATATATTGTCGTCCTACACGAAGGGTTGAATTGTCTATTACAGGGTTTTTAATGTCTCCGTACAGATAATAAAGACGACCGTTGACACTTGAATCGTATGTGTCGAGAATATCCCGAAATGCCCCGGACTTCGGTTCATGGCCATCAAGGTCTTCTGATAACCTTCCAGAACCGGCGATACTTACCTTATTGTCATAGAAATCCTTTGTCTGAAAACGCAGGTATTGATACATATCATGATCATCCTGGCTGCCAGCCCATCTGCCTTCATATTGTGTCCTAAAATTACCGGAAATAAAATTGTTATAGGTAAACCCGCCCGATTCCGTTACGCCTGTTATCGTATCTTTGTTCGTATCTGTTTGAGCAAGGAGAACAGATGGAAATAACAAAGAAAGCAGGAAGGGAATCACTAATATTTTTATAGTGCTCCTCTTTTCCCGCATCTTGCAATAAAGTCTTTCGAAAAGGTCGTTCAAATTATTGAATTGTTGCAGTTGATGTTGCATTTATTTGTAATTGTGTTGTATAAATGTGGTCGCCGGAAGATTCACCATTGCCATTTGCATCGTTTCCTGCAGCATAAAATGTTATAAGACCCGTAGCAGTGGAAGGCGCCAACCATTTAACGGTCCATGAGGTTTTTTTATTTCCGGCAAGGGTATGTTCGATGTATTTTCCCTTATCTTCAGTCTTTAGTCCTCTTTTATAAGGGTCTACTGCATTTGGAGGAATTACCCGGGTTGTTTTATCTTTTTTCGAGACCTTCCTGAATGTTCCCACCCTATTACCCTTGGCGTCGACTGCTGTCATTTCAAATCCATGTAGGTTTCCAGTCCATTCTTGAAATGAAACTCGTACCTTGATTGTTTTACCAGGAGTATAAACAGTAGGATTTGTAGTAATTGAAAATTGCGCGTTTCCTGAATTAAGAGGGAACGAATTGTGACAACTACTAGCCCTGCAGGTTTTTTTGTTGTCAA
>JAXMAC010000072.1:18062-18595 GCA_046350595.1 Candidatus Brocadiaceae bacterium | reverse complement strand
GAAAAATATAACGTGACAGAACAAAATCACAAAGATTAAAAATTAAAGGCACCGAAACGGAAATCAATATCCGCCATCGCGCCCACCTTTTTAAAAAAAACAAACCGACTCCGCCTATCACATAACAAATATCTACAGGTATCATTACCACGACAAAGGTTGTCGTTTGCCAATCTATTCTGAGAGATTTTGTAAGGAATAAGGCAGATAAATAAAAAAAGTTCTGCCCCAGAAAAAGACTGCACAAGGCATATATAACCAACATTGAACCGAACAATCTGGGTTTAATCACAATCTACAGGCCTTCAATCAAGGAAAAACTTAAGCTTATTTTATAGTTGGGTAAAAGTCTCAGGTTATCCCCTTTGGCAAAGTGGTATTCTTAAATGGATATGGGGTTAAACCTAATTTATTGACTAATATAATGACCATTGAAGATACTGTCAATCTCTTCCTCTATAATTTTTATGCCTGCTATTATTGGGGATTTTCTGTTTTCAGAAGTCAGCAAATTATGTTTGACGCCAACCATT
>JAXMAC010000072.1:0-18052 GCA_046350595.1 Candidatus Brocadiaceae bacterium | reverse complement strand
GGTAATTTAAAAATTATATTGTTATTTTCTGTTGTATTTATTTTCTTTCTGTGGTATATTTTGTTTTGTTGTTACTTTTAAAAAATGGTCATATTTTTGATAAGCTGAGATACAGGAAACCATATACATGTCATATTCAAACACATCAGTAGGGTTTTTACAAAATCAACGAGCCTTCGGCTGAGCATTTGAGGGGCAAAGACTTCTGTCTGCTCTCATTATGCACCCATAAAGGGTGCAGCTACCAAAAAAATTCCTGAACCTTAAATTGAGCATTTGGCTACTTTTATTGCCATAAAACAATCGGAACACAAAGAAACAACCGTGTGTTTTGGATTGTTTTTTAATATTTCATTAACCACAAATAATCGTGAATTTATATTATATTTTTTACTAAAGAAAGGAGATTATGAATGAATGCATTTTTTATATGCCCCAAATGCGGTAATGATAAAGAATTCAATGTCTTTACCAGTAGCTTTCAGGCCATCAGGCAGTCGCCTGAGCTTGGCAAGCGTATCGAAGAAAGCGATACACTACCCAGTTTGCGGCAAAACGACACGTACATTGAATGCAAGTGTTGCTTTCAAAGGATTGAGCATGATAGCGCTGCGGCTACTGGAAAACGATATGTCCAGATGACCCAAAAACTTCTCAAGGCACAGCGTACCCTGCAAAGCAATACCATGTAGTTTTTGAATACTTCATAAGCCACAGAATAATCTTGAAAAGGTTCCCACAAAAGACCTTTTCAAGAAATGTGGACGTACAACACGCCGAACCCGAACAAACCCAAATCAGGCAAGTAATAAATTACAATTTCAGTTTTACGATTTAGGGTTTGTGATTTTTCTTTAAATCTTCCTGCTTATTGTTACAATTCCTTCTCCATCTGGTATTCCAGAAACATTGATAGTTACCGGAAGAAATAGTTTTACAATTTCAATATTGGTGAGCAGGTGTTGCGTAACTTTTGGCGTAATGAAACATGAGGTACCCTGGGTAAGGGCAAGGGGAATGATGAGTTGGTCGGCAAGGTGTTCATCAACAACGCCCTTTGTTTTGAGAAAAGAATGGAATTCTTTGCATGCCTCATCGGCAACGGTTTCAGCACGTTTACCAAGAGCGCCGAGACTGAAATAACAACACTGGCTGTGTTCAAACTTTCCTAACAGGAGGAGCATGGTCCCCTTCCCAAAAGCAGGGGCATCCTCCAGTGATATTTCATGATATATGCCATGTTCTGAAAGTCTTTTCGCTGCCTGTGATTGCTGCCGCTGCGCAATTGACATGTCCAGATTGCTTACCATAGATATTCCATTCACATGAATAAGCCTTCCCCGGTCTTCAATGTTTAAGGGATGCAACAGGCCGGCGGGTGCTATTTTGACAAAAATCTCTCCACCACCCTGAGGAAAAAATCCAGCTCTGACGGTTTGTATCTCTGCATGAAAACCGATGTGTTTCAGATAGAATAACCATTGAAGCTTCAGGTAGTCTACACACAGACTATGATTAACATGTGTACCGCCGGTAATAATCACTGATGAAGGTTTGCTTTGTAAACTGAGCGGATAGAAGACCGTCTGCAATACGAGAGACACAGAACCTGCGGTTCCGATGTTCAGATGATATGAATCGGGCTGTATCTGGTCGATAAAATATCAGGTCGGTCGAGCGGAGTTGATTTCCCACAACTTCGGCATTACAAATCTGCGCAGTTGCATTTACTGCCTGAAGATGCTGGTAACTGAGTCCCGGCACTTTTCTCTTTACGCGGATGTTGTAGATCTCAAACGGCCTTTTCGTAATAGCCGATAAAAAAGCGCTGTACGCAGGATTTGCCCGCCACCTTCGCCAAAAGAACCATCGATTTTTATAATATCTTCAATCATCCGGGGACAATCTTCAGTTTTTGATTACAGGAGATTCCGGGCGACTATACCGCAACTAAATCCCCCTAGAAAAAGAGGATCAAGAGCATACGTGTTAAGTTAAGAAATAAAAAGCGCTGCGAGTGAACAAAATATTGATTATGTAATCCCGAAGGGATGTTATTATAGCATTTTTTTGTACGTTTTTTCACAACCCCCTTCACCCCCTTTGTTAAGGGGACGCTCTAAAATCCTTAACAAAAGGGGGACTTAGGGGGTTGTTTCCCTTTGATCAGGGGATTTGGTTGCGGCTTAGCTGCACTATGCAATTATTGTTAACCCCGCAGGGGTGACATGGTATCATTATTTTCGCACTATTTCACCCCTACGGGGTTGAATATTGTGGTGTGTTTTTTCTATAATCATATCATCCCTTCGGGATTTTCCCGTCTGCCTGTTTTCCCTATTGGCTCCTAACTATTCTGGGTCTTTACGAGTACTACAAATGAAATCATGAATGCTTAAAGTTTAAGCATTCATGATTTCTTGTTTTATATTAATCGCAACTTACTGCTATCATTAGTGCTTATAGCAATTTATTATTTTCTTAACTTAACATGTATGGGATCAAGGGGGATGTTAAAAAAACTTACAAAAACAGGCCATAAAAAATCCCCCTCATCATGCTCTGTTCGAGATGAATTCAGGGGGATTTGTTTAATACTCTCTTACTCCAGTATTATAGTATTCTATTTTCCGCCGAAGTCTCTCACTACTTTAATGAGCGGGTCAAGGTCAGCAGCATCAACCCCGAGATCTGAAAGTTTTACATAATTTGGATTCTTGGTGCCCTCTGTCATTGACTTCTTCATGTCTGCATCAGTCCTTGACTTTTGATAATCCGCATTGGTGAAATCCGGCACACCAAATTGTTTGCCAGCCTCACTACCCTTTCCATCAGGCCCGTGGCATAATTCACAGGTATCCTTATAAATCTTTTTTATATCTCCTGCATGGGCTGAAGTGGTGGAAAAACCGAGATATAGACCACATATCGTTGCAACGGGAATAGCGCAATAAGTAAAAAACTTCTTCACTGAACATTTCCTCCTCAAAAGGTAATTTTTATTACCGAAAAAAATTTAAATACAATAAACATCATGCATATAACATATAATTATATATTGAACATAGATCGCGACCACGTTACGGAATAATTATCACCTCCATTCAAATTTATTTTATTTTTGATTCTATAAATTTTATGATAGTATTCAAATCATTTTTATGAAAGCCGGGTATAGGAGAATCGGTTGTCGTGCTGCTTACAATCGTTATGTGATGCTTGAATTCCTTACCTGATGATTTAATACTGCGATCTTTATGAATCTCAACATAAGGATACCGCCAGTTTTTATAGCCTTCAACAAGCACGATATCAACCCCCTGATAATAGCGATTAATAATATCTTTTATTGTCGGGGATTTTTTGTCCAGTCTTTTTATAACTGCCAGTTTTTCCGGCGAAGATATAGAAACGACGTCCGCTCCAGCCTTATAGTGGTTGTAGGTATCTTTTCCTTCATAATCAATTTCAAAGGAAGGAATATTATACTTAATCGTCCCGACTCTATACCCTTTTCTCTTTAACAGAGGTATAAGAACCCCAATGAGTGTGGTCTTTCCCACGTTTTGTTTACCAACGATCGAGACAACGAAAATTTCCTTTGGCAATGTTTATTTTTAGACCAATCTGCATTGAAAAAACTTTTTGCAAAATTTTAACTTTTAATCGTAACATCTCTTTTTTTGAGAGTCAAGCACATTCCTTTGAGGCCGAAATTTCAGAAATGGGTGTTTAAAAGTAAATAAATTTAGTATATAATTTTATTCAATTATGACAACTGCGAAGATTTTACAAGGGATAGAAGTGGGGAACAAATCATCCTGATTTTTTGTTAAGGTTCAATTGTTAAAGCTATAAAAAGCGTTTTTGCGGGTGACACACGTGTATTTGCTATTTTTTACACTGGAGGGGTAGATGGAACCGGACATTAAAGAAGTTACAGAAAGGGTAAAACAAGAAAGTGATTTTGTAAATACCCTGATGTATGAAGTTGGAAAGGTAATTGTTGGACAAAGGTATTTAATCGAACGACTACTCATAGGAATTCTTTCCAATGGACATGTATTACTGGAGGGCGTACCAGGGTTAGCAAAAACCATGTCAATTATGACCCTCGCAAGGGTCATGCAAGCCGGCTTTCAACGAATACAATTTACACCGGATTTACTCCCGGCCGATTTACTTGGCACTCTTATCTATAATCCCAAAACGGGCGACTTTACCGTCCGAAAAGGCCCCATTTTTACGAATATTGTCCTTGCCGACGAAATCAATCGCGCCCCTGCAAAGGTACAGAGCGCATTGCTGGAGGCAATGCAGGATCGCCAGGTTACTATTGGAGATCAGACGTTTAAATTGGATGACCCCTTTCTTGTGCTTGCAACCCAGAATCCCATTGAACACGAGGGTACGTACCCATTACCCGAAGCGCAGGTTGACCGCTTTATGTTTAAACTGCATATTACCTATCCGGACAAAAAGGAAGAGCGGGACATTCTGGACCGTATGGCAATTACAAAAAAAGATTTTCAGGTAAATCCCGTGATTACCCCCAAAGATATCTTACGCCTCCGCACAATAGTCGATAAAATTTATATAGATGATAAAATTAAGGATTATATTATTGATATTGTATTCGCATCGAGGGACCCGAAGTCATATAACCTCAAACTGGAAGAATTCATAGAATACGGAGCTTCCCCTCGGGCAACTATTTATCTCACGCTTGCGTCCAAGGCACATGCCTTTCTCAAGGGCAGGGGGTTTGTTACCCCACAGGATGTAAAGTCCATAGGAATGGATGTGCTTCGCCATAGAATTATTTTAACCTACGAGGCAGAAGCAGAAGAGATAACATCAGGAGAGATTGTACAAAAGATATTTGATACCGTGGAGGTGCCGTAATTATTTAATAAGCCGATTAAGCCGTTCAAACCGATTAAGCAGTTTAAACGGTTTAAACTGCTTAATCGGCTTAATCGGTTATTTAAGGAAACCCAACTCCCATAGTAACATTATGCTATGATCCCAAAAGAAATATTAAAAAAAATTCAACAGATAGAAATTCATACCCGTCGCCTTGTCAACGAGGCTTTTGTAGGCGAGTACCACAGCGTTTTTAAGGGACGGGGTATGGAGTTTGATGAAGTGCGGGAATATCAGCCAGGCGATGAAATCCGCACGATTGACTGGAACGTCACCGCCCGCATGGGACGACCCTTTATTAAGCGTTACGTGGAAGAGCGCGAACTAACCGTCATGCTTCTAGTGGATATGAGCGCATCGGGAAATTTTGGGTCAATCAGGCATTTAAAAAATGAAGTTGCCGCGGAGATATGCGCAATCCTGGCATTTTCGGCAATAAAAAACAATGACAAGGTTGGGTTGATCATGTTCACCGACAGGGTTGAAAAATTCATCCCGCCAAAAAAAGGCACAAAACACGTATTGCGGGTCATCAGGGAACTCCTTTATTCAAAACCAACAGGCAAGGGAACCTCGATTTCTATTGCACTGGAATATTTGAACAGGATATGCCACAGGAAGGCTATTTGCTTTGTTGTCTCTGATTTTATTGATCATAATTATGAACATGCCTTACGTATTGCAAACAAAAAGCATGATATCATTGCCGTCACAGTAGTAGACCCAAGGGAATGTGAACTACCGAATGTGGGTCTTATTGAATTGAAAGACGCAGAGACGGGTGAGATACGTTTGGTTGATACGGCAAACCCTCGGGTAAGAAAGGAATTTCACATCTTTCATAATCAACAAAGGCAGGAACGGACCAGATTATTCCGGTCGATGGGTGTGGATGAAATTACGGTCAATACGGGGAGGCATTATGTAGAACCCATCGTCCGTTTTTTCAGAATGAGAGAAAAGAGATATTAAATTTAGACTTACGATTTCGGATTTACGATTTTTTCAATATCGAGAAGTTTTGCATGAGAACGAATTCCGGGCTATTATTATATGATAAAAAAGTACCGAATATGCAGTATATTATTGATTTTGGTATTAGTTATATATAGACTTATATCTTTACATTCTATTGCCTTAGCACAGGATACTAAAGTCGCTGGAAATACGCAGTTTGTAGAGGCATTAGCAACCGTTGATAAAAAAGAAGCGACTATTGGTGAAAAGATACAATATACCATTCGCTTAACATATAAGGATGAAATCACCGTACAAATGCCAGAACCCAGTCAACAACTGGGCGTCTTTACGGTAAAGGGAAAAGGGCGTATTGAACGCTCCGGAAGAGAAAGGGATGGATATACGGTCCTTGAACAAAGTTTTTTAGTGGATTCTTATAAAATCGGACGTCAGACAATTCCTTCTTTAAAGGTAAAATACAAAGGAATTCAGGGTGAAGGTGAAATTGCCACCAACGAGGTAGTTGTTGACATCAGGGGTATTATAAAAGAAGGGGAACCAGCTGCGGACATCAAAGACATCATCCCCCCCCTTGATGTGCCCATGAGTTATAAACGACTGGTTCTCTGGATTATTGCGGGAATGGGGGGACTGTCATTAGGATGTATCATCTATGTATTCTTGAATAAGTTTAAAAATCGGCAGGAAAAACAAGAAGAGGCATTTACAAGAAAATCGTCCCATGAGATTGCATACGAATTATTAGAACAGTTATCCAGAGATGACCTGGTTGCGAAAGGTTTAGCCAGAGAATATTATTACCGCATAACAAACATCGTACGTCATTATATCGAAGACAGGTTTGGTCTGTTGGCGCCGGAACATACAACAGAAGAATTTCTCGTGGAAATGGCGCACACAAACAAATTATACGATAACCACAAACAACTGATGGGGGAATTCTTGGAGCGTTGCGACATGGTAAAATACGCAAAATATGGTCCATCAAAAACTGAAGCTGAAGAGGTATTTTCCATTGCAAAACGGTTCATTGATGAAACCAGAGAAAGTTTACAGGAAGTGGATGTGGGTGAACTGTAACTCAATCCTTCAGGATTGAACGCTTCCAGGATAAAGATTGTTCTCAAGGCTGAAGCCTTGAGTTACATCGAGAACAAGATTATAAATCCGATCATATTCGCTTTGTACTCCGGAAACCGTTACGGAAATTTTTATTATAATATTTATTTTCAACCTTTTATAAAAGGGTACTGACATGGTAAAAGCGCCTGAAAAATTTTTGGAAGAATATTTAAGTCATCAGCGGGGAGTTGGCGGAAAGACTGCTCCAAAACCAATACGGGAACATTATCGTGATTTTACAGATGCAGAAATCGCAAAACTAAAACACAATGTGGATGTGCTCTGGGGCATTTACAATACACCGGAAATCAAAGAGATTCTATCAAAAAAAGGCGCCATTCGTTTTTTAACTATAGAAACGGCCACTACGAACATGACTCTTAGTTATACAGATGGCGGCATTCTTATGGAATATGAATTAGACACGGGCGCCAAAAAAGAACTTGCCGGCGCTCGAATATATAAGCAGGCAGAAACATTGATCAACAGGTATTTTTCCTCTGAAAAAGGAATGGAAGAACTTCTCAAAACAACACATGGAGCAATTCAGGCGCTGGTAGATAAGCTCATAGAGAATGAGCTTTCTGAAACAGAAATCTGGGATGTTCTTTTGAAAGGGGATAACATCCATCTGTCAAATATTTAAATTTTTATGTAAGGATGCTGGTTAGTTCACATGGTCTTTCACAATCCCTTAATCCTGGTTTTGATTTTTATTGTTCTCCCTCTGTTACTCTATTTTTACTTCCGTCGCACCGGTACAAACCAGGTCATATTCCCTTCTTTAGAAATGGTAAAGAATCTAAAGCCCTCGTTTTTTCAACGGTATAGATTTATCTTAATCATACTCAGATCGCTCGTTATTATGCTGTTTATCATTGCGCTGGCGCGACCGCAACTCGGCAATGAACAAACAAAGGTCATAACGGAAGGTATAGATATCGTCCTTACCGTTGATGTTTCGGGAAGCATGCTGGCAGAAGATTTTGAAATTGGCGGTAAGAGATATAACCGCCTTTATGTAGTCAAGCAGGTGGTAAAAGACTTTATACAGAGGCGCGCCAATGACCGCATCGGGCTGGTCGTTTTTGCCGGACGTGCATATACACAATGTCCCATGACAACCGACTACGGAATGCTTTTGCAGCTTTTAGAAAAAGTTGATATTGGAATGATTGAGGACGGCACAGCGATTGGATCTGCACTTGGGGCCTCGGTAGAAAGATTGAAGAATACCAACGCCAAGAGCAAGATAATCATCCTCTTGACAGACGGAAGAAATAATTCAGGAGAGATTGACCCATTTACAGCCTCTGAAATAGCCAAGACCTTCGGCGTCAAGATTTACACAATAGGCGCTGGCACAAAAGGCCTGGCGCCATTTCCGATGGTTGACCTCTTTGGAAACAAGGTCATGAGACAGGTAAAAATTGATATTGACGACAATGCGCTTACGGAAATCGCAAGGATTGCAGACGGAAGATATTATCGTGCAACTGATACGAAATCACTGAAGGAAATTTACAATCTGATAGATAAACTTGAAAAAACCGAGGCGGAAGTGACCCAATACACCGAATACAAAGAGTTGTTTCACTACTTCCTGCTCCCTGCATTGGGATTGTTACTGGCTGAATTAGGATTGACGAAAACGAGGTTCAGAAAGATCCCATGAAATACGGAAACCTTAACTATCTTTATTTACTTTTTATAATCCCCCTCTTAATCATTGGATACATCCTTGTCTTCAGAAAAAAGAGCCATGATTTAAAAAAATTTGCGTCACTTGAGTTGCTCAAAAAATGCGGCGTTTCTGTGAGCATGAAAAGACCGTGGTTAAAAGCCACTCTTATCATTGTTGGAATCTTCTTCGTTATATGCGCACTTATTGAGCCTAAGTGGGGATATCACTGGGAAAAGGTAGAAAAAAAGGGGATTGATATTGTGATTGCCATGGATACATCGCGAAGTATGCTTGCTGACGATGTAAAACCAAACCGATTGGAAGTTGCACGGAGAGAAGTGGAAGATTTATTAAAAGTATTGGAAGGAGACCGGGTGGGACTGGTCGTATTTGCCGGCACCGCATTTACGTATTGTCCTTTAACCTCAGACTACGGCGCTTTTCGCCTTTTTTTGAATGATTTAAACACACGTATTATTCCCCTCGGAGGCACAGCAATGGCCGAAGCCATACGGCAAGGAATTGCTACCTTTGAGAAGGATTCGAGGAATCACAAGGCTATTATATTAATTACTGACGGCGAAAATCACGAAGACGACCCACTTGCGGCTGCCAGGGAGGCAAAAGAACAAGGCATCGTTATCTATACGGTAGGAGTAGGAAAGAAGGATGGCGCCTATATTAAAATTAAGGATGAACGTGGCCAGGAGTCCTTGCTCAAAGACAGACAGGGACAAGTTATAAAATCAAGATTGGATGAAATCACCTTAAACAAAATTGCGTTGGAAACGGACGGCCTTTATACCCCCGCTTATGGCACGCAGTGGGGTTTAGAAAGAATTTACCAGGATAGCATTGCAAAATTTGAAGACACTACCTATAAGACACACCAGGTAAAAAGGTACGTGAATCGTTATCAGATACCCCTTTTTATTGCGGTAATTCTTATCATGCTGGAGAGTTTTCTGTTTGAACGAAGAAAAGAAGAATATCAACCACGGTAAATTGAAAAATTTATCGTTATATCCCTTAAAACGTTTTGTTATGAATCAGTCAGATACATATTTTACACCCATTTTTCTTCTGTCGGTCTTTCTTAGCTGGACATCATTAGGGTGGATAGACCCCCTTGCCGATAAAATCCGTGAAGGAAATCAACGCTATCACGATGGAAAATATAATGAGGCGCTCGACAAATATGTAAATGCACAATTAGAATCTCCGAACACGCCCCACATAGATTTCAACATTGCCGATACGCAATATAAGAGAGGCAAATATGATGAAGCTGTGCAGTCATATGAAAAGGTGATGAAGTCAGGCGATGTTGAAATGAGAGTAAAATCAAGCTTTAATATGGGCAACACCCTCTATCGTCAGGGCAAAAAAGACGAGGCGCAGGATGCGTATAAAAAAACCATCGATCTTATCGATGAGTTGGAATCAAAGGGTAATAGAGACCTTGACATCCTGAAGAACGATGCCCTCTACAATTATGAATACATAGAAAAAAAGAAGGAAGAGGAACAAAAACAACAGCAGCAAAATAAGCAACAAAAAGACCAGCAGGAAAAGGAAGATAAAGACACCAGGAAAAACGAAGAACAATCAGATAAAAACAAGGACGAGAAAAAAGACAAAGAAAAATCACAGCAAGATCAACAAAAGCCCAAACCTGAAGATACCCCTGAAAAAAGTGAAGAAAAAAAGGAAGAAAGCCCCCGACATTCGGAAAAGGATAAACAGGAGGAACAGCCTCCGGAGCAAAAACTTCAACAACCTTCCGGTCAGAAACAGATGTCAAAAGAGGAAGCCGAGCGTTTATTGGAGGCATTAAATCAATCAGAAAAAGAGGCGCGGGCTATAAAAAGAGAGAAACAACAAACACAGCACGGATCTGTTGAAAAGGATTGGTGACAAGTTTCATGAATAGTTTATCACGGTATAGTTACTTTTTAGCATCCCCTGGAGGAGTGAAAGTTTTTTCTGTTTTAGAAAGGTTATTGTAGTATGAAAAGGTTCATATCCATAAGTATTTTTATCATGATCATTATTATCAGTGGATATAGAGAAAAAACATTTGCTGAGGATATTCGATTAAGTGCAACCGTCGACAGGAATGTCATAACCATCAACGATCAACTTCAGTTAACGTTAACTATCCACGGTACGCATGATACCTTACCGCCTTCTTTCCCTACTATTGATGGATTTACCTTACTTTACGGGCCAAAGATTTCTGCCGAAACTCGGGTAGTAAATAATACTGTTTCTGTAAGCAAAGGATACACGTATGTACTGCAGCCAAATGCGAAGGGTAAATTCACAATAGGCCCATCAACGGTGGAATACAAAGGAAAGACCTACTCCTCTCAGCCCATAACGGTGGAAGTAGCCCACGCAAAAACGACCACAGAGGCACAACCGCCCGATATCGATAAACTGATTTTTGTCGAGCTGGGCACGGACAAGAGTGAAGCGTATTTATATGAACAGGTTATATTGTCGTTTAAATTCTATTTCCAAAAGAGGCTGCCGATCAGCGATATAGATTACGTAGCGCCGGCCATAAAAAATTTTATGGAAGAAAAACTGGGAGAACAGAGACAGTACGAAGAGGTCAGGGATGGCATTATGTACAACGTCCTCGAATTACGTTCGGCGCTTTTTCCGATAGTCTCCGGAGACCTTGTTATATCGCAGGCAATCTTGAAATGTAATTTAATCCTTCAACAACGGCGGAACCGGCAAAACACATCGTTTGATAATTTTTTCGATGACTCGTTTTTTGACGAGTTCTTCAACAGGGGACAGAAAATCTACCCGGTCGAAAAGACAACGCGCTCAATTGTTTTAAAGGTGAAACCACTACCAGAACAGGGAAAACCAAAATATTTTCGCGGCGCTGTGGGTACATTTAATATGGAGGTATCAACGAAATCACAGGAGGTAAAAACAGGCGACCCGGTTACCCTCTCCATGTCGATCTATGGTGAGGGGAATATTCAGACAATTAGTGAACCAGTTCTTGTATTAAATAATGAAAGTGACTTTAAACTATACCCCGCCGAGTCGGTCACGCAAATTACCAACCGGGAAGAATCGATTCGGGGCAGAAAAGTATTTGATAAAGTAATTGAACCCCAAAAAGCAACTTTGAAAAGCACACCTGAAATTGTATTTAGCTTTTTTGATCCACGCGAAGGACAATATAAAACCATCACCAAAGAACCAATTCCCATTGTTGTTGAGACTGGCGAACAGGAAATGCCCATCCAGTTAACGCAGTCTCCTATGAATATGGTATCGAAACAGCAGGCACAACTCATAACTCAGGATATTTTACCCATTATGACCAATCTCTCTTCGTTGCGGAATCAGGGAGATAATATTTTTAAAAATCCTATTCTTCTGGCGTGTCTTTCCATTCCGGCAGTTACCGTTTTAGCGTCCTTTTTCATCACGCAACAGAAGAAAAGATTACAGACCGATGTTGAATATGCGCGGAAAAGACGCGCTCATAGCGCAGCAAAAAAGAAACTTGTGTTCGTGCAATCCGCCCTTTCCGGCGACTCGCCAGCCGAATTCTACAACTTCCTTTCCAGGGCTATGGCAGATTACCTGGCCGATAAATGCAATGTCTCTGCCGCAAGCGCTACAGGCGACAGTATAGGCCACTTGTTAAGACATCAGGAAGTTAACGAAGATATTATTGCTGAGATTACTCATTTTATTAACGATTTAGACTACAGGCGCTTTTCAAAAGATGCAGGGACAGGAGAAGAGATGCGCCATTCCTTAGACCTTGCGGAACAACTGATCACAAAACTAGAAAGGCAGTTATCATGAAGGATAGATTCCTGTTTTTTATTTTCTGTATAATTTCCCTCTCTCTATCTGACAATGTCCTTGCATCCGCTCCGTCCCGGAATGAAGTCATAAAATTATTTACCGATGCAAATGAAAAATACCTCCAGGCTGCAAAGCTTATCGCTGCAAACGATAACCCGGCGGCGAGCCAAAAACTCGATGAAGCGGCATTACAATACGAGACTATATTGACACATGGATTCAAAAACGGACAGATATATTACAATCTGGCAAATACCTATTATCGCCAGGGAGCGCTGGGAAAAGCTGTGGTAAATTACCGCAGGGCTCAGCGTCTTATGCCGAGGAATGCCGAAATTGACGCCAACCTCAGACTGGTTAAAAATTCCACCGAAGATAAAGAACTATCCCAGGGAGCCTCAAAGGCAATCCAGAGAATATTCTTCTGGTTTTTTCTGCTTAATCAGAATGAACTGGCCGTAGTGACAATATCCATGTATGTAATATTAATGATACTACTCTGCCTGAGGATTATTTTGAAATATCCATGGCTTAAAAGAATCATCATAGGCTTTTCGGCGGGTTTGTTTATTGCAATAGTATCTCTGGGTATTAAGCACTATGAAGAACACGGCGTAAACCAGGGAGTGGTTGTTACTGAAAAATGCCAGGTTCGATATGGCCCTGGCGAGGAGTACGAACCAAAATTTGAAATACACGGCGGCGCAGAATGTATCGTAGAGGGCGAAAAAGATGATTGGTACAGGGTGTATGTAAATATAGGTGTAAAGCAGGATACCGGCTCAAAGGTGGGCGTTGAAGAAAAGGTGAGCAACGACATCAGGAGGGGCTGGTTGCAAAAAAAATACGTGGACATAATTTAGGAGAATATCCTGGCGCGGTATAACAGAAACCAAATAAAAACAAAAAAGCCCTTTAGCTTTTACGCTAAAGGGCTTTTTTGTTTTTATTGGCTCCCCCGGTAGGATTCGAACCTACAACCAACCGGTTAACAGCCGGCTACTCTACCATTGAGCTACAGGGGAATCTTTTTTAATAGCTTACCGCAAAGACGTGAAAAAGAAAGAGGATGAGCTATGGCCTTATTTCTTAGCTTCACTTAGTCCGCCCATGAGGCGTGCGGAACTATTACGATTGTATTAAATAATTAAGCAATCGTGATAGTTCTTTTTTCATGTCCTGACGTGGGACAATCATGTCAAGGAAGCCATGCTCTAACAGAAATTCGGCCGTCTGGAATCCCTTGGGAAGGGCACGTTTTATTGTTTCCTGAATGACTCTTGGTCCGGCAAAACCAATAAGCGCCTTTGGTTCTGCTATGGTAATATCTGCCTGCGATGCAAAACTTGCCATGACGCCGCCCAATGATGGGTCTGTCAGGATTGAAATATATAAGCCACCAGATTCACGGAATCGGGCTATGGCAGCGCTTGTCTTTGCCATCTGCATCAATGAAAAAACTCCTTCCTGCATACGTGCGCCGCCGCCTGAACCAGAAACCATAATCAAGGGGACTTTTAACTCTGTGGCCTTTTCCGCAAGTCGCGCAATCTTTTCACCTACCACAGAACCCATGCTTCCCATAATGAATGCAGGATCGGTGATTCCAACCATTACTTCCCTCCCGCAGACCTTTCCTTTTCCCACAATTATTGCCTCTTTGAGGCCGGTTTTCTGTTGTTCCGCAGATACCCTTTCGGGATAGGTTATCCGATCCCGAAAATTTAAAGGGTCGTGGGGCGTTATATTAGCCCACAATTCTTCGAAGCTGTTCTCGTCAAGCAACAGTTTTAACCGGTCCCGGCTGAATATACGGAAATGGTAGTTGCATTCGGGACAGACATGCATTTCTTCTTCAACGGTTTTTTTATATACCAGACCCTTACAGCCATCACATCGCACCCACAATCCATTGGGCATGTCCTTTTTTTTTCTGAAAAAAACCACGTATGGTTCTCCTACCTGTTAGAAATACCTAATAATTCAAAAGAGCGAATGCACGTAGATAGTGTATAATTTTTTCGTGAAAAAACAAGTAATTTTTTAACTAAATGCAGCCATAAAAAAGTTTTTACGCAGAAACTCTCTTGCGGTATTCTTCGCGCGCTGTTTGTTCTGCAATGTGCCTAAGGGTCTTTACGGCGTTCGCCGGGTCGCTATTTTTGTAGATAGCAGATGCAGCAACGATGAAGTTTGCCCCATGCCTGACGGCATCGATAATGGTTTCCGTTGTGATACCACCATCCACGGCGATGTCTACTTCGTTTGTTACGAGACTGCGCAATCTCGTTATCTTTGATAAGACATCGGGTATAAATTTTTGACCGTCAAATCCAGGGTTTACCGACATGACAAGTACTAGGTCAATATCATCAAGAATATCTTCGATTGATTTTGATTTTGTGTCCGGGTTGAGCGATACGCCGGTCTTGAGTCCTGTTTTTTTTATAAGTGAAATAACATCCTTCGGATGTTTTGTCGTTTCTATATGAAAAGTTAAATAGTCACCTTTGCCAGCCACCTTTGCAAATGCCTCAATATATTTTTCGGGACGTTCAATCATCAGATGAATATCCAGAGGTACATGGGTAACGTTTTTTATTCCCTTTATGATAAAGGGTCCCATGGTTATATTGGGGACAAAGTGACCATCCATAACATCAATATGGATCATATCGATGCCTGCCATTTCTACCTTTTTTATATCTTCCTCGAAACGAACGGGATTAGCGGCCAGGATGGATGCTGCGATTTTGATTTTAGGCTGCATGGTTTTCAAACCTTTTTGTCTGATAGTGAAGCAATGCCGGGGAGTTCTCCTCCTTCTAATAATTTTAGGAATGCGCCACCACCTGTGGAAATAAACGATACTTCGTGCGTCTTTCCCGATTTATGAAATGCCATATCTGTGTCGCCACCGCCAACGATAGTTAATGCGTGAGAGCTGGTAATTGTATCAACCATAGCATAAGTACCACGACTAAAGGCGTCATACTCAAATGCTCCCATAGGACCGTTCCATATAATTGTCTTTGCATCCTGGATTGCTTCTTTAAAGAGCATTGTCGTTGCAGGGCCAATATCAAGAGCAATCCATTTTTCAGGAATTTCCTGAAAGGGGACAAGCTTTGTTTCCGCAGTGTTGTCAAATTTTTCTGCAACAACAAAGTCTACGGGCAGATAAAGCTTTGTGCCGTTTCGCCGGGAAATGTCCATCAAATTTTTAACCACATCGAGCATGCCGTCTTCGACCAGGGATTGACCAACACCAATACCCTGTGCCTTCAGAAAGGTAAAGGCCATAGCCCCGCCAATAAGGACCTTATCCATTTTTCTTGCCAGATTTTCAATAATCTTTATCTTGTCAGAAACCTTTGCCCCACCTAAAAGTGCCACAACGGGTCGCATGGGGTTATTCACAGCCTTCTCAAAATAATCGATTTCCTTCTTCAGTAAAAAACCGGCACCCGATGGCACAAAGCTGTCAATACCAACCATTGATGCGTGCTTTCTGTGGCAATTTCCGAATGCGTCCTGTATGAATACATCGCATAAACTAGCCAGCTCTTTTGCGAATTGTGGGTCGTTTTTTTCTTCTGCGGAATAAAACCTGAGATTTTCTAATAAGAGGACGTCGCCATACCGCATTTCATCAATTTGTTTTTTTACCTGCGGGCCAATGCAGTCCTTTGCCATGATTACCTTTGCCCTGTCCCGCAGATAACCTTGTAGTCTCACAGCAACAGGCTCAAGGGAATATTTGGGGTTTGCCTTACCGTCGGGTCTCCCCAGATGTGACGCAATGATAACCTTTGCGCATTCATCGAGGAGAAAATTAATGGTCGCCATGGTTGCCCTTATTCGGGAGTCATCGGTGATATTTCCGAAATCATCGAAAGGCACATTATAATCAGTACGTACCAGAACCCTCTTTTTATGAACGTTCAGGTCTTTTATAAATAGTTTGTTCATAGGATAAGCCAATGCATGAGTTGTTTATAAGCGAGCGACCATTTCAATGAGGTCTACCATACGATTTGAAAATCCCCATTCATTGTCGTACCACGAAATCACTTTTACCATACGTTTGTCAATCACATACGTTAAAGCAGCATCGAAGATGCTTGAATGGGTGTTTCCAATGATGTCAGAAGATACCACGGGGTCTTCGCAATATTCCAGAATACCTTTTAATTCTCCCTCTGCAGCTTTTTTCATGGCCATATTGACGGCTTCTATAGTGACGTCTTTTGATACCATTGCAACGAGGTCTGTTACAGAACCGTTTGGCACCGGAACGCGCATGGCCAGACCGTCTAACTTGCCTTTTAGTGAAGGGATTACTTCACCGATGGCCTTGGCTGCGCCTGTTGTTGTTGGGATAATGTTCAATGCGGCTGCGCGCGCGCGCCTCAGGTCTTTATGGACAAAATCAATGATGCGCTGGTCATTGGTGTAGGCGTGGATGGTTGTCATGAGCCCCTTTTCGATCCCAAAATTGTCATTGATCGCTTTTGCTAAAGGCGCAAGGCAATTCGTTGTGCATGAGGCGTTTGATACGATTTTATGTTCTGGTTTTAAATCTTTATTATTAACACCCACGACAATCGTGGTGTCTATTTTGTCTTTAGCTGGCGCTGAAAGGATAACTCTTTTTGCCCCTGCTTCTAAATGTTTGGCGCAATCTGCCCTGGAGGTGAAAATGCCTGTTGATTCGATAACAATATCCACCCCCAGCGATTTCCACGGTAATTTTGCGGGGTCTTTCTCCATAATCAAACCAATCTCTTTGCCATTTACGACTAAGGATTTTTCTTTTGCCTGAATTGTTCCATTGAATTTACCGTGAATTGTATCGTACTTTAATAACGTTGCCAGGGAAGTTGAATCGGCCAGGTCGTTGATTGCCAGCACATCAATGCCGCCGCGTTGAGCAATGACACGAAAGACATTTCGTCCAATTCTTCCGAATCCGTTAATTCCTACCCTTATAGCCATATATAATTATCCTTTACCTCAGAACTATATTATTATAATATTGCCTAGATTTTTTTAATAGAACTGTAGAGAAACTAAAAAAATAATAAATTAAGAAAGCCGTTATTTTAATAGATAACCGATAATTGTCAAGTATTTAATGGATTTACATGTGTTTTACTTTTGTTACGTCAATGCTCTTCAAAGATATGGTGGGCGCTAGTGGATTCGAACCACTGATCCCTTGCGTGTGAAGCAACAGGATGGAGTTTAACAGTTTTCCATTTTAACCTCAAGTATTTCATCCTGTTTAAATTAGTATCGTGAGAGGGAAAAACATCTTCAGCTTATTTCTGGCTGTTTTGAGATATTGAGTTCACAATTAGTTCACAGTACGTTTTTGTCAAAACTTTTTAGAAAGGATGTGGTAAAGGTATGGTCACAAAAAGGACGGCTAAAGTGGGTGATGAACGTTTTTTGGAATTTATTGATGATGACACGGGTATGCGA
>JAXMAC010000071.1:0-18089 GCA_046350595.1 Candidatus Brocadiaceae bacterium | reverse complement strand
AACGTTCGTTTGGGGTATATAAAATTTAAATATTTGGTAATTACACGCCCGCCCGCCGCGCCCCCCCCCCCCCCCCCACTACGCTGTTATAGAAGTTGCCGAAGGCCTAATTTAATGCAAATAGCCGGATTGGGTTTCGTTCCACTCAACCCAACCTTATAAATCTCCATTTAATGAAAAATGCGTTCCATGAAAAAGCATACAGAGCCTAAAAGATACCTTATTTCTATTGATAGCCATACTTTTCCCCATGTTTTTACCGACATATTAATCATTGGCAGCGGAGTAGCCGGTCTCAATGCCGCCATGCAGGCTGCAAGGCATAATGCTGTGCTCATTATCACAAAAGACAAGATCGACGAAAATAATACCGCGTATGCCCAGGGAGGCATAGCCGTAGCGTTGGCAGATAAGGACTCAATATCCAAGCATGTAAAAGATACCCTGGATGCAGGTCAGGGTTTGTGTGATACAGCCATGGTGAAAACAATCGTGAGTGAAGGCCCTAAACGGGTAAAGGAGTTAATCGAACATGGCGCTGCATTTGATAAAGAAGATGACCACCTGGTCTTTACCCAGGAAGGCGGCCACCACTTTCCCCGCATCATCCGCGCCAAGGGCGATTCTACCGGTAAGGAAGTGGAATTTACCCTTATCCGCCGGGTACAAGAAAATGAAAATATAAAAATCTTTGAGCACACCTTTGTCATAGATCTTATTACAAAGGATGGTGTCTGTCATGGCGTAATTGCCTGGCACGAGACGAAGGGCGCCATGTTAATATGGGCAAAACAAACGATTCTTGCTACCGGTGGTTGCGGGCAAATCTATCGGGAAACCACAAACCCTGAAGTGGCAACCGGAGACGGCCTTGCCATGGCATACCGCGCAGGCGCCGCCCTCCAGGATATGGAATTTGTCCAATTCCACCCCACAACGCTCTATATTGCAGGCGCAGTGCGGTTTCTTATTTCAGAAACGGTGCGCGGAGAAGGCGGCATATTGAGAAATAAAAAGGGTGAACGGTTTATGCCCAATTACCACCCCCAGGCTGAACTGGCGCCCAGAGATGTAGTCAGCCAGAGTATTTTAAAAGAAATGCAAAAGACGGATCATACCCACGTCTACCTGGATGTCAGGCATATCCCCAAAAAACAATTATACAACCGTTTCCCCAAAATTAATGAGATTTGTGCCTCCTTTGGAATTGATATTGCAAAAGACCTGATCCCCGTGCGCCCCAGCGCTCATTACATGATTGGTGGAATCAAGGTCAATCGTTTTTTCAAAACGACCATTAAGCAACTATATGCCTGCGGAGAGGTGGCTTGTACGGGCATGCACGGCGCAAATCGTCTCGGCAGCAATTCCCTTCTTGAAGGACTGGTAACAGGCCACAGGGCAGGGACACATGCCTGCATGTTGATTAAAAAGACTAAACATGAATTATCTCCCTATAACATCCAGGAACTGCCGGGCTCGTCGAAAAAAAGCTGGTTGGATATGGAAGATATCGGGGATTCCCTGAAAAGTCTGATGTGGCGAGACGTTGGAATTGAACGTGACGAACGGCACCTCCTGGAAGCCGAAGAAATGATTGAGATGTGGTGCAGCTATGTTATGGACAAGGAATTTTCAACCCCAACAGGCTGGCAGCTCCAGAATATGCTGCTGATATCGCGACTCATTGCCGTCTCTGCGCGAAAACGAAAGGAATCGCGCGGCGCTCACCATCGCACTGACTATCCACGTCCCGATGACACCCATTGGAAGAAACATATCGTCATCAGGAAATCAAATGGCTGATAGTACGACGTGTCCCGAATGCATTTCGCCCAGTTTCCTTCTTTTTCTCACTTTATTTTCACGGGTTACGACATTTTCCCTTGACAACTTTTATTCCAGTCATTAAATTAGTTTCTCTTTTATTAATATTTGAGGAAAATCGTTTTCGTCTGGTACCTTAAATTATGCCTTTTCAGCGATTTTTATAACAGTGTAGTGGCAAGGCGCGCCTTTCCACTACATGGCCGTTTGAAATTCCTTAACATTAAATTAAGCATACAGCTACTTTTTCTGCCACGAAGACACCAGGACACTACGTTTTTCTTTGTGCCTTAATGGTTTTGTGGCAACTTTGAATTTCCAGAACATTTAACGAAAGAAGTCCATTTTCTATGAAATTTTTTACCGAATACATGACCTTTAACACCAGAAAACGCCGTGAGTTTTTAAATATCACGAGGGATGTTGAAAATGTGCTGCAAAAGAGCGGTATTAAAGAAGGTATGATCCTCGTCTCAGCCATGCACATAACGTCCGGTGTTTTCGTTAATGACGCAGAGCCAGGCCTCCATCGCGATATTGAAGAATGGCTTTTGAAGCTGATCCCCGAAGGGCACGATTACTATCACCACAGGATGGGGGAGGTGAATGGAGACGCACATCTCAGAAACCTGTTGATCGGACATCAGACCATTGTGCCGGTAACAAGTGGAAAGCTGGATCTCGGCCCCTGGCAGCGTATATTTTACGCCGAATTTGACGGACAGCGGGACAAAAAACTCATCATTAAGGTTATGGGTGAGTAAACGGATTTGGCAAAATTCACCTATGCAATAAGTTTTATATGAAAACGAATAAGTATTACCGTGGCGACAATGCAGTTTTTGAAACAATCAGAAAAATTTATACTAAAAAACGTTAAATAAAATATGTAACCATGGCAACAAATACGACATGCGCAAAATCTAACAAAAATATGAATGAAGAGGCGCCGTGTATTCTGGCCTGTCCGATACGGCAGGATGCACGCGATTACGTTCAACTCATTGCCAGAGGCCGTTTCAACGAGGCATTTCGGCTGGTAAGAGAGAGAAATCCTCTCCCTTCTGCCTGCGGCCGTATTTGCACCCACCCCTGCGAAACGAAGTGCCGGAGAAATAGCACGGAAGCCCCCGTTGCAATCGCATGGCTCAAACGTTTTCTGGGCGACAACTATTCTGAAGAAACAAAAAAGACAACTACCGAAAAATATCCGGAAAAAATTGCCATTATTGGCGCAGGACCAGCCGGTCTGGCTGCGGCTAATGACCTGGCCCTTTTAGGATACTCATGTACCATTTTTGAATCCAATCCCACTCCGGGTGGTATGCTCCGTATGGGCGTGCCAACCTACCGTTTGCCACGCATGGCAATTGACAAAGACGTTGAATACATCAAAAAGCTGGGGGTGGAAATCAAGTATAATACAACTTTAGGGGTAGATATTACCTTTGATAGCTTAAAAAAGGATGGTTATTCGGTTATTTTTATTGGCGTGGGACTGCTCGAAAGCCGTTCCTTAAATATCGAAGGGGTAAACCTTGACGGCGTGCTGAAAGGCGTTACCTTTTTGAATGAGGTAAATACAACAGGATGTGCAAAGATCGGCAAAAATGTGCTGGTCATTGGAGGAGGCGCGGTTGCTATGGACTGTGCACGCACTGCCTTACGTTTGAATCCTGGCAAAGTCTCCGTTGCCTGCCTTGAATCACGCAAGGAAATGCCGACGACCGATTTCGAGATCGAGGAGGCTGTTCACGAAGGTGTGATATTACACAACTCCGTAGGGCCGAAGCGCATCCTCGGAAAGGACGGCAGGGTGTGTGGCCTGGAAACCCTTAAGGTAAAATATGTCTTTGATGATCAAAAACGCTTTAATCCTGCATTCTACGAAGATTCTGAGTCAGTTATAGAGGCAGACACTATCATTTTGGCAATAGGTCAGATGTCGAATCTTTCCTTCTTAAAAGGACAGGAAAGCATCCAGATAACCCGTGGTGGCACGATTATCGCGAATCCGAATACGCTGAACACCTCTGTCCACGGCATATATGCAGGCGGCGATATTGTGTTGGGACGCGGAACCATGACAGAAGGTATGGCGCAAGGTAAAAAAGCTGCGATTGCCATCCATAACGCCCTGAGAAATGCATCGCTCAAAGATGTAAAATGGGCTGAAAAACCCGCAGTGCCCGATATTGTCCCATCCAGAATCCCCCTTATCAGGAAAGAGCAAAAGCAGGAAATGCCTGCCATGCCTTTAGATAAAAGGTTAAGCAACTTTAACGAGGTCGAATTTGGGTTTTTGCACAATGCAGCGGTGAGAGAGGCGCAACGGTGCATGAACTGCGGGGCGGGCGCAATCGTGGACGATAATTTATGTGTGGGATGCATTACCTGTGTGAGGGTCTGTCCCTTTGAAGTGCCGAAGATTAAAAGGGGGGATACAACAGCTTATATTGATGGAGACTGCCAGTCCTGCGGTTTGTGTATTGTGGAATGTCCTGCCAAAGCCATTAGCTTTAAAACGCCCTATGAAGACCGTGGCAAGGATACCCTTGAAACCATTTTTCAGGATAAATTTATTCAGGGTGTAAAACCGCTCATTATCCATTTTTATTGTCAATATGGTAAATATTACAATGAAGATACAACCACTACAGCGGGCGATTTACTCCTTAAGAATGTCAAACGGGTAGGTGTATTAGGACTGGGGAAGGTTGATCCTTCATTATATCTGAGGGCCTTTGAGTTAGGAGCTCATGGGGTATTGGTAACGGCATGCAGGGACGATACCTGTCACTTCTGTAAAGAGCGCGAATGGATTGAAAGGCGTGCAAAATATACCACCCAGCTTCTTGCCGGGTTGGGGATGGACACCGGACGATTTAAAACTCATTTTGTGTCCCCACAGGATGATAAAGAAATTGTCGAAATTTCCCTTAATATGATCGAAGAATTGAGAAATCTCACAGAGGCTCAAACGAGGTAAATTAAATGATTGTAGCGTCATCAAAACAATTTCAGGAAATCAAGCAGATGCTCTCTGGCTTCAAAAAGGTCTGCGTGCTGGGATGTGGTTCCTGTGTAACAATATGCCATACGGGCGGTGAGAAACAGGTCACGGAACTTGCTCTGCAACTCCGCCTCGCCGCAAAATTGGAAGGCAGGGAACTCGAGGTCATTGAAAACTCAACACTCCGTCAGTGTGAGTGGGAATTTATCGACGACATAAAAGAAGTCATTAAAGATTGTGACGCCGTTGTTTCCATCGCCTGTGGTGTTGGCGTACAGTACATGGCCGAAAAATTTCCTAAAATAAGGATATTTCCTGGTGTAAATACCACCTTTATGGGTGGTCCTGTCGAACAGGGTATTTTCTGGGAACGGTGTGCAGGTTGTGGTAACTGTATTCTGGGAACAACGGGAGGTCTGTGCCCGGTAAGCCGGTGTGCAAAAAGCCTCCTTAATGGGCCTTGCGGCGGTTCTCAAAACGGTAACTGTGAAGTCTCAAAGGAAACACCTTGTGTATGGAATCAAATCTATGACCGGTTGGATACCCAGCAACTCCTGGCAACAATGGAAAGGATTGTGCCACCCAAAGACTGGTCAACAGGTATGGAAAACCATCCGCGAAGGATGGTACTTGAACATCTGGTAATGAAAAAATAATGGTTGAATAAATAAACATTTTGAACAAACGTAACCATTAATTTAATTACATAGAGCGGCATAGCCGCAACCCAAGCCCCCTTAACAAAGGGAGGAGGTTGCTGGTTAAATACCTTTGAAAAAGAGAATCGGTAGGGTGGATTAAGCGAAGCGAATCCACCGTGTCGCAGTAATACTATAGGATTTTCATTTTATTTATGCGGGTTACCTGTTTGTAGTGGCGACTTCAGTCGCTTCCTTATGACAGACAATACGCAGGTATGACAACTGAAGTCGCCACTACAAATTTGAATACAGAACACTTTACAATTATATATAGGTTGAAAATAATTCTGACATGAAAACCGGCAGTAACTTAGAAAAAATACTCAGAAATGGGCAATTCGCTGTAACGGCGGAACTCGGCCCGCCACGCGGCGCTGACCGCTCAATAATAGAAAAAAAGGCCTCTCTGCTCAAAGGCTATGGAGATGCCTTCAATATTACCGATTGCCAGACAGCTGTGGTGCGTATGTCCAGTATTGCCGCCGGTCGTATCGTGCTTGATGCAGGAGTAGAGCCAATCATCCAGATGACCTGCCGCGACAGAAATAGAATTGCTATTCAGAGTGACCTGCTGGGAGCCGCGGCATTAGGTTTAAAAAATGTATTGTGTCTGACCGGTGACCACCAGAAATTTGGCGACCACCCCATGGCAAAGGGCGTCTTTGACATAGACTCCATCCAGCTCATCCAGATGGTAAAAATTCTCCGTGACGAGAAAAAATTCCAGTCCGGCCAGGAACTGAAAGCGTCCGAACCCAGATTCTTTATCGGCGCAGCCGAAAATCCCTTTGCAGACCCCTTTAAATATCGCGCTGCAAGGCTTGCCAAAAAGGTCGTTGCCGGCGCCGATTTCATCCAGACGCAGATTATTTACAATGTCAAGAAATTCAAAGAGTGGATGAAGATGGTTACCGATATGGGACTCCACGAAAAGGTATTTATTCTGGCAGGAGTCGCCCCACTCAAGTCTGCCGGTATGGCCAAACACATGAAGTATAACGTGCCTGGTATGGATGTGCCCGATGAGGTTATGAACCGCATGACGGCCGCCTCTGCCGTGAAGAAAGGCAAGGAAGAGGGTATCAAGATATGCCTGGAGGTTATCGAACAGGTAAGAGAAGTAAAAGGCGTTGCCGGCGTCCATATCATGGCTGTCGAATGGGAAGAGGCCGTCCCTGAAATCGTTCAACATGCCCGTTTACATCCCCGGCCTGTTTTGTAAATTTCTCGTCTACAAACACCTGTATTAAAATATTTTCGCTGAATAGTTACAAAAAACCTTCATATCGACCTGTTTTATTCTCGCATATTCTATATTCAACATCAGACCCCAAAGGCTCCCCTCGATACGTTGCAGCAAATTGAGATATTTGTGGTTTGTCTTTTCTTCTTTTACCGATTTTAACTATTCTTATGGTAAAGCCTTTTCAAGGTCATTTATTAAATCATCGACATTTTCAATCCCTGGTGACCTTATTGACTAATATGACCACTACCGTTATTAAAATAACTTTTAGCAATATCTTCATTTTTAATCTTCCCGACTTTGCCTTTTCTTGTTTATCTCCTCTAAAGACTTATTCTTAAGGAACTTTGCCTCGTAGTCGGTAGGGTTAATCTCCCATACCTTATCGAAGCAAGCAACGGCATCCTCATGCCTACCTAGCAAGGAAAGAGCAAAGCCCTTACCAAGCCATGCTTCGCCATTCTTCGGATCTATCACCAGTGTCTTTTCCAAACAGGCAATGGACTCCTTATGTCTGCCCAACATAAGAAGGGCTGCACCCTTCGTATCAATCCCTTTAATCTCTAGTTCCTTTTCAAAACAGGCAATGGCATCCTTGGCCTCGCTAAACCTGTCAAAATCAACGTGTGCATCGGTGAACACTGCGCTGGCAGAAAGTTGATTCTCATTCCAGAAATGGGAGGCAAGGATAACACCCTTACTTCTCCATGCATCGGCATATTTTGGGTCAATTTCGAGCGTCTTATCAAGGTAGCGAAGAGCAACCCTCATCGTCAAAGTTGTTACGAGATTCTTCGGCCTGTTTAACTAAATCCTGGATAACGGCATCTTTTCCTTGAGCAATCGATAAACAGGTCAAAATTGTAGTTATTACAAGAAAAAATCTTAACATCTTTGTACTTCCAAAAGAATTATGCAATCGTTGCAATACAATCTCATTTTTTAAATACCATACCAGGGTAAAAGGTCCACCCTGAAAATCTATTTTTTTCGATATTATTACATTGTATAAAAAATTCGTTGAAATGTGATTTCATTGGATACTACGTTAAAGCACCCTTAAGGTCTTCTATTAAATAATCCACATTTTAAACAATTATGACCGAAGGCTCACAAAAGGGCATAAAAGATAACTTCTCTTATTTATAAAAAATATTATTGCTGAAAATGATGGGTTCGCTCCGCTTAACCCATCCTACAGATACTTTTACTGATTCATCAAACGAATTCTTTTTGCCCGTTCTTCCAGTCTTTTTGCCTCATCATTATTTCCCATTTTCTTGTAAAGCGCTGACATGTTTTCCAGCACAACTGCCACTTGTGGATGATTTTTGCCCAGTACCTTCTCGCTTATTGACAGTGCCTGCTTGTAAAGAGATTCGGCATCGGCATATTTACCCTGAGAAGCATAAATCGCTGCAAGATTGTTTAAGGATATTGCCCCGTAGGGATGTTCTTTGCCAAGTGTTTTGTCCACTATTGAGAGCGCTCGCTTGTAAAGCGGTTCGGCCTCGGCATATTTACCTTGGGCACGATAAAGCCCTGCAAGATTATTTAAGGATGTTGCTACATCTGGATGCCCTTTACCAAGTACCTTCTCCCTTATTGAGAGCGCCCGCTTGTAAAGCGGTTCGGTCTCGGCATATTTACCTTGGGCACGATAAAGCCCTGCAAGATTATTTAAGGATGTTGCTACATCTGGATGCCCTTTACCAAGTACCTTCTCCACTATTGAGAGTGCTTGCTTATAAAGCGGTTCGGTCTCGGCATATTTACCTTGGGCACGATAAAGCTCTGCAAGATTATTTAAGGATGTTGCTACACTTGGATGATCCCTACCAAGTGCCTTTTCCTTTATTGAGAGCGCTCGCTTGTAAAGTGGTTCGGCCTCGGCATATTTACCTTGGTCACGATAAAGCACTGCCAGATTATTTAGGGATTGTGCCATATCGGGATGATCTTTACCAAGTGTTTTCTCCCTTATTGAGAGCGCCCGCTTGTAAAGAGGTTCGGCCTCGGCATATTTACCCTGGGCACGATAAAGCTCTGCAAGATTATTTAAGGATGTTGCCACATCTGGATGGTCTTTACCAAGTGTTTTCTCCACTATTGAGAGTGCTTGCTTATAAAGCGGTTCTGCCTCGGCATATTTACCCTGAGCACGATAAAGCTCTGCAAGATTATTTAATGATGTTGCTACACTTGGATGATCCCTACCAAGTGCCTTTTCCTCTATTGAGAGCGCTCGTTTGTAAAGTGGTTCGGACTCGGCATATTTACCCTGGGCATAATAAAGCGCTGCCAAATTATTTAAAAATACTGCTATACTTGGGTGATCCTTACCGAGTGTCTTCTCCTTTATTGAGATCACTCGTTTGTAAAGTGGTTCTGCCTCGGCATATTTACCCTGGGCATAATAAAGCGCTGCCAGATTATTTAAGGATGTTGCTGTATTGGGATGGTCTTTCCCAAATGTCGTTTCTGCTACTTTTATTGCCTCTTCGGCAATTTTCCGTGCTTCTGAATACTGCCCTTGTTGGTAAAGTTTTTCAACTTTGGCATTGAGTTTATTCCAAAGGGACTCCTGGGGATAAGCATTTGTTTTGACAAAAACAACCAGCGCTATTATCAAAATAATCTTTGTCAATATCTTCATTTTTCGAATCCACTGTTCTTTATGTACCAGTAATTTCCAATAACTCATTCCTAACCAGAACGAATCGGAAAAACAGTCTTTATGTTCCTCACACAAAGCCACTAAGACACAAAGATTTATTGTATATCCCCATTAATTATTCTTGATATCCCATCCTTCATAAAGGCTTCTCCAAAATTCAGCAAATGTCCCAGCTTAAGCCCTTTCAAACGCAAGTAAGTTAAAACTTGTTTCTTGTGAGCTTTATTAACGGATTCCACAGATTTCAACTCAATTATCACCTTGGTCTCAACGAGAATATCAACTCGAAATCCTTCATCAAATTTTATTCCATTATATTCTATCGGTATGGATACTTGACGGTCGACTGATAATCCACGTTTCTTAAGCTCGTAAGCAAGGATGACTTCATAAACACTTTCAAGCAATCCCGGTCCGAGTTTCCTATGTACTGCAACTGCTGCATCAACTATAATTTCCCCAATTTCATTTTCATTCATCATTCTCTTTTCTTTGTGGCTTCGTGTCTTTGTGTGATTATTTCTCTTATTCGTAAAAAAAATATTTTTGCTGAAAGTGTCAAAATATTTTTTATAAGGTACTACGCCTTTTCCAATGCCGTGCTTGGAAAAGGTTGCGCTGAAGCGCAGGTATAACTATAGACACAAATTAATTACAAAACATCGACAAAATTTTGTCGATATTGAGGCGCTAAGCGCCTAACCCGAATAAATTGGGGGATCGCCCCAAAATTACGCTAAAAAGATATTCTTTTTTTAATCAGAAACTCAGAAACTCACAAATGGTAACTATTTAGCCAACTAAAATTTGTTTTTTTAAGATGCCAAAGCACCCTTAAGGTCTTCTATCAAATCATCCACATTCTCAATTCCCACAGAAACCCTAATCAAGTCATCAGATATGCCTATTTTTTCCCTGACTTCCTTTGGGAGCGATGCATGTGTCATTATTGCCGGATGTTCTATGAGCGACTCCACACCACCAAGGCTCTCTGCTAAAGAGAATATGGTTACTCTTTCAAGAAATCTCCGTGCAGCCTCTGGTCCTCCCTTTATGAAAAAGGTTATTATCCCTCCGAATCCGGTCATTTGCTTCTTTGCAAGTTCATGTTGTGGATGTGACTTGAGTCCGGGGTAAATAACCCTTCTAACTTTTGGATGATTTTCTAAAAGTTGTGCGATCTTCATCGCATTTCTCTCGTGTCTCTCCATTCTTACCGCAAGGGTTTTAATCCCACGGAGGACCAGAAAGCAATCAAAAGGGCCCGGTACTGCACCTACAGCGTTTTGGAGGAACTGGAGCTTGTCGTACAATCCCTGATCATTCGTTACAAGCGCGCCGCCAATAACATCACTGTGACCGTTGAGATACTTGGTGGTGCTGTGCATGACTATATCAGCTCCGAGTTTTAGAGGCTTCTGGAAAAAGGGTGTTGCAAAAGTATTATCAACAGCCACCAATACGTTATTTTTTTTAGCAACATGGGCAATTGCCTCGATATCTATAAGCTTGAGGAGTGGATTCGAAGGACTTTCCAGCCATACAAGCCTCGTGTTATCTGTTAGGTACTTTTCGTAAGATTGAGGGTTGGTTAAATCGACAAAATCAAATTCAAGATTGAATCTCTTTAATACCTTATCGAACAATCTGAACGTTCCACCATAAACATCGTCACTGCAGATAACATGGTCGCCTGCATTTAACAATTGGGTAATTGCCGAAATGGCGGAGAGTCCTGACGAAAAAGCGAGTCCGTAACTTCCTTCTTCAAGGGCGGCAATGTTTTTTTCCAGGGCTGTTCTGGTGGGGTTGTGCGTTCTTGAGTAGTCGTATCCTTTATGCTTACCGGGCGATTCCTGCACATATGTGCTTGTTTGAAATATTGGCGTCATGATGGCGCCAGTTCCTGAATCAGGCTCACAGCCAGCGTGAATGGCCATTGTCTCAAATCGTTGTTTCATATATTCGTTCCTTTAAATTATTATGGAAATTAACAACTGAGGTCACGGAAAAAGTATTTTACCTATTGAAAAGGTATAACGACATTTTTAAGTTTTTCTCTGGGGTCTCTGTGGTTCATTCTTACTTCATATAATTTTCATTCCAAAAAACCATTCGCCTTCATCCATTCATCGTTGTATATCTTGCTTAGGTACCTGCTGCCAGAATCCGGCAGGATTACAACCATGTTTTTGTTTTCCTTTATCCGTCGGGCGACTTCAATGGCTGCCCATACAGCGCTGCCACTTGAGCCTCCTGCAAAGATACCCTCTTCCTGTGCCAGCCTCCTTGCCATTAAAAATGATTCTTTATCATGCACCTGAATTATGTCATCAATAAGGTTAAAATCAACTGCCTTTACAAGGTAATCTTCACCAATGCCCTCTACTTTGTAAACGTGCGGCTTGATGAGTTTCCCTGTCCTGAAGTAATCATAAAAAACTGAACCTTCGGGGTCAACCGCAATTATCTTTATCCCAGGATTCTTTTCCTTGAGATATTTCCCGGCCCCACTCATCGTGCCACCAGTACCTATTCCGGCAACGAAGTAATCTATCTTTCCATCCGTCTGTTTCCATGTCTCAGGACCGGTAGTATAGTAATGAGAATCAATATTTCTGGGGTTGTTGTATTGATCTGGATAGTACGAATTCGGGGTTTCTTTTGCTATTCGTTTGGCAACACTATAATAACTTTCGGGAGAATCTGGAGGGACATCCGTTGGAGTTACAACAACCTGTGCGCCAAATGCCTTCATCAGGTTCTTTTTCTCTTCGCTCATCTTATCGGGCATCGTGATTATACACTTGTAACCCTTTACCGCTGCAATCATGGCAAGGGCAGCACCTGTATTCCCTGAGGAGTTTTCTACGATAGTTCCGCCTGGTTTTAAAAGCCCCCTCCGTTCTGCATCCTCAATGATAAACAACGCCATCCTGTCCTTAACACTCCCGGCAGGGTTAAGAAATTCCAGTTTGGCAAAGATATTTGGGTTTATATCTCTCGTTACCTTGTTCAATCTTACGATTGGCGTCCAGCCAATGATCTTCAGGATATCAGGTGCTATATTCCCAAACTTTTCGATCAGTGTTCTGATGTCTGTGTTATTAAAGGCCATTGTTCTGCCTCTTTAAAATTACTCAACCAAACCTTTTGCAGTGGTATGCTACCATACTATAGTGAACGACTTAAATTAATACTCATTACCCCCCACTTATTAAAAGGAATCTAAGGTAATTATGTATACTTATTTTTGTCTTTAACTATAGAGATGTATAAATGAGGGGAAATCACTGCCTCTTATTTTGGGCATCTGCGATAACAATAATTATATCTTCTTCACTCAGGCTTTTCCAATATCAACCCCACTTTATAAAAATTAGTATGACCACAAATTGTATGGATTTATTTCCATTTGCCGTTTTTATGTCTTAAACATCCATAGTAAACGACAATCATAAGTTAGCAAAACCCTTTACATCCCCCTTTTCTAAAGGGAGGACTAAGGGGATTAAATTTAGGATATTGACTATAATATTGCTTACGTCTATAGTCAGTAGGATGAGTCAAGCGAAGCAGACCCATCAAAAATCTATTCCAGATTCATTTCCCTCTAAAGAAGTGTTTAATTAATCTCCAGCGTATGGCAAAATCGCAGTCACCATCAAGTACTCGCTATATAGTTCAGATGTTCTGGCAACAGCACAATTCCATCAAGTGTAAAGAAGCGTTTATGCCTTATAGTATTGGCACGAAAATGCAAATTTTCATACTCTTTTGTGAGCCTTTGGCTCATGCGGGTTTACCGTGTAAAAACTTCTTTTCTGGCAAGCTTTTTTACCACCCCTTAATCCCCTTTTTGCGAAGGAGGGGATTAAGGGGTGGTCTATCTGGTTACGGCTTCACTGCGCCAGGATATTCGTCACTTGCTTTTCAAATATCTTTGGCCTGCCGTAACGTTTCCAGAGTCTTCTGTAAAACCGCTTTCTGTTTTTTTAACGTCTCTCTGAAATCCATGTTATCCGTATCGGCGATCTCCATACGGAGATCGGAAAGGTCGTTTTCCAAAATACCTATCAGAATGTCTTTTTCATCTTTCGTAAGATCGAGATTGATCATAAATTTGCCTCCTTCGTTTTAATTAATTAGTGATCAGAAAAATACGTTTAGCGATAGCGATTTTTCAGAGATAAAGTTTCATTTAACAATTTAGTTTAGCACGTTTGTTTTTCAGTCTTTTTATAAATTCTCTTTTTTATCCCTTGACTTACAACTTAACACCTGATACTTATTCCAATTTGCATTCAAGAAATGATGGGTTCGCTCCGCTTAACCCATCCTCTTTCCTGCACTTCATGCCTTCCTTAGATATTATTTAAAAAAAATGTCAAACACTATTTCGTTTTTTTGTGTTTTACATTGCCGACGCCGCTTACAACTATAGCGTCCTTAAAAAGGCAACAAGCTCGTCCTTTTCCTGTTTATTCAGCTTGAGTTCAAGCACCAGATTAAAGAATTCAACAACATCATCGAGCGTCAGCAACCTTCCATCGTGGAGATATGGCGGTGAATCCTTGATGCCGCGGAGCGGGAATGTCTTAATGGGCCCATCGGCGCTTGCCATACGGCCGTTGATCATGCGCGGTTTGAAGAAACGCTCTACTTTCAGATTGTGCATGAGGTTATCCGTATAGTACGGAGGCTGATGACAAATGGAGCATGTGGCCTTACCGAAGAATAGGTTCTGTCCTCGCATTTCTGCCTCCGTTGCCTTTTTTTGATCCAGCATGCCGTAGATATTCAGTTTGGGAGCAGGTGGGAAATCTAATAGTTCCTGAATCTCCGCCATGAAGTGTACCTGACTTCCCCGTTCAAGGATATTAACGCCTTTCTTCGTTGCGGCGACCGGATCTCCGTCAAAGTAAGCTGCTCGTTGTTCGAACTCTGTGAAGTCCTCAACGCTCTTTAGTGCGCGTTGCGAGCCAAACAACCTCTGAATGTTCACCCCGCGCAGCGATGGGGTGTCAATGCGATGGCGGAATTCCTGCGGACGAGTATCGCCAGCAAGATGGGTGGCAGCGTTCGTATGTCCATTTACATGACAATCAAAGCACGCAACGCCGTGGCTCGGTTTTTCAGAGCGTCGATCCCCGGTTTGGTTAAATTGTTGTTGTGGAAACGGAGTAACCAATAACCTTAACCCTTCAAGTTGTTTAGGATTCAGGATAGCGTTGAACAATTCGTAATAGTTTTGTATGGTCACTACCTTACCCTGGGAAACATCGCCCAAATCCGGACGTGTCGTCAAATAAATTGCAGGTGGAAATTCCGGCAGGAAATGATCCGGCAGGTCGTAATCAAGATCAAAACGCGTCAGATCACGTCCGTCCTGGATTTTTATCTCGTCTATATGAAACTTCGGAAAGAGCATGCCGCCTTCAGGATGATTTGGATGGGGAAGCGGTAAAAATCCTTTGGGAAAAAGGTCTTTTTCGCGGATATCTTCGGGGGATAGAGCAGCCAGACTATCCCACGTCAGCCCCTTAGGCAGTTTAGTCCTCACGCCTTCCTGCAGGGGTTTTCCGCCCGACATAGTTGTTTTTTTGGCAGAACGGTTGCTCAAATCATAGCGCTCATTGAGCAAGTCCGTATGACGCTTCATTATCTCTGGCTTTGCAGCCTTCATCCTGGCTACTATTTCATCGGTTGATTCTTTTATATTTACCGGTGCAGGGCTCGTTTTTACCGGTTTCTTTTCCTGCGCTGAGGTTGTACTCACGGCAATAAATGCAAGAGAAACAACCATAAACAGCAATCTTCCACGTTTCACCGTTTCTTGCTTCATAATTTACTCCTTTAAATTCAAAAATTTATTAATTTCTTTTTTGTCTACGGCACTTTCATGAAGGTGTTTACCTTCTTTTCGTAGATTCCCGAACCTCTGGTTTTACAAACCAGGGAAAGCTTACGGTAAAAATACCGGAAATGAGCACAATCATGGTTACAATCAATCGTGTTGTTTTATTACCGATTAACCTCCGGTACGATGTCACAAGCATCTTCCAGTTGAGAATTATATGCGTAGTAAGAAAAGCCAAAAAGACACATGCAATGATAAGATGAATAGTGCCCCACCCATGACGGTCCATTTTCAGAAAGAACAGATCTACTTTTCTTCCGTAGACAGCCGCAGTCTCCTTGCCCGGCAATAAGACAAACTTCATCAGGATACCAATTCCTGTAATTGCCATAACAGAGAGAAACATACATCCATTAATTACAATATTGAATTTTGATTTGTCCATCATTATTCCATGGCCTGCTTTAAGTTATTCATGCACTCTGCCAGTATTTTGAGGTGCATTTTTTCCTCGTTTACCAATTGCTCAAACGCTTTTTTGCCCGCATTGTTTCTGGTGATTTTTGCGGCTTCTGTGTAATAAAGAATGGAATCCTTTTCAGCCTGAATGCCAACTTTTAATGCGTCTCTATCCGTTTTTATTTCACCCGCAATTCTTTTTGCCTCGCCTTTCCTGGTAAAGATACCTGTATCAACCAGATATTTAAGATAGAGGCCGACGGTATAATCTTCACAACTTTGTGGCGTACTGGCGGTGGAGGTTACTTCGAGATATGCCTTTTGAAAGGTGGCAAAATGTTTTTTTTCCGCTGAGGCGAGTTCTGAAAATATCTCTTTTATTTTTGGGTCTTTGGTATTCTCCACCAAGGCTGAATAAAATTCCAATCCCTCTTCCTCGATATTCATAGCAATTTTCAATGCTTCCCCATCATTAAAATTTTCATATTTCATGTCGTATTATCCCCTCCTCATAGCTTAAGTTAGAAGAAATTGGTAGGTCAACCGTCTCGGTTGACCAAATCAAAAGCAACAAACAGATATAGGACAAGAAAGACGCTTGTCCTCCCAACACCGCCTCAAAAACCGCTTAATTAAAATCAAAATTCCTATAAATAATTACGGATACAAGCCCCTTACTGAAATTGCGTCTGCAATTTTTTTGGTTGCAATTGCCATGGCAGCGGTGCGCATATTTGTCCCCTTTTCTTTTGACAGAGCATATACTTCTTCATACGAACGGTCCAGGAGATTTTTGAGCCGTCCATTTACCTCGTTTTCACACCAGAAATAACTTTGCACGTCCTGTACCCACTCGAAGTAGGAAACAATCACGCCACCCGCATTTGCCAGGATATCGGGAATTACCGGTATTTTACGGTCGGTTAAAATCTGATCAGCTTCCGGCGTGGTAGGGCCGTTAGCGCCCTCGACTATAATCTTTGCCTTAATTTTATCCGCATTCTCTCCGGTAATCTGATTTCCCATCGCTGCCGGCACCAGGACGTCGCACGGTAGTTCCAGGAGCAATGCATTGGTTACTGGTTCTGTCTTCGGGAAATGGTCAAACGAACCGTGTTCCTGGTAATATTTCATAAGGGCCGTGTGGTTTAATCCTTTTGGATTATAAACACCACCCTTCGAGCTGCTCACGCCAACGATCTTACACCCCGATTCATCAAGAAACTTTCCTACTGCCGAACCCACGTTTCCATATCCCTGAATTACCACCCTGAGTCCTTTGAGCGGCATCTTTTTATGTTTAATAGCGTTTTCGATAGTAAAGACGACGCCAAGACCCGTCGCATCGGTTCTTCCCAGTGAACCGCCTATATTAATGGGTTTACCGGTTACAATTCCCGGTGTACAATAGCCGCTGTTCATGCTGTAGGTATCCATCATCCACGACATGATCTGTTCATTGGTATTTACATCAGGGGCGGGAATATCCTTTTCTATTCCAATGATGGGCATAATGGCAAACGTATAGCGTCGGGTAATTCTTTCCAGCTCGCCACGTGAAAGTTCTTTGGGATTGCAAATAACGCCACCCTTGGCGCCCCCAAAGGGCACGCCCACAAGCGAACACTTCCAGGACATTTCCATTGCAAGCGCCTTTAGGTCGTCGAGCGTGAGTTCCGGATGGTATCGCACACCGCCTTTATATGGCCCCCGCGTTCCGTTATGCTGTACACGAAACCCGGTAAACACCCTGATAGCATCGTTATCCATCCGTATGGGAATCGCAACGGTTAATATCCGGTCGAAATTCCTGAGTGTCTGGAGGATGTTTTCAGGAAGTGTCATGAATTTAGTCACAGCATCAAGTTGTGTTAACGCCGTTTGTAATGCATTATTCACGGATACTCCTTGTAAGTATGATTTTGGTATGAAAATATCAACGATCATGTAGTGGCAAGGCGCGCCATGCCACAAAACAGTTAAAAATTCGCCCAAAGCCTCATTTAAACGCATTTTATTTTTGTTTTGGTTATTAAATTATAAAATTTGTTTTTGTTGCATGGCGCGCGTTGCCACTACACTGTTAAAAAGTCGCCGAAGGCCTCATTTAAACAGATTCATTCACGTCGGGATACTGCGCCGCCCATTTTTCCACCTTTGTATTTTCACTATTGTAGAGATTCATCAGCGTCAGGGATGGAAAGTAAATGTTGATGGTAACCAGGTCGCTATTATGGACATTTGATACACGATGAATGGTGGTGAGATTAACATACGACATCTCACCTGCACGGAATCGCCGGGTA
>JAXMAC010000070.1:0-19617 GCA_046350595.1 Candidatus Brocadiaceae bacterium | reverse complement strand
TCTTCGATATCAGTTATGCGCAAGAATTTAACATTTCCTGTTTTAGAAGATGTATCTGTAAAACCATATTGAGGTGGTTCGCAGGCGTCCTTAATTGTTATAACTTCCCAATCTTTCGGCAACACTCCTATTTCTGTTTGTTTGAAGCCTGTCATCTAAACCCCTATCTTCTTCAAATCCTTTCCCGTGCAGTCAGGAGTTTCCTCCTGGCTGCAACCTTGCTGCACAGTATCAGGTGGCAGGAGGAAACTCCTGCCACCACGGGAACTGTGACTCCTGCCATCACTCGGACTCCTGCCAGCAATTGTACTGGGAGATGTCATCTAACACCCTATCTTCTTCAAAATATCCTTCAAATCCTTATCAATCCTTTTTGCCTCATCTTCCAATTCATATAATTCTTCCACAATCTCAGCGATGGGTCTATGCTCCTCTGCGTCTGCGGTATGGATATAACGGGAAGGTGAGATATTGTAATCGTTCTTGATAATCTCATCCTTACTGACTACCTTACTGAACTTTTCTATCTCTTTCCACTTTAGAAACGCATCCACAATCTTTTTCTGGTTTGCTTCCGGGATAAAATTCTTGGGGTCGCCTTTCTCAAAGTCCAAAGAGGCATTGACTAAAAATATCTTATCTTTTCTGTTCTTAGGCTTGTTTCTGTTGAGGAATAAGACAATGCCCGGCGCTGTGGTATTATAAAAGAGATTTTCGGGCAGATACAAAACCCCCTCAACCAGATCCTGCTCAACAAACCACTTTCTGATTTCTTTTTCCTTATTGCTTGAGGCATTGCCGGAACCCCTCGAAACTGCGCCTGTGTCAAGGACAATGGCTGCCCTGCCGCTGTCCTTCAGGCTTGCAAGGACGTGTTGCGCCCAGCCCCAATCAGCGCTGCTTGTCGGCGGTATGCCTGCCTTGAAACGGTTTAATTCATCGTTCTCGTAATCCTTTTCTGTAAAGGTCTTTTGATTCCACATGGGATTGGTGATAATCAAATCAAACCTTTTCAATCTATTTCCTTCTTTGAACCTGGGGGTTTTCATGGTATCGCCAATCTCAATCCTGCCTTCCATATCGTGTATCACCGTATTCATATTTGCCATTGCCCAGGTTGTGCCAATAAATTCCTGACCATAGAGTTTCAGAGGTGCGTATCGTCTTAAAGATTGCTTCTGCATCTTCTCGTCAAGTACCAGTTCACACTTAATGAGTAAACCTGCTGAGCCGCAACATGGGTCATATACTTCTATACCTGACTCCGGGTCTAATATCTTTGCCATAATCAAACCGACTTCTCTGGGGGTATAGAACTCGCCTGCGCTCTGGCCTCCACCCTCTGCAAACTTGCGGATTAAATACTCATAACTTCTGCCGATGATATCCGGCTCGACATCGTTTAATCCCAACCGTTTCTGGCTAATCTTTTCTATCAGCTTGATCAAACTATCTTCTGAAATGTCCCTTTGTCCGTGAGTCGTGGCATTGAAGTCTATGCGGTCTATGATGCCCTGTATCCGGGGATTAAATTTAGCAATATCCCGCATATAACTGGTCAGTTGCTCGCCAACCTTGTCAGTTAAGGTTCTGATAACCGACCATGTATCGTCTATTTCAGGGTCATTTGCTTTTAATGGCAGGTAGAAGCGGACAAGTTTGTGGTCTTTTTCTATAAGTTTGTGCGCCTTGGTTCTGCTACCCACCTGCTTTGCAATGCGGTTGATTTCATCATCAAAGACATCGCAAAGACGTTTTACAAAGACCAGAGGCAGGATATAGTCCTTGTATTTGGGAGCATCTTTCTCCCCGCGTATCACGCAGGCTGCATCCCACAGCCACGTTTCTAAGGATTTTTCTTCACCGGGCATAGTTTATCTTTTATTCCCTTTGTATTGTAAGACGAGGATTTTTAAATCCGTATCAATAAAGAAGTATTATTGTAAATAACTTTTAGACGCTTAACAAAAGTATTTTTAAAGAGTTTAACCACAAAGAATACTTATGGTACGAAAAAAAATTATATAAAATGAATGCAAAGTGATAGAAAGGAAAGCGATTTAAATCTCAGTTAAATTAACTACGTCTTCAAAACACTTTGTGCGCAGGGTGGATTTATAATCAGTTTTAATTCTCTCTACTTTCTAACTTCTCAAATACCGTTTCTCTTGCCTGATTTCTTTTTTAAATAAAAATGTAATAAGTTACTTGATTGAAATATTAATTATTTAGTACAATATATACGTTTTGTTCATCAACACATTACGATAAAGGCAAACCCTAAGTGATTAGGGGACGCAAAGTGAATAGGGTCTTTACATTACAAGAAAGACAGCCTTACTACCGAATAATAGTATGATAAACATAATTTTAAACACATTAAACTCCTGGTGTAAAAAATCAAAGGCGTATTATACCTGCAAATGGTTGCTGGAATAATGCGCCTTTTTTATTTGAAAACGAAATAAAGGAGGTGATAAAAGAGGCTACACGGAAGAGTTTGTGTCCGGATTTCTTCCCGGAAAGAAGGAAATGGAAGATATAAGCATCATGTAAGATAAAACAGTAAATTTTTTGAAGAGGAGGAAAGTAGTATGAAGACACTTTTATTAAAGAGGCATTTGTTAATTTTTGGTGCAATCATCGCCACTTCATGTCTTCTCGCAGGGGGGAAAGTCGGTTCTTGCTCATACTGCAAAAGGAATAACTGAGATTACTATTGTACCAAATCCGATTACTTTGGTAGACGGAGCTGATGTAACGATCACCACCACTACTACTTCAGTGGATCACCCGGAAAAGGTAGATGCAGGAAGGATCAGCATTCAGATAGCAACAGATGGAGCGGGTAATCCTGTGGCATCGACAGATAATGTAAATTGGGTAACCTTAGTGCCCACGGGTAAAAAGAAACCATCGGCGGGTATAACAAGCTATGCTGCAGATCTGCAAAGTTTAAATGGAGGTACGATTGTTTGTTCTCTTGGAACAACGGTTGGTTTTCGTGCACAGTATGTCACTGGTGGTGGAAAACATGAGGTTGGCACCCATACGGCCCCTACGACCTTACGATAGAACCTTAAAAAACAAAGTTATCATTAATTATCTGTCTTATAAATCCAATGTAGACGTCATTAACATAAGGGCCGTTCCTTTTTGAGAACGGCCTTTTCTATGGAGTCGATTTAATTTTAAAAATAACCACCGGCTGACAAAAGAATCCCCTCGTAGTTACGAGGTTATTCAAATGGGTAAAAAAACTTTATGTGCCCTGTGAGGATGTTGTTTGTTGTATGGTGAAAAGCTAATCAACTCCCCACACCGTCCACTACCGTTCTTCATTATTTCGTATCCGAGAATAAAAACATATCAAACCGAACAAAAACAGATAAATGCAAATTTACTTTAAAAGTCTTGAAATCACTGATAGAATCAACATACAAGCGAAGACATAAAAAACACCTAAAAGCTCATACACATAGAATGGAAATAATTATAATTATCTGCGAACAATTTACTGGCTTCTTAGCCCGACTTTCGCAATTCGCCTCCAAAAATTGTTATTTTTGGACATGTATCTCCTTGTAACCCTTGATGTTAAGGGGTTAATTTCCCAAAACGGCCTGTAATGCCGACTTTTTTTATGACCCCTTGAATTTACTGGCTTAGCAGGTTATCTACCCTCGAATTGCGAAGGTCGGGTTAGGAGTAAGTTCTCCGCGAAGTGCGTGTAAAAAAATGCTGGTGCAAAGATATTGTCTGGTGAAATTTATGCTGAGAACAATTGCTTTGTTCTGCTCGCAACGATAAAAGGCAATAAACTCTTTTTATCTCAGAATATGTCGATTTTATTTTATTAACATTTAATAAAAACGGAGGAAATAAAATGAGGTCTTTTGTCAAGATATTTATACCGCTGATCGCCGTTATATCGATCAACGCAATTGCGTATTCCCAGGAATCTTCCTGGAAAGCGCTCAGTTCAAAGGTGGTAACCCTTTATCAACAGGGAAAATTTACCGATGCAATTAATATCGCAAAAGAGGCGCTATCGATTGCAAAAAATACCTTTGGAAAAGATAGCCCAAATACGGCAACGTCCATGAGTAACCTCGCAGAGCTTTACAAATCTGTAGGTAAATATGCCGATGCAGAGTCTCTCTACAAGCAGGCAATGCCAATCATGGAAAAAACGTATGGAAAAGATTCTCCCGCTATTGTCCCATCTCTCAATAATATGGCAGATCTTTATACAGGTATGGAAAAATACAACGAAGCAGAGAATCTTTACAAACGTGCCTTGTCAATAAAAGAGAAGGCACTCGGTAAGGATAGCCCTGATACGATAACAGCTATCAGTAATCTTGCTGGTCTTTATAAGGCCCAGGATAAATACCAGGAAGCAGCGCCTCTTTACAAACGGGCGCTTTCCATAGGGGAGAAGAAACTCGGCAAAGACCATCCAACGATGGCAAAGACTTTAAGCAGCCTCGCAGATATTTACAAGGATCAGGGCAAAGCCACTGAAGCAAATTCGCTTTATCAACAGGCAATGGCAATTAAAGAAAAGACCTTAGACAAAGACCGTTCAAATATTACCACAATCATCAGCAGCCTGGCAGGGCTTTATGGCGCACAAGATACAAGCAAACCATCGGTAGCTGAACCGATTCAAAATCAAGTGGTGTCAATAGCTGACAAGATGCTTGATACAAAAAGTCAGGACACGGAGGATTCTCTTAACGATTTAGCGGAACTTTATATTGCCCGGGGAAAATACGCCGACGCGGAATCTCTTTACAAACAAGCGATCTCAACAAAAGAGACATCTTTTGGCAAAGATAACCCCAATATAATACCCAACCTTAACAATCTCGCAGAACTTTACTGTAATCAGAATAAGTATGCCGATGCAGAGCCTCTCTATGATCAGGCGCTGAGAATCAAGGAAAACATGTTTGGTAAAGATCATCCTAAGGTAGTTTCAACGCTCAATGATCTTGCAGGGATTTACAACAAACGTGAAAAATATGCCGATGCTGAAGCCCTTTATAAACGGGCGATTGGAATAAGGGAAAGAGCGCTTGGTAAAGAAAATCCCAAATACGCGATGTCCCTTAACAATTTAGCGTCTCTCTACAATAATCTGGGCAGATACAAGGACGCAGAACCTTTGTATAAACAAGTATTGGCAATACGGGAAAAGGCCTTTGGTAAAAATCATCCAAAGGTGGCAAGTGTCCTGGAGGATATGAGTGCGCTGTACAAGAAGATGGGAAAAGAGGCTGATGCAAAGAAGTTGGATGCGCGGGTAAAAGAGATTCACTCCGTTATAAATAAACAGCAAACTTAATTTACTCAAAAAGTGCAAAGTTCATCATGATATAACGAAATCAGGCTTTGATAAGATATAAAGCTTGATGGGTTTAGATTCATGCAGGTTCAGGTTTGCAACCAAATGTCATTAAGTTAAGGATTATTTAATCAAAACAACCCCCTGAATCCCCCTTTTTTAAGGGGGACTTTTACAGCAGGTGGCTTAACTTAATGACATTAGGTGACATACCAAACATACCATCACGGTAACACAGAAACATCTCCTGCTTTATCATCTTGAGTATATTTGCATACCCAGCGGTAAACATTGTAACAATGACTATTATAAGAAAATCACGCTTCAATGAGTTTTTATTAACACATAACGACCTTCATAAATATGGATTTGAGGCATGGGTTTTTTATTCCGGTATGTTATTCAATGATTTATACAAATGGTGGGGAGAAGGTGGGGTTCGCCGGAGACCTCATGAGGGTCTGGATATTTGTTTTTATCAGGACACAGGCGGAAATATTCACAGACTTAATGAAAAAATAAAGATCCCGGCGATATATGATGGAGAAATTGTCCGTATAGGTGATGATTTCCTGGGGAAATCTGTCTACGTAAGCCATAACATTTACAACGATACTGGAAATAAACTTCACACAATTTATGGCCATACAAATCCATATTCTGGCATAAATATGGGAAGAATATTGAATGAAGGGGATATTCTTGCTACCATTGCAGAAACTAATAAAAGAGGAACAACTATTTTCCCTCATGTGCATATATCTGTGGCATGGTTGCCTGAATCTTTTCCAAAAGAACAACTGGAATGGGAAACAATCTATACTTCGCGGGCGGTCATTCTTTATAACCCTTTGGAGCTTATGGACTGCAAATACAGGAACTTGGATTGTTAATCTTCTCCGGCGAATCAATCGTAGCGCAGCTACGCCGCAACTGAATCCCATGATCAAAGGGAAACACCCATCAAGTCCCCATACGTGTTAAGTTTAGCGGTTTTTGGGGTGGCATGGACAGTGGAAACGACCCGCCGGGACGTCTCCAGAATTTGTCCGTGCCTTCTTGTAAACTACTCAAAGGGCATAATATAATAGTTGAGAATGCTTTAAAATCCATGATACAATATAGATAAATATTTTGTCTTGTCTGAAATATCCCTCATTTTAAGTTACTCACAAGGGGCAAGCAAACTTTCACGCCCTTTTGAAAAGGATGTAGGGGAGTTTTTTTGTTTTTATATTTTCTGTGAATATCCGATTATAAATTGAAAGGAGCTATACGTGGCCGGTAAACAGTGGAACAGTCCACCAGCAATGCAAATCGACCTTAAGAAAAAATATTGTGCAACCATTGAAACAAAGAGGGGGAATATTGTTATAGAGTTATATCCGCAACACGCGCCAAAAACAGTTAATAACTTTGTATTCCTTGTCAATGAGGGTTTTTATGATGGTGTAACATTTCACCGGGTAATTGAGAACTTTATGATCCAGGGCGGCGATCCCACAGGCACTGGCAGGGGTGGCCCTGGCTACCGGTTTGAAGACGAAGTCAAAGGTAATCCGCTCACCCACGATACGGGGGTGCTCTCGATGGCCAATGCCGGACCAGGCACAAATGGAAGCCAATTCTTCATTACCCATGCACCACAGCCACACCTTAATGGTAAGCACACGGTGTTTGGCAAAGTAGTCAACAGCATGGACGTTGTCAATGCAATTCGACAGGGCGATGTCATGACGAAGATAACGATTACCGAGAATTAACATTATTATACCACGGAGAGACGTCCCGGTGGGACGTCTCTATCATTGAATATAACAAAGTAATTCAAAACAGGGAGGGCAATGTGAAAAGATCATTAGGCGCAAAAACCATCGTATATCCAACACCGGTTCTTATTGTTGGGACGTATGATAAGGCTGGAAAACCAAATGCAATGAATGTTGCATGGGGAGGCCTCTGCTGTTCCAATCCCCCCAGCGTTGCAATTTCGCTCAGAAAGGCAACCTATACATACGGAAATATTGTCGGGAGAAAGGCGTTTACCGTCAATATACCCTCGGAGGCTTACATTAAGGAAGCCGATTATTTCGGGATTGTATCCGGAGGAAAGGAAGATAAGTTTGTTGCAACAAAGCTTACCCCGGTGAAGAGCGATCTTGTAGACGCCCCCTACATTAATGAGTTTCCGCTTATTTTAGAATGTAAACTCACGCATACGGTTGAAATAGGGTTGCATACCCAGTTTATCGGCCAGATCGTAGACGTCAAGGTTGAGGAATCAGCGCTGGGAGAAGGGGGCGCCATTGATATAGAAAAACTGCGTCCGTTCTTCTATGCCCCGGAGATACGCGCTTATTATGGAGTGGGTAAGTGTCTTGGCAAGGCATTTTCCATAGGAAAGCAAATTTAAAAATTGCATCGTTTCTTTATAGAGGAAACAAAATTATGAATACAAGGCTGCCTTTTTGCACCTTTAAAAAACTATTTTTTCCGGTATTGTTTTTTGCTGTTGTTTTTCATTATATGACATGCGGGACAAACACCCGTGCAGGCACCCTTTCAGATTCATGGTCTGATCCAGTAGAGGTGGAGCCTAATGAAAAGGTAGTCGTGAACAAATCTACCTCCATAGCGGTAGATAAAAAAGGCAAGCCGTATATTTGCTACAACGACATCAGCAACCATCGCCTTACGTATGCAACAACGGACAACTTTGGTACGTGGACAGCAAAATCAATTCTTTGGAATAGTAATACCATTGGCGCCTCAATCGCGGTTGATACAAAGAAAAAGATACATATCTGCTATATAGATGACGATGATAATCTTTATTACACAACGAATGCCTACGACGGAAATTTGTTTCTCACCGCTGCGATAGATACGAGTGGATATCCTGGCGTGAATACCGCCATTGCAGTTGACACAAACGATAATGAGGTGCATGTGCATATCTGCTATTATGATTATTTTAACAAGGTCATTAAGTATGCCACGAATGTCTCAGGGACATGGGAAACAGCTGACGTAGAAACCATTGACAGTTTGGTGGATGACGCCGATTGTTCTATTGCAGCGGGTGCAATTTCCACAGTGGACGGTACTGTCACCGCCGGTTTTACTTCTGCCCATATAAGTTACATAGGTTCGTTGGTAACTAATTATGACGGTCATACTCGCACTGAAGCACGACTCAAATACGCAACCGACGCCTCGGGCGCATGGACAACAACGGTAGTGCATCCAAATGATAGCGCACGTTACGGCGCTTCTATCGCCGTTGACAAAAATGGTATTCCTCATATAAGCTATTCCACGGTTGATAAAATTATGTATGGTATTTATAAAGATGGTTTATGGTTTATAGAGCAGGCAGTGCCGAATAAACCACAAAAAAGTGGAAATTTTGCATGGAAAACTTCTCTCGGCATCGATGGTCTTGGCAATGCACATATCTGCTATTATGACAACAAAGCAGATGAACTCATGTACGTAACAAATGAATCCGGTTCATGGAGGAAACCTAAGAGAGTGGCTGATAATTTCGGAGACGGGGGCAAATACAACTCACTTGACGTAGATACATCGGGAAAAGTCCATATAAGTTATTATGATGCCAGTAAAAGGGCTGTAATGTACACCGCAAAATGCATAGGCATAGCAACATCTTTAACGTTTTTAACGCCGTCGGATTCCGACCTAACGCTCCATCAAACGGGAACGACAACGGCAACAGTAACCCTGCAACTTACTGGTTCCAAAGAATGCCCGATTGAACTCAAGGGCAAAAAAATCACTGCAACCATAGTATCTGGCAGGAAGCTTATCTCGGTTGAACCAAGAAGCAAAAAAACCGATGAAAATGGCGAAGTAGAATTTACGATTAGTGCAAAGAGTGGTACCGGTACTGCAAAAGTAAATTTTAAATATTATACACTGGATGCAATAACAAATGTTGCCGTTGAAAAATGAAGTCCTTGTTTTGGAAAAACCGTTTAATCTTTTCCTGGATGTAATTTGTCGTTATAATTTTGATGATTGGGAATTTCAAGCCAGCCTTGCAGTGACAATTCATGAATTGTCACTGCACTATCAAAAGTTGTCGAAGGCCTAATTTATTAATCTCATGGTAATGGAAAATTAATGAAAATACTCATTGTCGGAAGCGGCGGAAGAGAACATGCGCTTGCATGGAAGATTTCGCAATCACCGTTAGTAAAAAAAATATATTGCGCGCCGGGAAACCCCGGAATTGCGGAGATTGCCGAGTGCATAGACATCGAGGCCGAAAATATTGAAGGATTATACAGCTTCGCGTTCAAACAAAAAATAGACCTGACCGTTGTAGGGCCGGAAGATCCGCTCATGGCCGGGATTGTTGACCGGTTTAGAGACGGACATTTGCATATCTTCGGCCCTGCCAAACGCGCCTCAATTATCGAAGGAAGCAAGGTATTTGCAAAGATGCTTATGAGAAAACATGGCATTCCTACCGGCGATTTCAAGATATTCGATGACGTCAAACTAGCGCAGAATCATATCGCAACGTGCAAGTTTCCTCTGGTGGTCAAAGCCGATGGACTTGCCAAAGGAAAAGGTGTTTTCGTATGCAAGACGATAGAAGAAGCACACAAGCATCTGGACGATATCATGGGTAACAAGATATTTGGACAGGCAGGGAACAAGGTCGTTATTGAGGAGTTTCTTGTCGGCGAGGAAGTTTCCATCCTTGCGATTACTGATGGAAATACCATCGTTCCTTTGTCATCGGTTCAGGATCATAAGGCGGTTTATGACGGTGACAAAGGACCGAATACCGGCGGCATGGGCGCATATTCACCCGTACCGATGATTACCAACGACCTCCAGGTTAATATAGAAGAAAACATCCTTGTCCCCATTGTCCATGCCATGAAGAGGGAAGAGAGGCCTTACAAAGGCGTTATTTATGCAGGATTAATGATCACCAGCGCGGGCCCGAAGGTCCTCGAATTTAACGCCAGATTTGGCGATCCTGAGACGCAGGTACTCCTTCCAAGGATAAAGAGCGACCTGGTGCCCCTTCTTTTATCAACCGCACAAGATAATTTAGAAGATACAGAAATTGCATGGCATGACAACACCTCCATTTGCGTAGTCATGGCCTCTAAGGATTATCCGGATAAATATATCAGGGGATTTCCCATATCAGGACTTGAAGCTGCCCGGAAATTAAAGAATATCCAGGTCTTCCATGCGGGGACTGCTCTGAAAAATGGAAGGGTTGTAACCAATGGCGGGCGCGTTTTAGGAGTTACTGCGGTGGGAAAAGATATACAGGAGGCGCAAAAGAGCGTTTACGAAGCCATCCAAAGAATATCCTTCGATGGAGCGCATTATAGAAGGGATATTGGGGCAAAGGCCTTATCTCATAAGGATCAGTAACCGTATATTTCCAAAGAAATGTCCAGCGCCTTTGCAGAGTGTGTAATGGCGCCGGTAGAAATCCTATCCACGCCTGTTTGCGCCACGAGGTGAACATTTTCCAGGGTAATGTTACCCGACGCCTCGGTACGTGGACGGCGTGCGCCTTCGGCATAGCTCCAGTCCTTAACCATAATAACGGCCTTTTTAAGCTGGTCTATATTCATATTATCAAAAAGGATGATATCCACTCCCGCGCGCAGGGCGTCTTCAACCTCTTCGAACGTCCTTGTTTCTACCTCAATCAAGGTATCTTTTTTAACTTTCTGCCTTAAGCGTGATGCCACGCATTCAATTATGCTAGCGTCAGGCACATTGCCAGAAAGCAAATTATTTTTATAAATATCCAGGTGATTATCTTTCACAAGCGCCTGATCATAGAGTCCCATCCTGTGGTTTACCCCACCGCCCGTCACCACTGCATACTTCTCTAAATATCGCCAGCCGGGGATGGTCTTCCTTGTATCCATAATTGCCGTTTTACACGGTTTAATACGCTCAACGAATTTCGCAGTTATGGTTGCAATTCCTGATAGTCTCTGGAGAAAATTCAATGCTATTCGTTCGCCAGAAAGTAATATCCTCGCCTTTCCCTGTATAATGGCGATGGTATCGCCTTTATTAACTGAGCCTCCTTCCGGAGCAATATGTTTGAAGGAAACGGATTTGTCTAACTTTGAGAAGAAATACTCAACAACGGGTAATCCGGCAACTATCCCTCGTTCCTTTGCGACAAAAGAACCTTCCACCATTAAACCTTCGGGAATGAGGTTTTCCGTTGTAATATCCCCAGTAAAAATATCCTCCTGGATAGCCAGGTGAATAAGGGCATCTATCTTTTCTAAGTTAAAGTTGGGTTTCATAATTATAAATTACCGAAGCAAACGCCTTCGAAATCCTTATCGATGGTACAAGGTTATTATTTTATAAAATTAAGGGTTCTGGTTGCAAAGGTGAAAAAGATTAAAATTATAAGTCCTTGACTGTGGGCTGGTTTCCCATTTTACCTTGAAAATTAAGAGATTGTTAGTATTGTATCTATTCTATTAGTTTCAATTAATTTTGTTTATTTCGATAAAAAAACTCCTATCGAAGTCAAGTTTCAACAGGAGTTATCGGCTATTGTTATAGCGGTTGGGCGATCTGCATCGCCTTAATATATTTTACCTTTCACCCATTTATAACAAATAGAAGATTTTTGTCAAATAATTTAAGGATAGAACTTTTTTTAACAAATGTGAAAATAATAAAAAACATTCAGTTGTTTTATATGGAACAAGATGTTTAAATAAAACGTTTGCATAAAATATGTAAATTTCTTAATTATAAAATTTTCACGCTGATTTTTTTCAAATGTTATCAAAAAATATAATTGTACATAAATCGGCTTGCAGAGTATCGACATTGTGCCTATTACTTTTGTTGATATTTGGAGGAGTAATATTTACGCAAAAGCCGGAAGATGGAAAGGCTGAAAGAGAAACAAGTTTTTTGATAATGCGCCCTGTCGGGCAGACTATTCAGAATAACCGCGATTTAAGCGATGATCAAGCAAGTGTTCAGATTGCCGAATCGAACGCTTTTGCCGCAAGTATTTGTTCCTATTCTGTTTTCAATCCGGTTGATATTTCTTTATACCCCCCAGGCGCGAAACACAACAAACATAAGGTTGTAAACCCTTCTTATATAGCTTTAGAACAAGAAGCTGATGTGTTGAACGAAAGAGCAGGTAAAAGCCGATTCCCTGCCACAATAACGGATTGCAACTGTCTTACGAACATCTCCGATGCACAAACGAAATTAAACTTGTCGTTGTCACTTCCCGTATCACCGTATTACAAGCCAAAGCAAACCCTGCGCTGGCACATGATTATTTGAAAACATCCGATTGATTGGCAATCCCCGTATTGCCAGGATAAAGGCTGTTTTCTAGAATTATTTCCGTACTCATAATTCAACTTATAATCGGACATCAGCGATGTTGACAATTAAAATATTAACCATGTGTAAAACTATTCGCACAATATCGGGCATAATACTGTGCTTGCTTTTAATTACTGTGATTTCTGGCGGGACAATATTTGCGCAGAAGCCCGAAACAGGAAAAGAAGAAGACGTTGCGAAATCCCTGCCAATACTCACCGTAGATCAGGCAATTAATGAGGCGCTGCGGAATAACCTTGGCTTGCAGGCAGAGCAGATGAATATTCAGATAGCGGAATCGAGCGTAACAACCGCACGACTTCGTCCTAATCCCACCTTGAGTTTGGGCGATAGCTATTTGGCATACTTTGGCGGATATAGTTTAGATAGGGGGGCAAATCCGTCAGAAGTCGCCACGCGCATCGACGTGCCTGTTGAAAGAGGTGGCAAGAGGAAGCTGCGTATCGAAACAGCGGAATATAATAAAAAAATTGTCAATGCACAACTCCTTGATTCCATCCGCAGACTAAAACTTGAAGTTACAACTTCCTGTATTGACGTCCTGCGGGCAAAGTCAAATCTTGCGCTGGCGCTCGACAATCTGAGGACATTTGAGGAACTCGTACGGATAAATGACGCACGGGTAAAAGCAGGCGCCATTAATCCACAGGATTTAACACGTTCACAAGTGGCCATGCACCAATTTCAGAGTACTGTAAAACGTGCGGAGCTTGATTTAAGCAATGCAAAAATAAAATTACAAAGCCTCCTTGGTCGTAAAAAGATATCTGATATCTTTGATATCCAGGGTGAGTTGAAGGTGACGGTTAAAAATCCCAATTTGGAATTTAACACTTTACAAGAAACAGCTTTTTCTTCACGGCCTGATTTGAATGCATTAGAGCTTACTGAAGAACAATCACAATCAGCGTTGAAGCTTCAGCAGGCAAATGCCAAGGTAGACTATTCTGTTGGCGTACAATACCAGAGGACATTTGCATCTGACGATTTTAATTCCATGGGATTATCGCTCAGCGTTCCCCTTCCCGTCTTTAGCAGAAACCAGGGAGAAATCGCTCGTGTTCATGCAGAACGTGAGCGGCTTTTAAGACAGAAGGAAGCTGTTAAAGCTCAGGTACTGAATGAGGCAAAAACAGCATATAATGAATTCACTACCGGCCTTGAGTTAGTGAATAGTATAGAAAGGAATCTTTTAAAACCAGCAGAACAAGCGCGTGACACTGCTGCTTATATTTACCGTACGGGCGCATCATCTCTTATAGAGTTTTTGGATGCGCAGAGGGCTTTCAATGAAACAATGCAAAGTTATTATGAAGCATTGGCAACATATCAAAACGCTATCAATAATCTTAATGCTGCAGTAGGAAAGGAAGTAATAAAATGAGGACGAAAAATCATATCTGTTTTTTGTTTTTTGTTGGTTTTGTATTTTTTGTGGTTGGATGTAAAGGTGGAACAAAGACATCTCAGAACAAAGAGGAGTCCAAAACAACAGGATCCATAAGAGGTGGCCTTGTAAAGGTTGATGAGAGAATGTTGCAGAACATTAAAACTGAAGAGGTGTCTGAAAAACCCATGCCCACTCTTTTAACTGTTACGGGGAAAGTGCAGTGTAACGAGGACAAAATGACCCGCATTCTTGCGCCAGTAAGCGGACAAATTTTAAATCTCACGGTAAAAGTTGGCGACACGATAAAAAAAGGTGACGTACTCTTTTTTATTAATAGTCGGGAAGTCGCGGCTGCCGTTTCTGATTACATGGGGAGCCAAAAGGACCTTGACATGGCAGAAAAAAACTACGCCATGACGAAAGATTTATTTGAGCATCTGGCAGCTTCACGCATATCATTACAACAGGCAGAAAACGAACTTGCAAAGGCAAAGGTACAGGTGGCTCGTGCAAAAGAGTCGCTTCTCGTGCTTGGTGTAAATATTAGTGAGAAGCAAAAAACCGATGGCCTGAACGCCCTCATTCCCATAAGGGCGCCTATGGATGGCACGGTAATCGAGAGACATTTAACAGAAGGACAATTTGTGCAGCCAGATAATAATCCACTTGTAACTATTGCAGATCTTACTACGTTATGGGTGTTAGCCGATGTTTATGAACGCGATTTGCATCTTGTCAAGATTGGCCAAAAAGCGGAAGTGGTAACGGCGGCATATCCTGAGTTATGTTGTATAGCAAATGTTATCCGTATCGGCGATGTTGTTGACCCTGTAACCCATACAGTAAAAGTACGTTTTCTCGTGTCTGACCCGACACTCAGCTTAAAACCGGAGATGTTTGCCTCGGTTTCTATTGTCCTGGAAGAATCGACGCGTGTGCTCACCGTGCCGGAAAAGGCCGTGTTCACAGAAGGCGGGCAAAATTTTGTATATGTAAGCACAAACGATAAAGAATTTTCCCGTAAACAGGTAGAAATTACGCAGGGCGAATCTGGCCAATTAAGAATTTTAAGCGGGCTGAAACCTGGTGAAAAAGTAGTGAATGACGGGGTATTATTATTGAGTCAGCAGGAAGATAGAATATAAGCATGATATGTCCGAGACCAGCGTGACGGTTAACATACATTGTTGATTGCCCCAAATCTATAAAATTGACCAGACGACAAACTATAGGGGCGTACGGTATACGCCCCTGCGACTTAGACAGGTGATTTTGGGTTGCCCATGCCGGTAAATACTCACAGAAAAAACAAGTTTTTAAAGGATATTAATACAAATGGTTAAGCGACTTACTTCTTTTGCTCTGCACCAGCCACTTTTTTTGATTTTGATTGTACTTATTTTTATTGCCGGTGGTATTGTTGCCTTCAAATCATTGCCCATAGAAGCATTTCCCGATGTTACCGATGTGCAGGCAACGGTGATTTCTCTTTTCCCCGGTCATGCCTCGGAAGAGGTGGAAAAACAGGTTACCATACCGCTGGAGATCGGACTCAGCGGCTTGCCCCACGCGGTGAGGATGTTTTCTCATACCCAATTTGGCCTCTCTTTTATTGTCGTTACATTTGACGATGCGGTAGATAATTATTTTGCGCGGCAGCAGGTATTGGAACGATTACAGGGCATTGAATTGCCGCCGGGTGTTGATACCCAGCTTGCACCCCTTACAACACCCATTGGTGAGTTGTACCGGTATCAGCTCAAAGGTGAAAACATGAGCCCCACCGACTTGCGAACTGTCCAGAACTGGGTTGTCGAGCGCTCATTGAAAATGATTCCCGGTGTGGCTGATGTCGTAAGCAGGGGCGGGTTTATCAAGCAATACCAGGTAAATTTGGACATGTCAAAAGTAAAGGCCTATAATGTTTCTACGCAGCAGATATTTAATGCCCTCGGAAGAAGCAATGCAAACGCAGGTGGAAATTACATTGAACAGGGCGAGCAGCAGTACCTCGTAAGGGGCATTGGTCTTTTGCGAACGAGTGATGATATCGGCAATGTAATTGTAGCAGAAAGAAGTGGCACACCGCTTATGATTAAAGATATTGCCAATGTAAGCGTAAGCTCTGTGCCGCGACAGGGGCTGGTGGGCAGGGATGATAATGACGAGGTTGTTACGGGGATAGTGCTCATGAGAAAGGGTGAAAATCCTTCTGGTGTTTTGTCTGCGGTTAAAGAACGAATTGATGCACTCAATGCGTCTGTTCTCCCTAAAGGTGTTCAGATCATTCCGTACTATGACCGTTCCCTGTTAATCAACACAACACTCCATACCGTCTTTAAAAACCTGTTAGAAGGGGCAATTTTAGTTACCATTGTGCTTTATTTGTTTCTTGGAAATTTGCGGTCTGCCGGTATCGTTGCGATTATAATCCCGCTCTCGCTCCTCGCTACATTCATTGGCCTGAAATTCAAAGGTATACCGGCGAATCTCCTTTCGCTTGGCGCAATGGATTTTGGAATTATTGTAGATGGCGCTGTTATTATTGTAGAAAACGTCTTCAGAGAACTGTCCGAACATAAACACCAGATCCATGACCGTGATTCAACACGTGCCACCATCCTCGAAGCAACTTCACAGGTAGGACGGGCGACCCTCTTCTCAATGCTTATCATCATTATTGCCCATATTCCCATTTTTACTTTGCAACGCCATGAAGGACGTATTTTTGCACCCATGGCTTATACGGTCACGTCCGCACTCGTTGGCTCACTTCTCTTTTCCCTAACGCTGGTGCCTCTGATGTGCTTTTTTTTCTTGCGGAAGGGATTGCCTGAAAAGGAAAATATTGTTGTAAGATTCTGCAAACGTGTCTATCGTCCGGCGCTCGAATGGTCGCTGAGTCATAAAAAGGCCGTGCTTATCCCCGCGGTAACGGCGCTTGCCATAAGTGTGTTTTTTGTTCTGCCGCGTCTTGGATCAGAGTTTTTGCCTGAGTTAAACGAAGGCACGCTATGGGTCAATCTCACATTGCCGCCGGGCATGTCTGTAACCGAGACCGCCAGGACGTGCGCCCGTGTGCGAAAGACCATACGGCAATTTCCAGAGGTTTTAACCGTTATCTCACAGGCCGGAAGACCAGAAGATGGAACAGACCCCAAGACAATCAACATGACAGAGTTTTTTGTGGGCTTAAAACCCGAAAATGAATGGACGCGCAAAATCACAAAAGAGCAACTCACTGAGGATATTGAACAATCGCTTACAGCCATTCCTGGTTTAAAACCGAGCTTTTCCCAACCTATTCGCGACAATGTATTGGAAAGTATTTCTCAAATCGATGGTCAAATTGTTATAAAAGTATTTGGAGAAGACAGCACGGTATTGCGGCAGAAGGCCAGGGAAGTGCTTCGCATGATTTCAAAAGTAGATGGCGTTGCACGCGCTTTTATTGACCGCTTTGGCGAGGTTCCCCAATTACAAATTGAGATTGACCGGCAGCGCGCAGCCCGCTACGGTCTCAACGTGGCTGATATTCAGGATGTCATAGAAATAGCGCTTGGCGGTAAGACAGCAACAGAGATATGGGATGGTGAGAAGCGTTTTGATGTTGTTGTCCGTCTCCGTGAGGAAGAACGACGAAGCGTTGCGAACATAAAAAACATCCTTGTTGATACTCCCGGTGGCTCACGTATTCCCTTGGAACAGGTGGCAAATATATCGGTCAAGGGCGGGAGCATGAATATTAGCAGGGAGGCCGGAATGCGCGTTGCTTCCATTGGCGTCTTTATCAGAGGTCGCGATATGGGAAGTGTTGTAAAAGGCATGCAGCGCCTGGTAGATACCCGTATAACCATGCCTCCCGGTTATTTTCTCAAATGGAGCGGAGAGTTTGAAAATCAACAGCGTGCAATGGCGCGCCTGATGGTAATAGGCCCTGTAAGTATATTCCTCATATTTGTTCTGTTGTTTAACGCCTTCAAATCTGTAAAGAACGCGCTGCTCATCTTGTCGAATGTGCCTTTTGCAATCATTGGCGGTATCGTTGCTTTGTATATTACCGGCATACACCTGAGTGTATCAGCTGCAATTGGTTTTATTGCGCTCTTTGGACAGGCAGTGCTGAACGGTGTCGTAATGGTAAGCTACTTCAATCAACTCAGGGAATCGGGCGAAAGCACCTTCAACTCAGTTGTTCAGGGCGCCCTTGTGAGGTTACGTACAGTACTGATGACCGCATTATTAGCAATGCTCGGTTTACTTCCCATGGCGCTTTCGCATGGAATTGGTTCTGAGGTTCAGAAACCCTTAGCTGTTGTAATTATAGGCGGTTTAGTCTCGGCGACTTTATTAACACTCATTGTGCTTCCAACATTGTATCTCATGATTGAGGAACGTAAACCCTCCCGGGATAACGATATGGGCGGGGAAGCCCTTGCTGCTATATAATCCATGCGCTTACCGAAAAAAATACTTCCAGGTTTAAGCAAATACAAGGTAGGGACACGGCGGTGCGCTGTGTCCCTCCTTTATTGTGACAAACAAGAGCTTGTGAACTAGATAAGCATACAAAATAAAAACTATGAAGACCTTTGCTGTTTTTCCCCTTTGTGTTTTTTTGTTCTATCAATGTTTTTCCACTACCTTTGCCTATTCAGAAGAGTGGAGTCTGGAAGATCATTCATGGGAAAACAAATGGGGTTTGGATGACCAAACACCGAAGCATGATAAAAGTGATAGTATCATACTTCATTACGATAGAAAAAAATGGAATAAGCAAAAGAGTGATACCAACTACTTGTTGTTAGGTTTATGGGGCAACAGAGAGGACAACGTATATACTGTTGGAATTAATTCAAATGTTCACGATGCTCACCGTCAGGATGTATCATCCGGAAAAAAATAAAATATTACCACTTATCCGGAACCAGGCAAATTAAACAGCTATTCCTTGCATATAGGTATTCCATAAATCCGCATGTATTTTTTCCGGTATATAATTAAAATTTTTATACGACCACACCGTTACCGTTGATTGAATAAGACCCATAAAGATCATGGCGGCCATCCTGGGGTTGATATTCTTTTTTATAAGTCCCAACTTTATTCCATCCGAAAGCAGCTTTTCTATCTTCCGTAAATATTTTTGGATAAGTTGCAAGAGCTTTTTACGAATAAGAGGGTCACTAAACTGTATGGCTCCCATAATTACGACAAAAGATGTTTTGCGTCGGTTTTTTGCTAAAGTAAGTTGCGCTAATAAGATATTTTTCAGATTTTGAAGAGGGTCTTTGTCTGTTAATGCATTCTTTATGGCCTCCATGAGAGTTTTCTCAATGTCGTCTATCAACAGACTCAATATATCCCTTTTGCTTTTAAAATGCCGGTAAATAGCGCCTTTGGTAGTGCCCATTTTCTCGGCTATTTCACTTATGGTGACATCCTCAATCCCTTTGGAGGAAAT
>JAXMAC010000069.1:0-19127 GCA_046350595.1 Candidatus Brocadiaceae bacterium | reverse complement strand
AGCTTGGTGGTGGCAGCCAGTTGCAACGGTTGGTTTTCAATATCGCCGACAATCCCCCCAATCTCGGAAATCACCACATCGGTGTCAGGTCCATCCAGCTTCTGTATACACTCGATAATCTCATTCGTAATGTGGGGAATTACCTGTACGGTCTTTCCCAGATACTCCCCTTTGCGTTCTTTCATAATGACCGAATAATAAATGGAGCCCGTCGTAAAATTACAGTACCGGTTTGTATCGGAATTAGTGAACCGCTCATAATGTCCAAGGTCCAGGTCTGTTTCTGCGCCATCTTCGGTTACATATACCTCGCCATGTTCATAGGGACTCATGGTCCCCGGGTCGACGTTCACATAGGGATCAAACTTCTGGAGTCTCACCTTTAACCCCCTGCTCTCTAACAGCATCCCCAGAGAGGCCGAGTTGAGACCCTTACCCAGAGAAGAAACCACGCCGCCCGTGACAAATATGTGTTTAGTCATGTTTATATCTTTCTAAAAATGCCTTTAAATCTTCCCTTGTGTCAATACCTATTGAGGTATATTCAGTAATTGCAACCGTTATTTTGTAACCGTTCGCTATCGCCCTGAGTTGCTCCAGCTTTTCAGCATCTTCTAAATGGGTCGTGGGAAGTTTGCTGTATCGTAATAAAAAATCCCTCCGATATGCATAAATACCCAGGTGTCGCAGAAAGGTAATGGCTGATTCATGAATCGGGTCTCTGCTGTCGCGTACATACGGAATGGGTGAGCGTGAAAAGTAAAGCGCATATCCCTGATTATCCAGCACTACCTTTACCACATTTGGATTCTGTAATTCTGCAGCGTCTTTTATGGTATGCGCCAGGGTTGACATTACGGCATCTTTGTTATTCTCCAGGGCATCGACAACCTGATCAATCATGCACCCCTTTATTTCCGGTTCATCCCCCTGCACATTAACAATAATGTCCGATGTTAATCGACCCGCAACCTCAGCGATTCTGTCTGTTCCGGAATTATGAGAAGGAGAAGTCATTTCCACGTTGCCGCCAAATGACTTAACAATATCGTAGATACGCTGGTCGTCCGTAGCGACAATTACCCTATCGATCCGCTTTGCCTGCCTTGCATGCTGGTATACGTGTTCAATGATATATCTCCCTGTACGAGTCTTTACTTCGGGGAGTATCAATTTTCCCGGCAGCCTGGTCGATGCATACCGTGCAGGAATTACAACTACAGCATTCACCTCTTTACCATCCCTTCCTTCTTAACTACAACGATATTATATTGCTGATTCAATGGTTACAGAAACATTCTGAGCAAGTTGACATTACCTTTGTCATTGCGAGCGGAGCGAAGCAATCCTTCCCCCCCCCTGTAAAATATTTCAGGTAATACATGTTCAGCGTTAGTCGAATGGCCTTCGCAATGACAATTTTCTTTGGGCGTTAACTTTAAAAGGATTAATTGTATTGAACAAATCTCCCGCGTTCAAACATTTTCTAACAATTGCTATATTAACAAAAAATTAACAATTCCTTCATATTCTTTTAATATTTCATCGTTATAGTATCCTCCATACAAAAATGATAAAAGAGTGAACTTTAAAAACAAAGGAGACCAAACATGGTGAATAACGTATTTTTCGTGTGTCCTCACTGCGGGAATAACCAGGATTTTAAAATCTTTCTCAGCAGCTTTCAGGCTGTTAAACAATCGCCTCAGTTAGCGAAGCGTGTAGACGAAAGCGATATTTTACCGAATTTACGGCAGAACGATAATTTCATTGAATGCCAATTGTGCCTTCGCAGGTTTGATTACGACAACGCTGCATCTGTTGGTAAAAAATACCTGCAAAATACTCAGAGGCTTGTAAAGTTGAGATTTACGCCTTCGGGAAATATCACACAGTCATAAGCAACCCAAAATCCTTGTTTTTTTTCGTGCATATTTTTCTTATTGAACGAGGCAACCTTTATGAAACCCGGTACGTTGAGCAATTTTTTTAAAAATACGGTGAATGGTTTTAATTTTTCATCTTTCTACGAGAGGCTCGCACGCGGGATACTGAGCTTGTTGATTCTTGCCCTGCTCTTGTGTATGTTGGGCGGCGTTATCATCACCATGTACCATCTGAGGCAATTATTCACCTTGGATATTGAAAATGTCCTGAGGACAATTATCATTGATGCCCTTACAATTCTTGCTGTCCTGGAGATATTCAAAACGACCCTTGCCTATTTTTCCGAGGGACGCGTTAAGGTAACGTACATTATTGATACCGTAATTGTTGTATTGCTTACGGAAATCATGGCATGCTGGTTCAAGGAATTTAATCTCTACAAGATGGGCATGATGACATTTCTCGTCCTGACATTGTGCATTATGAGGATATTTACCATTAAATATTCTCCCAGCATGAAACATCCATAATCAAGGTTAATTTAATAAAGAATAAACAACTCCTTAATATTATCTTGATGTTTGGGGGCAATCATACTTCTAGTTTTACATATTTTACATGGTTGAAAGAGTCGTTGTCAAATTTGATAAAGATAAAGAGACGAAGGCATTGAACAACGAGAGTCTTCAATGACAGAGGCAGAAAAGCATATGGAATAAATTGTTGCACCATAAAAAATAAGATAATCCCGTGCCAAAAGAAAAGATCCTTGTTGTAGATGATGAGCAAGACCTGGTAAAACTGGTCCGCTATCACCTTGAAAAAGAAGGGTATAAAGTACTATCAGCCTTTAACGGTGAAGATGCGCTGTTCATGGCTATAAAAGAAAGACCGGCGCTTATCATATTAGACCTCATGTTGCCCGGAATCGACGGCTTTGAGGTATGTAAAAAATTAAAGGCAGATCCCGTTTTTGCTAATACTGCGATTATCATGTTAACGGCAAAAGGGGAGGAGGCTGATATAATTACAGGTTTGAAACTGGGCGCTGATGATTATATAACAAAACCCTTTAGCCCGAAAGAGCTTGCAGCACGTACACAAGCAGTCCTCAGACGAATACAAAGCACTTCGGCAATACAAGATTATATCAAAATATATGACCTTAAGATCGACTTATCTAAATATGAAGTAACCATAAAAGATGAACCCATTTCATTGACCCTCACTGAATTCAAGATACTTTGCCATCTTGCCGGCAGGCCTGGAAGAATATTTACACGAGACCAGTTACTCAGTGAGATTTCAGGTTCCGATACAATTACCACTGCCCGTACTATTGATGTACACATGGCTTCCCTCAGAAAAAAACTGAAAGACTTCTCAAGTCACATAATGACGATTCATGGACTTGGTTATAAATTCGGGGAATAATAGAAATTAGTGAGGATAGGTTTTTATTGGTTTAGCCCGCTAGGCATCTTTCTGAATTACCAATTATAATTATTTCATATTTAACACAAAATTAATGCTTCCTTAATCTTCCTTTAAGATTGTGGTTTTATAATCTTCTCGTCTTTACGTGAATTACCTATCAGGTGGTTTATCTGTAAAGACAACCGTCCCCCTATGCGGGAGAGTGGTTTCCTTTCTCTCCCGCAATTCTTAAATTGTGAAAAAGAGAAATTCCAAACAAAAAAACGGAGGTGCAATGCTATGAATATATTTCCGGAAGTTTTTGATTCCAGAGTCAAGAAAATCAAAGACGGCGAAGCTATCTTCAGAGAAGATACGTGGCCATATTATGTGTATATCTTAAAAGACGGACAAGCCAAGGTATTGAAAAACGTTGATGGAAAGCAAACGTTAATTGGAACATTGACAAAAGGTGATATCTTTGGAGAAATGGACTTCCTGCGAAAGACAAAGAGAACTGTTTCGGTAATAGCGGACGGTGAAGCTGTCGTGGAAATGATTACAAGAGATAGCTTCATGGAGTTTGTTGGTAAATTACCACGGAATGTTCAAGCCAGACTGTACACAATGGCAGAAGATATCGAGAGCATGTCAGAGATTTACAGTCGCCTGGTTGTTTTATTACAAAACATAAATGCTGAAAAGAAACCTATCGCAGCTGAAACCTTTAAAGTAGAAACGAAGGAGACATCCGAGTTTATACACCAAGTGATTACTGTAATGGATAGACGTTACAGTGTCGTAGTTGAAGGCCTCAATAAACTATCTTTTCAAATCCAAAAAAAACAAGCACCATTTTTGAGTAATTGAACTGTATAGGTTGCAATACTGGCAATAACGAATGATATGTCTTCCATTGCTGATTGATGCGCAAAAAAAACTTCTGGATGTCGTGATGCCATGATCCATTTTTGAGACATATAGAAGACCTGAACCGTCTTGCAGGTATTTTGAAGGAAAACAACATGATGCTTAGCGCTGCAGAGCTATCTCTGGCATGTCAGAGATAGCTTTCCAACAAAGATTTGACTTTTAAATTTAACACAATATTAACAACATCTTCATACTAATTTCATATTCAAAGGTTATTTTATTTCAGCATTAACTTCAAGAAGATGTGAGAAAAAAATCATACTAAAAGAAGAAAGGAGGCTGGTAAAGCACTTGAATATAAATAAATGAAGGAAACGGGGGAGGATAAAACCAATGTCTGTTAAGAAGTAGATTTTTTTATCCGTTTAGGTTACAAGCAAAAAGCAAAGGAGAAATATCATGAAAAACATAACAAAGACAGTGTTAGGGGTACTGATGTCCCTTTTCATTGCCGGCACTGCCAGTGCGGCAACCGTGGAGGTGTCGGAAAATATTAGCGCTTCTACTACCTGGACTGCGGACAATGTATATAAATTGACGAAACAGATTTTTGTTCTGCCAGGGGCATCCCTGACTATTGAAGCCGGTACGGTTATCGCAAGTGACAGCGGAGTCGGTGGTAGTCTGGCTATAGCACGCGGCGCTAAAATTTACATTAAAGGTACTAAAATGAAGCCGGTCATTATGACCTCAACTGATGATGTGGCAACATGGACACCCGATCCTAATCATTCCAGCGGCGGCGATCCCAAAACCGGGCACTGGCGTGAGGGCGCCAATGAGTGGGGCAACCTGACAATCATGGGGAAAGGATTAATTTCCGCATCTCATTACGGGGGGCTTCCGGTTGGTGATAACACGAAGGACCCTTCCGGCTTAAATGAAAAGCAGATGGAAGGTTTGACGGACCCTGATTACTCGTTGTACGGCGGCGCCGATGACAATGACGACAGTGGTTCTATCCGCTATCTGTCGATACGTTACGGCGGTAAAGTTATCGGTCTCGGCAATGAGCTCAACGGTCTGTCACTGGGTGGTATTGGTCGCGAAACCGATATTCATCATGTAGAGATCATGAACAATGTAGATGACGGCATTGAAATCTGGGGCGGTACGGTCAACCTGAAATATATCAGCATCTGGAACGTAGGTGATGACAGCTTCGACGTTGACGAGGGTTGGCGTGGTAAAGCCCAGTTCATCTTTATCGTTCAGGGCTACAGCATCGATGCCAACCAGGGTTCCGGTGTGGGTGACAACTGCTTCGAAACTGATGGTGCCGAAGATTCAGACGCACAGCCAGTGACCACATCCACGATATATAACGCCACTGTTATTGGTCAGCCGCTTGATGGGGATGGTGCAACCGTATGGCGCGACAATGCCCGTGTCCAGTATCGCAACTGCATATTCATGGATTGTGGAGAAAAAATTGTCAGACCTGACAACAGCGATGGCGACGGCGCTCATGGTTACGGCTACAACGGCACGTTGTCGTTTGCGGACACATGGAAAACCAGTTACAAGGTCACTTCTCCGGTGAATGCATGCATCGGGTGTTCGCCTGCGATTTCAACTCACCTGAAATGCTTTACACGGCTCAGAGTTCCGGCAAAATCTGGTGGAAATTAAAAACAGCGTGTTCTTCCGCAACCTACACACAGACGCCTATACCGATTCGGATGCGGTTGGCGTAACGAAAAATGGTGGAAGTAACCTGGCGAAAAGAAACGTAGTCATCCCTGGCGCCAATGCGGGTGATGCCCCAATTGCAGGCATTACACGCGGTGCGTTGTTTACTTCTACAGAGGGCAAAAAAATTCTCCCGGTTGTATTCGTAGATCCCCGTGCAAGAAAGCAGGCTCGCAAGAGCGCACACAATGCCCCTAAAGATGGATTCTTTACGCCGGTTTTATATCGGGCGCATTTAGCTCTAAGGCAAACTGGCTCAAAGGCTGGACGGCAGCGGATGCCTATGGTATGACTGTTACAGATTAATTGGGGTTAATGCAATATTATTAAATTTTAATGAGTTACGATAGCAGCGACATTGAGTCGCTGCTATCGCTTTTTATCAGAATGAACATCTTTATCCAACACTCCGAACAATATTGGCAATCCCTGCAAACCATTGTAAATACAAGTAGAAATGCAGGATACAATTATATATGAACAACGCTACAAAGCTAACTGCAGTATATCATGGTAAAGATGTTTTACATCAAAATATAAGCTTTATTTATTAACACAATATTAATATTTCCTTAATATTTCACTAATATTTGAGAGGTATTATTCCTGGCGTATGTTTTTGATAGAGGGTAAGAAAAAATATGCAAAACTGTATTAGAAGAAAAAATTAATTATACACATATTGATGAACAAAACCGGAGAAAATACATTAATAAGTATGATAATAACGTTAAAAATTATTTTGCTGCTTTTCGGTTCTTTTCTTTATTTGTTTACTGCGGGTTGCGTCAAGCAGGACAAGACGGATGGTGTTGTACAAGACAAGTCCGGGGCTATAGGCTCCTTAACGGACAAGCCGCTCGCGGTGTATCAAAAAGAACTGCTCGCTCTCGCATTTCAGATGGCATCGGAAATTCCAACTGACCCGAATATCAAAGATAGGTCGCGGGCGCAGGAAAAAGTTGTGGCAGCAGCGCTTGTACTCGATCAGCCGAAGCAGGCGGCAGGTTTTATTGAAAAAATTGATAACTGGCGACGTGGCACATGTTATGGAGACCTCGCTCTTTATTGTGTCAGTCGCGGCTATACCGGGGAAGCGCGGCAGTATGTAGAACGTGCCATTCCCGTTCCCGGGGTTGCCCAAGACTGGCATAAAGAACAAATTATGGCAAAAATTGCTGCCGTGTATACCTTACTAGGAGAACATGCTCTGGCTGAGCAGTATGAAAAAACTATTGCAAACTCTGAAAGGGGCAAAGTTGCCAAAGTAAAAGCAACGAGTATCGGCAATGATAGTTTTAGCGAACAGGTGCATAATCTCGATGCATTAATTGCAACGGGAAAATTTGATGTCGTAGAAGATGCGTTGAAGGTGTACGCTAATCTTTTTAACCGCTATTATACCGATGCAGAGCGGCGTTCGCTTGTGGAGGAGAAAATGAAAACCTCCTGGAGCACATTACCGATTTTTAAGAGGGTAGAACTGCTTTCGCTGTTGGCCGGGTTTGCGCTGGATCATTCAGACCAAGCCAAGGCGCTTGCGTTGGTTAACGAAGCACGCGGCTTTATAGATAACGCACGATGGCCTCCGGAATACCGTATTTCCTTGATATCGAAATTAATTAAACTGCAATTCCGTGCTGGTGATACACAAAAAGCAAAAACTGATGCGGACGCCCTTCTCGCTTTTTTCGATTTGCAAAGGGATAAGATTGTGAACATCTACCGGGCTGAACCGCTTCGCCTGCTTGCGGAGGCGTATCAATCGATGGGCGACATGGCTGCCGCATTGGTGATTTATAAACGGGCAGTTGAAGAAGGTATTGAAAATCCCAATTCCAGACCGCGCGCCGAAGATTTATCCGCCACAAGCCTTTCGATGGCATTGCACAGGGTAGAGCCTGACGCTGAACTATGGACCAGAATGCGTCAGATTAACAAGGGATTGAGAGACCCATGGTAAGTGTGAAAAATCTGCGGTCTATTCTCTGCATATTTACGGTTCTACTGTTGTCTTCAACAGAAGGGCGGTGTGCTGACTTTCAGAAGGGTTGGGATGCGTTCAATAACAGAGACTACGCGATAGCTTTTCAGGAGTGGAAACCCCTTGCCGAACAAGGAAATGCTAAAGCCCAGTTTCTTGTGGGTGCCCTGTATTATGAGGGGCAAGGTGTTTCTCAAGACTATAATGAAGCTGCTCATTGGTACAAGCTTGCAGCCAAACAGGCATATGCCTTGGCACAGAATAATCTGGGACTGATGTATTACAAAGGACAAGGTGTGATTCAGGACTATACCCTTGCAAGGAAGTGTTTGCAATTTTCCGCCGGGCAGGGAGTTCCCGAAGCCCAGTTCCTTCTGGGCCGGATGTATTACGAAGGAAAAGGGGTTCCTCAAAACTATAAGGAAGCGGCTAAGTGGTTACAGCTTGCTGCAGACCAGGAACTTGCCGTTGCGCAGACAAATTTGGGTTTGATGTACCTCAAAGGACAGGGTGTTTCCCTTAACTATAAGGAAGCGTTCAAGTGGTTTAAACTTGCCGCCGAACGGGAAGAATGTATAGCACAGATCAATCTGGGTTTGATGTACTTTAAAGGACGTGGTGTTCCTCAAGACTACACGGAAGCAGCTAATTGGTACTGGTTTGCTGCAGATCGGGGAATACCACTGGCACAGGTCAAACTGGGTATGATGTATGAATACGGACGCGGGGTACTGCAAGATTATGTCTCTGCCTATATGTGGTACAGCCTTGCTGCTTCACAAGGGCATAAGACTGCGCTGGAACAGCGCAACATCATTATGAACAAGATGTCTCCTTCTCAAATAGATACATCGCAGGAACTCGCCAGAGAATGGCTGGTAAAGCACAGGGGTTGAGGCTTGTTGTTAATGTATTGGATTTTCAATCTACTTAATGTTTATACACAGATGATTATACTCGATCTTTTGGCAACTGATGTTTGTGCGTATGGCTATATCTGTTAAGTGGTATAGCTGCATATTCCTGGGTATGTTGCTTTTCTTTGCAAAGATGGCTTCTGCGCAGCAAATAGGCTCTATTCGCGGCATGGTGTACGACAAGGATTTTAATGTGCCTCTGGCTGCCGCGCAGGTTTCTATTGCCGAAACCGGCGATACAGTAACCACCACGGATGAGGGCAACTTTGTTTTCAATCAGGTGGCGCCGGGAAGTTACACGCTTGTTTTTTCGAAAGAAGGCTACACCCGTCAGGTGCAAACCAATGTGGTAGTTTCACCGGGAAAAATGACAGAGGTGGAGATTTCATTGGCCGGCGAGTTTGCTGAGATGGATGAATTTGTTGTCCAGGAACAGCAAATCGGAAGCTCAGAAGCGGGTCTGCTTATGCTCCGTGTCGAAAGCCCGGCTCTTATGGACTCGATCAGCTCTGAATGGATGAAACAAGCAGGCGCCAAAGATGCAGCAAGTGCGTTAAATCTTATAGCGGGTACTACGGTGCAGGACGGCAAATTTGCCGTGGTTCGCGGTTTGCCAGATCGGTACGTCAACTCACAGATGAACGGCGTACGCCTGCCGACAGCGGATCCGGATAAGCGCGCTGTGCAACTCGACCAGTTTCCTGCTGAGGTTGTTGATAGTATTCAGGTCAGTAAAACCTTTACACCAGATCAGCAGGGTGATGCGTCCGGTGGAGCGGTGAATGTGGTACTCAAAGGCATTCCGGATAAGCATGTGCTCAATTTTAAGAACGGGGCCGAATATAACACACAGGTAACAGGTAATGACAATTTCCTTACATACAAGGGGGGAGGAGTAAATTTTTTGGGTATAGATGACGGCAGGCGGGATATTCCGTCGGATGGTAATTTTACCGGTCCGGTGGGTGTTTCCCGTGGTGATGCGCCAATTGATTATAATATGTCTATGACCGGCGGCGGAAAACATGAATTCAATAACGGAATCAAGGTCGGTGGCCTTGTTAGCCCATATTACAAACGGGACAGCGCCTTTTTTAACAACGGCGTTAATGATTCCTTGTGGATTGATAAAAATAACCCCAATAAGGGGCTGACACCTCAATACGGAAATCCGGATCAGCCACCTAACCCTCCGATACCGGCTGTGGGAGAAGATTTTAAAACAGCGCTTTTTGATATCACGGAGGGGAGCGAATCGGTGCAATGGGGCGTACTGAGCGCCATGGGAATGGAAATCGAAGACCATTCGCTGAAGGCACTCTATATGCATACCCGGCGTGCGGAGGATAAGGCAATTCTTGCCGAAGATACCAGGGGTAAAGCATATTATTTTCCCGGCTATGACCCCAATGACCCGAAGAACTTAGGCAATGCACCCGAAAATCTGAATGCGGCACCCTATCTTAGGACCGAAACGCTGACGTATACCGAGCTGACAACAGACACGCTGCAATTCAACGGAGAGCACACCCTCCCTATTTCTGAAATTGGATTCAAAGATTCCTTCACGATTCTCCCTCCTGAAATTGACTGGACCTTTGCCCTAAGCTCTTCCGGTTTAAATGAACCTGACAAACGGCAGTTCGGTTCAGCCTGGTATGCGGAATCTTATGATCCAGGAAACCCCGCATTTGGCATTCCACCTCATACTGACCCGGCACACTATGGACCATTCACACCGGCCGCAAATTTTCTTTTGGGGAATCTTTCGAGAACCTGGACGGATATTTCAGAAGAAAGCAGGCAATATTTTGCGGACTGGAAGTCCCCATTTGAACAATGGAGCGGCGATAAAGGATATGTGAAACTCGGCGTATTTAATGATCATGTGGATCGCACGTTTAATCAGAATTCTTTTGGTAACTACAGACAGCCCGGAGAAGATCCCATTCCTACTCATGAAGGCTCGTGGGAGGATGATTCTTATAGTGATAAATTTCTGGAACTGGGAGGTCCTACGATAAAAGACGGACCACCTTTTGTGGACGTGGATTATAAAGGCAAACAGGAGATTTCAGCCTGGTATTACATGGCAGACTTACCCTTATGTTCTTTCGCGAATTTGATCGGAGGTGCCCGTTATGAAACCACCGCACTTAGCATCATCAATTACCCTGAAAAGGATGCGAAATGGGTTACGACTGATGAGAATGGGAACCGTTTGTACACTGATCTGCTTCCCGGAGAAGCTGATGTTTCGTTTGAACAAGCTGATGTGCTGCCTTCACTCGGGTTTGTGTTGAAACCGATCAAGAAGATTACGCTACGTGGTTCCTATAGTCAAACAGTAGCCCGCCCGACCTTTAAAGAACTCACCCCCATTCAGCAGCAGGAATTCCTCGGTGGCGATATATTTATCGGGAACCCCGAACTACAGATGAGCGCCTTGCGAAATTACGACCTGCGCATTGATTATACCCCCTACAACGGCGGATTGATGTCCGTCTCCTGGTTTCATAAAGACATCAAGGATCCTATTGAATATGTGCAGGATTTGGTTAACGCATTTTCCTTCATAACGCCACTGAATTTTCCAAAAGGTAAGTTGAACGGTTTTGAAATCGAAACGCGGCAGCAATTGGGGCATTTCTGGGATACGATGGATGGTATTTCTGTAGGGGGGAATGCAACGTTTATTGACTCAGAGGTGACTCTTCCTGGGAGTGAAAGGGAAAATCTTGCAGATGTCGGGGTTGAGACGGCTACCCGTGACATGCTGAATGCCCCTGCGTACCTCTACAATATTTATTGGATGTATGATTATAAGCGCATTGCCACACAAATCGGGCTTTTTTATACGGTGAAAGGCGATACCCTGGTGGTTGGTGCAGGAAATAGAAATGGCCATTACGTACCTGATGTTTATGCAAAAGAGTACGGTACGCTTAATCTGAGTGTATCCAAAAAACTGAGTGAGCACTTTAATTTAACGTTTTTAGTCAGAAACCTGACCAATCCGGAAATACAGGAAGTCTACCGTCCCCCTGATTCTCTTGGAGATGAGGCGGTTAGAACTTCCTATACAAAGGGCATGGATTTCTCATTTAGCATAGGCGGAGTATGGTAAGACACTACCTTAATAAAAAGTTGAAGAATAAGATGTGATTAAGAAAGAAGAATTAAAGATACAGAGATAGGAGATCAGATAGCATGAAAACGAAAACATTTTTAGTCTTTTTAGTTTATATTCTCTTCTTTGCCGGCTTACAGGTTGTCCACGCGGAGAATCCCAAGGAAACCGGGCAAAATACTGAGACAGGGAAGAAGGAAGAGGAAAAAACCGCACATACAGACATTGCGGAGAAAATCTCCGTACAACCGACGCTCGAAGAGACCCGTCTGGCAATGGACAAGTGGCTTGAAACCCAGCAAATCATTTCGAAGGAACGCAAAGACTGGCAACAGGGCAAAGAGATTTTGATCGGACGACTGGAACTGGTCAAAAAGGAGGTAGCAACTCTCGAGGAAAAACTTAGGCAGGCAGAATCCAGTATTGCCGAGTCCAACAAGAAACGCAACGACCTGCTTACCGAAAATGACCAGCTCAAGGCCGCTGGCTCGCAAATAACTGAGGTCGTCACCAGTATGGAAGGTGAAATCCGCCGGCTGTACAGACAGATCCCTGAGCCAATCCAAACCAAACTTCAACCCCTGTATCAACGAATACCGGAAGATCCGGTCAAGACACGCGTCTCCGCCGCCGAGCGGTTCCAAAACGTTCTCGGTATCCTTAATGAGCTTAATAAAACTAATAACGAAATAACGGTCAGTTATGAAGTCCACAACCTAGCCAATGGCAAACCTTCAGAGGTAAAAGCCATTTATGTGGGTCTTGCACAAGCCTATTACGTCAGCGCCCGCGGTGAAGCCGGCATCGGCAGCCCCTCCGCCGATGGTTGGAAGTGGGAACCATCCCAAACCATTGCCCGTGATGTTTTGAGGGCGCTGGAAATTCTCGAAGGTAAACAAAGTCCGGCTTTCGTGCCACTACCGGTGATACTCAAATGAAAACATTTATTAAAACACCCGCCATCATATTTAGCATTCTTTTTCTTTCCGTCTGTAGTTTTGCTGAACAGCCGGTTTCCAGCAGGATGGTTAACCAACTGTCCTTCTCTTCCGGGCAAGAACTGGCTAAAAGTATTCAGGAACTCAATCAATTGCGCGAACAGATAGCGACTGAAAAACTGCCGCTCGCTCAAGAACTCACGACCCTGGAGGAGAAGCTTGCTCAACTGCGGCGCGATCATGAAAAGGTTACGCGCCTGGTGGATGCTGGCAACCTCGAGATCATCACTATCAAGGCCGAGACAAAAGCCAGACAGGATGAGTTGACCTATATCGGAAATTTGCTCGACGAGTATGCGAGAACGTTTGAATCAAAGATCAATGTCAGCGAACTCCAGTTTTGCGGCGAAGCAATCAACACCGCTAAACAGGCGACTGAAAACATCACGCTGTCCATGCAGGAGAAGTTCACCCGGCAAGTCGCCTTAGTTAATGTCTCGCTGAGGCGGTTGTTCGACTCTATCGGAGGGATGCGTTTTCCTGGTATCGGCGTGGACCCGGAGGGGGCGGTTGTGGATGGTCAGTTTGCAATTGTAGGTCCAGTTGCTTTATTCAGCGCCAAGAATGGCGCTGCTACCGGTCTTGTTATCCCGCAGTCTGGTTCTGCCAAACCGTTAATTCATCCATTGGAAGGAGCGCTGCAAACCGGCATCTCAGAATTGATTGAAAGCAGCAAAGGACTGCTACCGCTTGATCCGTCGCGTGGAGGCGCGCTCAAGGCGCTCGTGCAGAGGACAAGCCTGATCCACATCTTTAATAAGGGTGGACCTATTATGTGGCCGTTGTTATTTGCCGCGATTTTGGCACTTGGCACGGTCTTGGAACGCATTTTCTTCGTGATCAACGAGCAGCGCAAACGAGATACACAAGCAATGGAGACATTCTTTGCTGCAGTCGAACAAGGCGATACTGAGCTTGCGATCCGTACCAGCAATGTATCGAAATATTATGTTGTACGAACGTTAGGTTATGCGTTGACGCACAAAGAAAAATCGCTCGCTAATGCACTCATGTATGCTCAGGAGCTTGAAATGAAACGCTTCCGGCGAGGCATTCCAATTCTGGATACGGTGATCACACTCGCACCGTTACTCGGATTGTTAGGCACAGTCACCGGCATGATGGGATCATTTTCGCTCATAGGCGGTGAACTCAGTGCACCGGGTGCAATCACGGGTGGTATCGCTGAGGCGCTTATTGCCACGGCATTTGGGTTGGGAATCGCCATTACATCGCTGATTCCGTTCAACTTCCTCAATACCAAGATGGAAGAGGCACGCCTCGAGATTGAATTAGCTGCCACGCAATTGGAGTTAATGCTTCATCCACAAGAGAGTCAGGTTAATACGGACGCCAAATTACCCAGCATGGAAAACTCCTGATGGAGGAACTATCATGAAACCGATAGCTTAAGGTAACTGTTAAAATGAGTCAACATGAAGCGGCATATGAAATATACAGGTATAAATTATTACAAACAATAGAATTATCGGGCAATCTTGCAATAGTTGGGAAAAGTATCAAAGTAAGGTAGATTAGTGGCTGCACAAGGAGCGATAAAGCGGTTCTAGAAAGCAAAACGATATGGTTATTGAAGGCTCCGTAAGTTATTAATAGCCTTCCAGTGGCGATTATTAAACAATAATTGAATAGAATTTGTTGATTTTTACAGAGGAGTAACTATGCACGGTTCATCTAGCGGTTATGGCAAAAAGCGGGCGCGGATAGAAATCATCCCGCTCATTGATATTATCTTCTTTCTCCTTGCTACGTTCATTATGGTATCGCTCTCAATGACGAAAAACCAGGGTGTGCAGGTGGCATTGCCAACTGCCAGCAGTGCCGCCTCACTCGGCGATCAGCAGGAAATGGAAAAAGCGGTAACGCTCAGCGTTACCGCTAAAGGTGACTTGTTTTACAACAAGGAGAAAATTACCATTGCACAGTTGCCATTGAAACTTCAGACGCTCAAGTCTACCACTAAAGACCCGAAGGTCATTATCAACAGTGATGGCGGCGCCGATTTCAAACACGTGGTCGCCGTACTCGATGAGGTTCGCAAGATTGGCATCAGTAAGGTCGCAATCAACACGGACAAGAAATGAAGGTCAATCTATACTTCGGCATCGGTTGCGCCATCATGTTGCACGCCGGTGTTATCCTGTTCGGTGGATTGCTGTTCCTCAGCCACAAGAAAGACTATGGCACGCTGCAAAAGGTAGAGTTGTTGTGCGAAGAAGATATTGCTGCCAAAAAGGAGAAACCCAAAGAGCCGGAGCCAGAGAAGCCTGAGGAGATGGAAACCGAACAAGCCCCGGACGCTTCTGAAATCATCAGAAACCTTGAACTATCAGCCGCAACCAATGCCCCTGAGCTGGAAGCCGCCAGTCTCAGTGCGCTTGAGGCGGCTCTCAGCGGACAAGCTGGTGGAAATAGTGATTTCGCCGACTCCCTTAGTTTTTCGTCCGGAGGCCGCATTGGTGGCATGGGCAAAGCCAGTGCGCTTGATGAAAGTCTCGAGAAGGCGTTTAGTCTCGCTGAGATCGACCAGAAACCGCGCCCTATTTTCCAGGCAGCGCCGGTCTATCCCTCCGGGAAGCGCTCTATGGAAGCCGTTGTTAGCGTTGTTTTTATTGTGGACACGACTGGCAGGGTTACCAATCCGCGTGTCGAGAAATCTACGGACCCCGCATTCGAGAAACCGGCGGTCGATGCTATAAAACAATGGAAATTCGAACCGGGCATAAAAGCCGGGCAGCGTGTGCCCTGTAAAATGCGCGTGCCAATCCGTTTTCAACCGAGGTAACAATTATGAATAACAAATACTTAAAACATGTAATGAATCTTTTATTTGCTGGAACATCGCCGTCCCGTCGTCTTTGGGCAGGGTTGCGACTATCGATTATGGCAGTTTTCCTCTCCTGTCTCCTGACTTTTGCGTTTGCCAGTATGCGCCGTGCTGATAGTCGGGACGACATTGTCTCATTTGGAAACGACTCGATATCTCAGAAAAAATCTATCGACGGAGACGGCTCCAGCAGTGAAATAGAAACCAAGTTTCCGTCAGAAAACATCACGATACAAGAAAAGCTCAGCGACAAATTTAAGGAGCTTTTAATGAAGACCAGCCTGATCAACATCTTTAAGAAGGGTGGACTGATCATGTGGCCGTTGCTATTTGCTTCTATCTTGGCACAAGGCACAGTCATCGAGCGCGTCATCTTCCTGATCGGCGAGCAGCGCACGCGTGATCCGCAAGTGATAAAAGCATTTTTTGCGGCAGTCGGCAAAGGCGACATGGAGCGCGCGATCCAAATCAGCAACGAGTCGAAGTTCTACATCGTACGTACACTGGGGTATGCAATGACACACAGGGAGAAATCATTCGCCAGCGCACTTCTGTACGCGCAAGAACAGGAATTGAAACGCTTCCGTCGTGGCATTCCAATCCTCGACATGGAGATCACGCTCGCACCGCTTCTCGGGCTGCTCGGTACGGTTACAGGCATGATGGGGTCATTTTCGCTTATCGGTGGTGAGCTCAGCACACCGGGTGCGATCACGGGTGGCATAGCTGAGGCGCTTATTGCTACGGCATTCGGATTGGGCATCGCGATCACGGCGCTGATTCCGTTCAACCTTCTCAACACCCGGATGGAAAAAGCCCGTCTTGAAATTGAATCAGCAGCTACACAATTAGAGTTGCTTATGCATCCATCGGCAAGTACAGCCAAAGCAACGTTCCAAGCCATTCATAACAGCAAATCTGTAAATGGTAAATTGAGACCAAGGAAACAGAACCGCCTGGCTGTACATGTACGTGGGCGTTTACCTACCAGATTACCGAAAGGATAAAAACCATGAAAGAATTAAAATTACAAATTATAGATTATAGATTTTTCTCTTTTGCCTTTTTTATCCTGATCTTTGGAATAACCGCTTTTACCTCAACGGTAACCCACGCAGCTCCTCAAGCGGAACTTGAGATATGGAATGATCCGGTTTTTCAAAAACAGTTCATTGCCGGCTATGGCATCAATTCAGAAATCGAGCCCCGCATCACGCCGGAGGAGGTCTCGATCCTCGAAAAGATCCGGCCACTGATGGCAAGCGACCTTCCCAAGGCCGAGGTCATGCTAAAAAAACAAATGAAACCGGAATGTTCTGCAATCCTGGATTTTACCGTGGGCGGCATTCAGTTCCAACAAGACAAGTTAGTTGATGCGCTCAGCAACTATCAAAAGGCCGTAGGAAAATTTCCCAGTTTTCGTCGTGCATGGCGCAACCTTGGGCTAATCTACATCCGCAACGGCAAGCACGACGACGCGATCGGCGCGTTTACCCGAATGATCGAACTTGGTGGCGGTGATGCTTATTCGTACGGCCTGCTCGGATTTGCCTACGCTGCAAAACAGGATTACCAAGCTGCGGAAGCTGCGTACCGCAACGCCCTGTTGCTTCAGCCAGAAAATACCGAATGGCGGCTTGGCATTACCCGCTGCGCTTTCAAACAACAGAAGTTCGAGGACGCGGTCACCCTGTTAGACGTCCTCATCGGACGCTACCCGGAAAAAATTGATTTTTGGCTGCTGCAGGCACAGGCATACCTTGGCATGAAACAACCGCTCAAAGCCGCTAAAAACCTCGAAGCTGTGGACCTATTAGGTAAATCGACCGTGGACAGTCTTTATACACTCGGCGATATTTATGTCAGTGAAAGCCTGATGGACCTTGCAGCCAGCGCCTATTTGCGTGCCATTGATCTTGATGCAAAGCAACCGTTCGCAAGACCGCTGCAGTCCACCGAGTTGTTGGCTGTACGCGGTGCACTCATTCAAGCACGGCAGATTACGACGCACATCCACAAGGTCTGGGACAAGCTGTTAGAAGATGCAGATCGAAGAAAACTGCTCAAGATAGAAGCGCGCCTAAATATAGCTGAGGGCGCCAGCAGCACCGAGACGGTCGGTGTATTGGAAGAAATTCTTAAGCTCGATCCCCTTGACGGCGAAGCGCTGATGCTTCTCGGACAACACTATTCTAAGCAGAACGAACCAGACCGTGCCATCTTCTATTACGAACGTGCAGAGAGTCTCGAAACATTCGAAGTCAGAGCCAAAATTCGTCACGCGCAGGTACTGGTGGGTATGGGCAGGTATACGGAAGCCATCCCTCTTCTACGCCGTGCACAAGAAGTTAAACCGCTCGATGACATTGCCCGTTATCTCGAACAAGTCGAACGTATCGCCAAAACGCGGCGCTAGTCGCTCGAGGACACGGCACAAAACCCTTTATCTTGGGGTATTTTCTGGGATGTTGAAAGAAGAGGCTGAGATATTGCAAACAAAACTCCTGACAGAAGTATGAAGATAGAATTCCTCCTTCATTTAAATAACATGCAAAATTTAACACAACATTAACAAATTCTTAACATTTCCTTAACAAAGAAACTTATAATAAAAACATCAGTAAAGGGCGTTAATCACCAGCAAAGGACAGTCTGGCCTCCATGCGGGAGGTGGCTTCCTTCTGCTCCCTCAATTTTAATTATTAATAAATGTTGTGATGAAGGTTAACGTTTTTTTAGACATTTTAAGAAAAGAAGGAGGAATATAAAATGCAAAGTAAATGGTATAAATATATTTTAGCGTCGACGATGGTACTATGCAGTCCATATGCAGCCAGTATGTCAAAAAATGCTTTTGCTCAGGAAAGAGGGCAGACCGAGGAGATGTCCGGAAGTGATCGGGACTATTTACAATGGCAGTTGAAACAAATGGAAGAGTCAATGCAAAAGCAGCAGGAACAGATACAGGCCTTGAAAAACCGTATGGAGGCAGTTAGCCCCACACCAGCGCCAGTTACAAAGGAGGAGATTAAGCATGAAATAGAGGACTATCTTTCCACGGATGAGGCACGGAAAAAGATGGCCCTTGGCATGGCTGGACTTACACCAGTATATACTCCTGATGATGAAAAATATGCGTTAAGTATCCGTTCTGCAGATGGAAACTATACATTAAATACAGGCGCCAGGATGCAATTCCGGTATACCTTCAAAGACAGGGATGAAGATGCAAAAGGAGAGGACGATCTCAACGATATCAACTTGCGCCGTGCAAGGGTCTACTTTGGCGGTAATATCTACAGCAAAATAGTGCACTACTATG
>JAXMAC010000068.1:0-19048 GCA_046350595.1 Candidatus Brocadiaceae bacterium | reverse complement strand
ACTACGAGCCAGGTAAACCCAAACGGTTCATAAATCCAGCCGCCGATTATATTGCCGCTCTGTTTCCCGAAATTGATAACAGACATAAGCAACGCGAATACTGTGCCTTCGGCATTTTTAGGACATGCCTTAGCTGCAATGACAAGCGGACCCATATAGGCAATAATGCCAATTACGGACGAACCAAAAAATATGATAAAGGCGCTAAAAGGACCCCGAAAGAATATGAAGCAGATTGCTGAGAGCACAGCGCTTACTACAATAAGCCGCAGCATCAATTTTTCCGGTAGCTTTTTACAAAACAGACCATATAATGCAACTCCGATTAGAAAGCCAACGTTAGCCGTCATATCAAGATAACCGATCAATACCTGCGAGAAGTTTAAAACGTTGGTTTCGTAAACGTAGAGAACGGGTGAACCCAACTGAGGCATTGCGTTGAAAAGAAAGAGAAATGCCGCACACGCCAAAAGTTTTTTGGATTTTGCCGCGTGTCGTAAACCCTCTTTTGCCTCTTGAGCAGCATGACCAACGGAAGCAACCCGATCTTCTTTCCACGAAAAAACGGTCAAGGGAATTACCATCAGGGCAAACGGCAAAGAAACAAGAACCGCATGACTCAACGGCATATATTGTGCAATATATCCGCCGACAACCATGATGATAATTCCTGCGATGGAAATCGAAAACCATTGAGCAGATTGCATACGGTCTGTTACGTTTAAAGGTTTACCCGTGACAAGCATCCATTTATCGCAAAGAACATCTGAAGACGCAACGCCTACCGCCGGCAAAATAAACAAAAGATAGAGCGATGATACGGTGCTCAAGCCAACCCAGAAGATAATAAGGTAAGACAACGAAGCAATAAGACTTCCTAAAATAAAATAACTTTTCATACGATAACCGAATAGCGGCACACTATCGGCGATAATTCCATATACCGGCTTAACCATCCATGGAATCGTTATGAGAAACGTAAAATAAGCAAGGTCTGCCGCCCCGAAGCCAAAATGCTGGGTAAGATAAAAGTTAAGAGCCTATGATGAATGCCTGGGTTGCCGCTCATTCCCTGCAAAAAATAGTACAAACCTGCAATAAACATGAGACGCCATACTGAATTCATGTTTAAACTCCTTAACCCGAACAAGCCGGAAAAGACAAAATCCGAAGCACGAAATTCATGAGTCAATCCTGTCAGGGTTTAAAACCCTGACAGGGTTAATTTCTGCCGGTTTTTATCGTGGGGAAATTATGGACCGTTAATTAACTTAGCTCATTTTCGGTCAAATGCAACCATTCGTCAATGAATATATTGCGGAATAATACCGTATTTCAAACACTGCATATCGGGAATATCTTATTAAGAAATTGATTTTTCATTTTGAGGCAATGTAAAGCAAAAAATGGTAATTACCCATTTATAAAATAATTCGTTGTGCTGATTTATTTGTTTTTCTGTGGCTTTATACTATACTTTGGATTATAAAAATAGATGTTTATAAAATACCCATCTTTTTATTTTACTGGAGAGAAAAGAATGATTTTTATTTGGCTGCCTTTGCTATTTATTCTATTTTCTTTTCGAGTATTTGCCGGAGATGTAATTGTCACCGTGGATAGATTTACAAATCACAATGAAGCGCCGGTGCGTTTTTCTGTGTGTGACAGCGAGGAGTGTCACATGAAAAGAGACAAGGGATATGTAGATATCGATGCAGAACTCGCTGAGAGTGCGGATGATTTCAGAAAATACAGTATTAAAAATGTAGCGACCGGAGAATATTCCCTTTCCGCATATCACGATCTGAATAATAGCGGGAAATTAGAGCGCAGCGGCATTCTGGGGATACCTCAAGAGCCTATAGGTTTTTCAAGGCTTGACGTACAAAAAGTACGGCGTCATCCAAAATGGGACGAAGTTAAATTTCACGTTGGTGAAAACGATACATCGGTCACGGTACACCTTGTAGACAGATTTGGAAATGCCGATGAGGCCGCTTATTGATACGGTTTTACATAAATCTCATAGACCTTGAGTCCCACCTGTCCCTCCCCTATGTCGTATGCAGAAACCCGGATATACCTTCCCCAAAATGGTATCGCCGGATACCACAAAACTTCTGTATTACCGGGATACATCCTTTGTGAATCCCAATTAATAATCCACTGGCTGTTATCAACGCTAGACCATATCCTCCAATGGGCACTAGCACCAGTTACCATTCTGACGCCCATTTTGACATAAACAAGCCCTTTATAGACTGTCCCTAAATCAACAGTAATAAAACCTTCATTGCCAGCTACCACGGTAATCCCTTCTGTTGTGGATGTGCCTTCCTTTGAATCCACAGCTTTACTCAAATCTGAAGGGGTTGTCTGACCCCAATTGGAAGCTGACACGGGTTTACCAGATGCTATATTTCGCACAACAATATTTCCATTCACGTCCAAACGTTGTTTAACTTTTAATTTATTTATTGTATCACTTGTGGCGTTTACGAATCTCGAATCACATTCCTCACATCCCGCGATCTGGTCAGCAACAGGTTCTTGGGCAATGCTCATACGCTGACTGATCAAAATACAGGACACAAAAATCACCAAAAAGATTATCGTCACATTCTTTCCCATCTCAATTCCTCCTTTTAAAAATTGTTTTTGGATGATAAGAAATTGCCTTTCCCATTTGCAGTAATATTAAACCAAAAATGAAGAAAATCGCAAGGTTTTTAAATTTCTTCATTCAAATTGAACACCAAAGAATAGATATGAATTCTCATTACCATGACCTGCTCATCGGCACATTGGTTGCTCTGAAGAACCTCTGTTCCGTGTAAGCCTTTGTTGTGTCCATGTTGTACCGCCATCTGTGGACTTCTTCATGTATATCTCATTGTTACCTGGATTACTGTCCTGCCACATCACGTACACGTTATCCCAATAGTCCACCGATACAGACGGATTCTGTGACTGCCCTGCCATGCAATGTAGATGCTATCAGCATTGTCACATGAAAGAACCAGAGGGAATAATCACGTTGCCCCGGCATCTTTCGATTTGCTCATAGATATCTTATTACTCCCTGACGTGTCATCCTGCCATACTGCGAAGAGATTGCCTAAGCCGTCTTCATGGTAGGATGTGTCAGGCCCTCCTGTGGTGTCGCTTGCGTCTGTGACTTGAAAGAGTGGGTTTTCATCAGGGTCGAGGACGGTTATTTTTTCCGCACTCCTCATCCATATCTTGTAGCCGCCTGTGCCCTGCTGGAAAAGGATTTCTCCTTTGACGCTAAACAGTGTGAATATCTGCACGCCTGTATTGATGGTCAACGTATCATTTCCCGTTTCGCCGTCGATGAAGACGAAGTCTGTCCCCGCAGATACGTCATAGGTAATGGTGTCATCACCTTCCGTGCCGGTGTTGATCGTCTCGGTTGCAAATGTCCAATTTGAGAAGGTCGTGTCGGCTCCTCCTGCGATACCGGAAAAATTGCCCGACCCTGTGTTGTCCCCGTCACATAGACTCTTCCTGTGGTGGGATGGACGGCAATGCCTGCGCCTGTATCTGCGCTTCTGCCTCCAAGAAAGGTGGACTGGTGAAGGGTCATAAGGTCGCCCGATAGTCTCGCCACAAATGCCTCGTTGTAGCCTTCAAAGGTGGTATCTGCGCCGTTTGTGATGCCATGAAAGTCAGTGGAGGTGGTATTGCCCGTTACATAGACATCCCCGGTTGCAGGGTGGATGGCAATGCCATAGCCCTCGCTCCTGCCGCTTCCTCCAAGGTGGATGGTCTGATAAAGGGTTTTAAGATCGCCTGAAAGCCTTGAGACAAAGACCCGGCTGTCCGCCGTCCCGGTCACATAAATGTCACCGGTAGTTGGATGGATTACCATGGCATGGCCGGTCTCATCGCCATTGCCGCCGAGGTAGGTGGATTGCAACAATGCGGCATAGCTTATACCATGAGTGAAGAAAATTATGCAGGTGAAAATAGAGAGGAAAAATACCCGCGAAACGGTGCTTGATTTCCTAACCCGAACGAGTCGGAAAAGATTATCAATAATCATAAACTATTCCTTATCTTTCAACAACCAAACGTTTCTTACGATGATATATCATTCTTTTATTTGTAAATTTTTCACAACCCCATTCATCTCTTATCAGGAGGTACAGTTTGTTTATGAGAGAAAGATTGCTTCGCTTCGCTCGCAATGACAAGCGCTATACACAATGATAATATGCAGTGTGCCATCAAAGTGCATAGTCAGTATCATCTATGAAAAAGCATGTCATTGCGAGGGTCTTTTCCGAAGCAATCTCCCCGCTTTCAAAAAAGAGAATTGGTTGCGGTTACGCTGCGCCGGGAATATTGAACAAGGAATCGCTTTTCATGATAACCCACGAAACATGCAAAACAAACGAAAATAATTTTTTCGTGTAAGAACTTAACGCCTTCGGCGGACTTTTACTCAATACATTCCATTGTGTACTTGTTACACACTGGACATCCCACCTTTGGCATGTATCCTTTATAATATTCGTTATGAAATTTTGCCATCCCTATCCCAACGTCAACTATCGCCTCGTTTACCTCCATCTCAGTTCCACATACTGAACAGCGATAATTGTACTGCTTTGGGGGCGGACCGAATGGTTCCTACATCTTTTTCTTCTTTCTTTGATTCTTCCTTCTTTGCCTCATATTTACCACTCATTATTTCCTTCATTTCGTCATATACCACTCCATACCTCGGATGCCATATCATCCATAAGTCCATCTCCTCTCCACAGTGCGGACACTTCAGCGGATCCCTTCCTGTACCCTCACGATATCTCTCCCGATAGCTCCTGCGTTCTATTATTTGTATCGCACCCTTTACTGCCTTCTTAACCTTTTTCATCGCCTCCTGGATTATTCCCTTCACTCGTTCCAATGTCTTTGTTGCCTGTATCCCGTAATACCTTATCCTCTTGAACCCCTTCGGCAGTACGTGCTGTATCATACGTCCTATAAACGTATATACATCTACTTCCTAGCCTGGTAGGCTGGAGGCGTAAGCCTCCAACCCCCAATCGTCGCCAGATACTATGGACAACGTGACAAAGTATCCTTTTTAAACCATACGTTTTTCTCGTAGTTAGCGACCCCATAGTGTTGCTCTATCGCAGAGAAAAGTAACCTATCATGCCTTCGCACATGCCTTAAGAAATTCTCTTTCAAATGAGAGTAATCCCATCTTAAAGAATCGGTGTACAGGGAAACGTTTGTTGTCGGTTTTCCATTTTCTCGAAAACTTGAAGCAACGAAGCCTCATACGTACCCAACAGTCTAACGAGCGATATACCTTTTGTATATTGCCCAGCCGAAAATAGTTGACATGCCCCCGAATTACAGGGTTTAATGTATCAATGACAGCTTGCAGGTTAACGCCTTGTGTGCGTTTGGTGATGTCTCTGACGGAGTCCTTGAGTTTGTCCAGTGATTTCATGCTTATACCCTTGTACTTGCCAATGAAATTATATCCGAGAAACCTGAAGCCTCGTTTGAAGTTGGTGAGCTTGGTTTTATCCTCGCTCAGCTTCATTCCAAGCTTCCCTTCAATGATTTCTTTGACGTACTGAAGGGCGGCAGGAAGTTCTTCTTTCGTTTTTGTCATGACAACGAAGTCATCGGCATAGCGGACAAACTTATATCCCGCCTTTTCAAGCTCCTTGTCAATGATGTCACCGATAAGGTTGGCAAGTAAAGGGGAGATGACGCCTCCTTGCGGAGTGCCTTCGTTTGTTTTGTGCAAGATGCCGTCTTCCATGACCCCTGCCTTGAGCATCTTCTCAATACTGTTCAAAACCCATCCATCAGCGATTTTCTCACGCAACCTGTTCATGATAAGCTTATGTGGTATGGTGTCGTAGAATGCCTTTATGTCGGCATCAAGGACACTGGTATACCCTTCTTGCTTATACTGCTCAAGCCTTTTGATAGCATCGTGACAGCATCTGTCCGGACGAAACCCAAAGCTGTTATCCGAGAAATCTTTCTCAAATATTGGCTCGATGATTTGCCTGAACGCCTGCTGTACCACCCTGTCTTTGACAATGGGGATGCCAAGAGGTCTCTTGTCATGCCTGCCTTTAGGGATGTATGCCCGCAGGACAGGCAAAGGTTTGTATATTTCAGTTTTGAGTTCCTTGTGAATATTGAGAATATTCGTTTCAAGGTCTCTTTCAAATTGCCTGATACTCACCCTGTCAAGACCAGCTTTGCCTTTATTCTTCTTTACGTGCCCAAAAGCAGCATAAAGGTTCTTAAGACTAAACACCTTATCTCTTAATGAATGATACTTAAGCATCTCTCAATATGTTCCTTTTGATTGATTACGGATAATAGACTTGTCAATCGTGTTTCCTGAGTATGGATTCTCCATGCCGTAAGCAAAACAAGAGAGGCTCTTGTTACTGCTTGCTTATGCACAGAGTGTCTTTCCTCATTGAACGTATTCAATCTACCTCTTTCATCAACTCCACTACGGTTATGCCCCTTCATCTTGAAACCAGTTCAGGACTACTATGAGCAATGCTGACGACTTCAAAGATAGACATTTGAGAGAGCGTTGTCTATCACCATCTCATACAGCTTGGATTTCGGTTTTCCCTTATACCTTGCCGTTAGGGACTTTCTCCCAAGATGTAAGTCCTCCCCCGGTCATATGGGCTACCCATTTTTTCCCTTCGTGATGTATGTTCAAACGCATTATCCAGAAATGGTTTTACTTAATCGATTTCTCCATCTCCGACAAAGGACATTGTCAGTGCTTCACTGAGAAAGGGCAGTTGGCACGAAATAACACGCCATACTCATACACCCCAAAAGGTCATTTGTACCTCGTCACTCCGTCATATCACCTCACGATGATACCCTGTCTTTCTGCACATACGGATTGCCCCCTTGTATACGCATAGGTACAAACTTCTCTACAAGGATTAAGCTCGCAGAGGTGATATTTTCAACCACTTAGGTATCCCATACTTCAAGGCACACCNTGATCTTGCCTTTTAACTCATCCTGGCCGCCGGTAAAAGTCACCCCTGTCTCATCTCGTAATTTCTTGATAATCTTATCAACGTCAATTCCCTTGGGCGCCTTAATGGCGGTTAAGACGTTGCTTGAATATTCCCCCGCAAAGAGTTCCAGCCCTAATGCCTTTGCGCCTTCCCGTGTCGCATGGGCAAGGCGTGCATGGCGCTTCCAGACATTCTCAATGCCTTCCTTCTTGATCATGTCCAGCGCAGTCTTCATTGCCATAACCAGAGAAACAGCCGGGGTGAAGGGCGTTGTTTTGTCCTTTAAGTCCTTTCTCATCTTCCTGAAATCCCAGTAGTACCGGGGGAGATCAGCCTTTTCGATAACATCCCAGGCGCTGTTGTTAACGCAGGCGAAGGCGAGACCGGGCGGCATCATACACCCCTTCTGTGAACCAGTAATGGCAACGTCAATTGCCCATTCGTCCATCATCAGGGGATGTACGCCAATGGCAGAGATACAATCAACGACCATTAATGCCCCGTATTTTTTAACGATGGGGGAAATGGCCTTTATATCGTGGACAACGCCGGTTGAGGTTTCGCTCTGGGTAGTAAATACCACCTTAATCCCGCTTGTCTTCTTGAGGGCTGCCTCAATGTCCGATGGATTCACAGCCTTGCCATTTTCAACATCGATGTTAATTGTTTCGATACCAAAACATTTACACAGTTCAGCCCAGCGTTCGCCGAATTTTCCGCTGATAACCACGAGCGCCTTTTGTCCTCTGGCCAGGACATTTGCCACGCATGCCTCCATGGCGCCTGTGCCCGACGACATGAGGGTGAATACCTCGCCCGTTTTTGTCTGGAAGAGATATTTTAAGTCCTCGCTCACCTCGTAAAAGATTTGAGAGAACTGTGGCGTCCTGTGATGGATCATGGGAAGCGCCTCGGCCAGCGATACCTCTGCGGGTACCATAGTTGGGCCTGGCGTAAATAAATAATTCTTCTTCATAAAGATGTTTCCTTTCAGATATATATAAATAGTTTTAATTTTAAAGAAATTTTTATTATATGTAAATGAACAAAAGAGTCAAGAAATAAAACGGGAAACGGTTTAAGCCGTTTGAACGGTTCTCTCAAACCGTTTGAGTAAATAATGAACCTATTCCTACTTTGCGTTGACATACCCCGAATCGGTTGCTAAAATTACTTCATTTGTATCATAGACACGTCACTTGATTTTTGGAGGAGAAACTGATACTTCCTTTGCAGGTTACCGCGCGTAATGTGGAGCTTACTGAAGCAATCAAAGCAGATATTAATGAAAGGCCGGGAAGTTAGATAAATTTTATGACAGGATCACAAGCTGCCGGGTTATTGTGGAGGCATTGCCCAAGCGGTCGTTGTATAATGTACACATCGATATAACGGTTCCCGGCACGGAGTTGATCATAAAACGCGAACCAAATCCGGACCTTTATATGGCAATAAAGGATTCCTTTGACGCTGCCCGCCGCAAGTTGGAAGATCACGCACAGTTGCTCCGCAGAGAAGTGAAACGTCATGAAGAAGTACCGCACGCGCATAAGTTCGCTGTTTCCCGATAGGGATACGGCTTTCTTACGACGCACGATGGTCGTGAGGTTTATTTCCACGAACATAGCGTACGGAGTAATGGATTCAAAAATCTCAAGATTGAATGGAAGTGCGTTATTGGAGGAGATGGGAGACAAGGGCCTCAGGCAAGTTCCCTCTCTGCAGTATAACAGGTAAGGAATTTGAATAGGGATTTCAATATTGTAGAGACGCAAAATTTTGCGTCTCTACAGGGACATTTTTTAAAGTCGCCGTAAGGCAAGATTTAATGTTCAGGAAATTCAATGTAATTGAAGGGGCGTATTGCAACGCCCCTTATGTTTAAGTTGCGGTTAATCGCTTTCTTTAACAACACGCCCATGTACAGGTTGAATCGGCCTGGCATCATGTTTGAAAAGTGAAGTAAATTTATTCACCCCTACCTTCGATACCTCAATAGGTTCCTTCAGGATAAACCAATTTACACCTTCACTGCAAGGCGGTGTGGTAAGCGACCCAGTATAGGTATAATATGCCGAGGTGTTCTTTGGAAGGAGTTGACTCGCACATATTCTTACATCAGATACAACATGCTCTTTACCCACTTCTTTTGGAAAATTACTCCATAGGGTTTTAATGAAGGCGCTTTCTTTGCCTTCCTCAATGAGTATGGCGATAACAGCTAATTCTCCATGCGCACCCTTATGTACTAAATGTGCCTCCATAGCGTAGGATTTGCCGTGTATTTTGTGTTCGCTCGGAGTGTGAAAGTGGAATTGCATGAGTTCGTACTTCTTGTTGCCGACAGATATGGAGCTGCCGCACCCATAGTTTATCTGTATAGTATGACCATTGTTTAAGATCTTCAGAGGGGTAGGGTAGTAATGAAAGTTTATACTTTCCAGGTGGGCCTTTTCTGCTACAGAAATACCGATCGGTGATTGTATGTCACCAACTTTGCAGTTGCAATACTCATGTATCAGTTCACCCCAGTGCTCTGGTCCGCATTCGCCTTCATAGCTCCAGGGAAACGGTTGTCCATGTTCGGCGGAATCGGCGAACAAAGTCGTTGCTACCGTAAAAGGTAAGAATAAAATAAAAGTAGCTGTCAAAAAAATATACACAAAAATACGCATCGATTCCTCCTTAAAGTTATGTATTCTTGTTCTAAGGAAATAAAATAAACAAAACAAATTCTACCATATTCTATAGCATCTCATCAAGAATTCTGTCTATCAGGAAATTATCCATTCTGAATGGTTTTGAAAAGATATATCAGAAATAAAATAAAACTACACACATTAAAATGGTTATGTGGAGGGTGGATTAAGGCGTTGTTTTTTTAGGCCGAATCCACCTTCAATATTTTGCGACATGGTGGATTCGCTTCCAGACGGGGTCAAATGAACTTTTTTGCTTCAAAAGTGGGGAAAAATTACTATAAATTGCCATTTTTGTGCGAGTACTACCGCTTCTTTTTTCAAGGTTATTTAACCAGCCACCTTGTCCCTTTTGTTAAAGGAGGTTGGGTTGCGGCTTTGCCGCTCTAAGTAATTACCAGGATAATGTATTACTTTTTTCTCGTGATTTTGTCAAATATATTTTGTAATTAAAACAATTGCATCTGCGCCGAGCGTTTTTCGAAATGCCGTCCCCAGTTCATGCCGCATAAGGGTTCTTCTGTAATATCAGGATTTTTACAGCCGCACACGTAGGCATAAATTCCGTAAGTCCCAGCCCATCCGGATATCTGTTCGTATGCGCGTCTCCTGTACTCAACATCCAGGGCGGTAATGTGAGATTTCTCCGCCAGGAGATTGAGCGTATTTGCATAGCGGTAATGTTCCATGATATTTGTCAGAAAAGGGGTATTTTCCAATGCTTTGTACAGGTTTTTTTTGATCTGAGGTCTCAGGAAGAGATAATTGATGCTTGCTGAATTTACGCCGCATTCCTGGAGCGCCTTAAACAAGGATGTTAAATTTTTCTCCGTATCGGTCACGCCGGGAATTAAGGGATCTAGTTTTATTTCAGGGACGATGCCTGTCTTGCAGAGCCGTTCAACATTCCTCATCCGTTCCCCTGGATTGGAAGCATAGGGTTCTATCCTTTTTTGAATATCCCGATTAAGCGTTGTAATTCCTATTTGAACATGAAGGAGTTTTTTGTATTGACGAAATAAAGGGAAAAATTTTATTGGAATCCGCCCCTTGGTAAGCAGATTTACGCCAATACCATGTTCAAATAAGATACGCATCAGGTCGTACGTCATATCGAGTACCTGAGGTATGGGCTGGAGCACATCGCAGGTTGGGCTAAAGAATACATACGCAGGCAATTTTTTCCGGGTGGATAATTCCCGTAGTAATTTTTCTGTCATATTGCCATACACAAGGACGTTCCCATCGCCTGGATACATTGAATATCCCCGTACATAGCAATATGAGCACTGATGAACGCACCCCAGGGCTGGATTTATTGCGGCAACCCGACTAAGACATTTCAGTGTCGGTCTGGTAAGGACACGGCCTTTTCGCTCAATGATATTTATGTTCAATTTTATTCAATAGGGCTTGATTACATAACGATAGATAAGACTTGCTTCAACGCCAATGATCATGACTTCAAAGGGTTTGACGCTCTCTTTGGGGAGGTCTGGAATGGAAATCTCTTCTTTTTTAACGGGTAAGTCACGGTCATCGTATATTTCCAGGGTGAACTTTGCAAAACGATAATTTTTTTCCGTTCTGTTTGCAATCTCGCCGATGCACAGCACATTCGCCCCAAACGGACTGAAACGCACATTTCTCGCAAAGAATCCATTTCCAATATCTTCAAACCCATTCGTTATTGCTGGCGTAGAGGATTCTTTGGGGGGCGGTTCTTTCCTTGCTACCTTTGGTGCACTGCCTGCAGGTGAAAGACCCCTGCCTTTTTCCAACTCGTTTACCCGTTTTTCCAATGACTCAACCCTTGATACGAGATTTGAGATAACAATCTCCATCATATTTAACTTGCTTAATGCGTCCTGTGCATACAAAGGATATGTCAGGATCGTGGGAAAAACAGATACCAAAAAACCGAAAAGAAGTCTTTTCATTTTCTACCTCGCTGTCGAATGTAAACTATTTTTGATTTCTTAAAACGTAAGAGTTCCGTGGTACGTGTGAAGATGCCCGATAACCCGCTGAATCCCCCTTAGAAAAGGAGGCGAGGGGGGTTGTATTCATGCCTATTTAGAATACCGGCTGAACTGTTACCTTAAAATCAATACCTGATAAAAGAGCCATGAAGAATACAGAATACGCGAAATACTTTAGATGAGTTCAACACAATAATATCATATTCAAAAATAATAATGCAAGCGTGATTCATTGAAACAGCGATAATCAAAAATTATAAAAAAACATGAAAAACTTGTAAACTTGACAAACACACAGTATTAACTGATAATAATAAAATATAATTTTTTATTAGAAGAATCCTTTTGATGTAACCTCATGCGACATATTTTAACTATTCGGTTTGGCGTCTTAAAAAACACCGCCGATTTTTTTTCCACATTTAACTCCCTCAGAAAAGACGACCAGGTCGTAATTCGCACAAACCGTGGTATTGAGTTCGGTGATGTTGTTACCTGGGTAAAAGAAGCGCCGGATGACGCTCCCCTGGATAACCTTGGAGAAGTCCTGCGGAAGGCCACTCCTGAAGATAAAGAAAAATATAACAAAATAATGAATGAAATGGTGCCGGTTGAATTCAAATTTTGCCAGAAGAAGATCAAAGAGCATAAACTCGTCATGAAACTGGCGAGTGTGGAACATTTATTCGGAACACGCAAGATTATCTTTTATTACCTTGCCGACGGGCGCATAGATTTCAGGGAACTGGTGAAAGACCTGGCAAAGGAATACCAGGCCCGCATAGAAATGAAACAGATCGGAGTCAGGGACGAAGCAAGGCTTCTGGCCGATTATGAACATTGCGGACGGGAGTTGTGTTGCAGGTCGTTCCTCAAGAATCTCGAACCGGTTACCATGAAAATGGCAAAGAATCAAAAGGCGACCCTCGATCCTTCAAAAATCTCCGGCCGGTGCGGCCGCCTGATGTGTTGCCTGCGCTATGAAGATAAAGTTTATGACGAACTGAAGCGTAGCATACCCAGAAAAGGCTCTATCGTAAAAACGGCGAAGGGAGTTGGGGAGGTCATTAATTACGATGTGCTGCAACAGGAAGTTACCCTTGAACTGAATAATGCGAGCAGAGTCCATATACCGGTGAGCGAGATTATTGACAAGGTAAGAGAACCTTTATCTGAACCAGAAAAAGAAACGCCATGTAATCAACACTGTGAAAAGGATTGTGAACTTGAGTAAACAGACATTCTATCTTACAACACCCATTTATTATGTGAACGATGTGCCGCATATAGGCCATTCATATACAACCATTGCCGCAGATGTGCTGGCGCGATATAAAAGGTCGAAGAATTATGATGTTTTCTTCCTGACCGGAAGTGATGAACACGGCCAGAAAATCCAGAAGGCTGCGCAGGCGTGTAATAAAACGCCGTTGGAATTTGTAGACACTGTCGTGGATAAGTTTAAGAACTTATGGGAAGCGCTGGAGATCTCCCATGACGGGTTTATACGAACAACGGACGAAGACCATTGCCGTCGCGTGAAAAATATCTTTCAAAGAATCTTTGAAAACGGGGACATTTATCTGGGAGAATACGAGGGGTGGTATTGTATCCCGTGTGAGAGTTTCTGGATTGAATCGCAACTCCACGAGACGAAATGTCCGGAATGTAAACGGGCCGTGGAAAAGGTAAAGGAAAAGAATTACTTTTTTCGGTTATCAAAATATCGGAATGCCCTCCTTGAGTATTACGAAAGACATCCCCACTTTATTCAGCCTGAATCAAGGAGAAACGAAATACTTCACAGAATACAATCACACATTGAGGACATCAGCATAAGTCGTTCAGCGGTGGAATGGGGTATTCAGGTCCCTATGGACCCAACGCATACCATATACGTTTGGATCGATGCGCTTATGAATTACATCACAGCCCTGGGTTACGATGACGACATGCAGAAGTTCGAAAAGTACTGGCCTGCAAACGTCCATATCATCGGGAAAGAAATCCTGTGGTTTCATGGCGCTATATGGCCGGCCATTCTCATGTCGTTGAATATAGACCTGCCTTGTAAAGTTTATGCGCATGGTTGGTGGACGATTGAGGGAAAAAAGATATCGAAATCCCTGGGAAATGCCATAGACCCCCACAGTATTATCCAGTTATACGGCACCGATGCCTACCGGTATTTCCTCCTGAGAGAGGTTCCTTTTGGGCTGGACGGTAATTTTTCCTATAACGCCCTTATCCATAGAATTAATTCTGATCTGGGCAACGACCTCGGAAATTTATTGCAACGTACGCTTACCATGATTGACAAGTACTTTCAGGGGATTATCCCGGAGGTTCCTGGTGAGGAAGACGAATTAAGGAGTCTGTCACGGGATACTCACATGAAAATGGATAGCGAAATGGATAAGCTGCAATTCAGCAGGGCACTCGAGATTATCTGGGAGTTTATTGGCCGGGCCAATAAATTTGTGGAGGACAAAAAACCGTGGTCGCTGGCAAAATCAGATACAACAAGGCTACAGCTTGCTGCTGCGCTAGGCACGCTCGCCGCGGCTATTCGGGATATTTCCCTCTACGTTTACCCATTTATGCCAAAAACCGCCGCTGAAATTCAACGACAGCTTGGTATGAGAGAAGAAGGCCAACCGCTTTGTTTGGAATTCCAGCAGGGGTTTAAGAAGGGTACGCTCATAAAAAAGGGCAGACCCCTGTTTCCAAGGGTTGAACTTTCAGCAACGAATGTAGCTGAAACTGTTGTCTGATAGCCATTTTTTAAAGAAAATATATTTGTCGGGAAAAGTTGATGCGTATTATCAAAGGATAGAAAATAAGAACCTTTCCTTTTCTAACGGTAAGACATGGAGAATTGTACATGACAAATACGTGGAGCAAAATACGGGAAATCATTAAAAAGGACTCCCGCTATTCCCCCGAGGCATATCAATTTATGTTTGAGGCGCTTGATTACACAATACATATGCTTGGCAAGAGCCGACACAAAACAAGCGACATCGAGCGCCATGTAACCGGAAGGCAGCTTCTGGAGGGCATCAGGCAGTTAGCAATAAAAAATTTTGGCTATATGGCATTAACCTTGTTTGAACAAATGGGAATTAAACAGGACGAAGATTTCGGGAATATTGTATTTAACCTGGTAGAAAGTGGTCTCATGGGAAAGACAGAAAATGACTCCAGGGAAGATTTCAAAAATATTTACGACCTCAAAAAAGTGTTCGATGAAGATTTTAAATTTGATGGAAAATATGAAATCCGGCTTTCTCTCCACGCGCTGGGTATAAAAAAATAATTACTGAGCGTCTTTTACACAACGAAAGCCGACATTATTGTCTTTTCCCTCAGGGTAACTGCAGCTTCGGTATGCGCTTCTGAGGATGTAATGGTGGTTGAGCCACGACCCCCCTCTGACAACGCGAAATTTTCCTGTTTCATACCAATCTTCGCACCACTCCCAGACATTTCCCGCCATATCGTAGCATCCATAAGGGCTGGCGCCTTCTTTCCGCTCGCCTACGGGCGCCGGAGCGCCTGTGCCCGGATCAAGATTATAAACGGCTTTTTTATTATCCGGCTGGATATTCCCCCACGGATATTCTCTGCCATCAGCCCCGCGTGCCGCCTTTTCCCATTCTATTTCCCTGGGCAGGCGTTTTCCGGCCCATTTTGCATAGGCAACGGCGTCATTCCAAGTAACGCCCACAACGGGCTGTAATGGCTTGTTAAATCGTTCGTTATTCCAGAAAAAAGGTTCTTTTGCCCCCGTGGCATCAACAAACTTCTTATATTGAAGATTCGTTATGGGAAACCGGTCAATATAAAAGGCATCTATACTTACAACCTTTCGCTCCTCACCCATCATAAATTCGCCCGCTGGCACAAGAACCATCTCTGAGCCGTCTTTTTCATTAATAATGCTAACCAATTGTGTCATAATTATCTCTTAACTCCCGTTTTTTCCTCAGTACTCAAAACTATGGGTATTTTTACGAAGTCGCCTTCTTTTACCGTGTGTTTCTTAAACCAGCCGTCGTTCATCTCCAGGGCGTATTTGACCTTTTCCTGTGAAACATGAGAATCCAGACTAAAAGGCTTCATAGAGTCTATCTGAACAATTCGTCCATCGGCCTTAATAAAAGCTATAGAAAGAGGTATGCGAGTATTCCTCATCCAGAAAGAGAGTCTCCTTTCTTCGGGAAATACGAATAACATACCGTCGTTTTCTCCTAATGTATTACGGTACATTAATCCTAACATCTGCTCTTCCTGGGTGGTTGCCAATTCCACGTCCAGCTCAATTCCTGCCACACTAATGGGCAATACCTTGTTTCTTTTCAATTCGCCATGGCAGCCTGGTACGAGGATATGAACTGTGGCGGTACAGGAAAGTAGAATGGTGAGGAACAGATATAAACACTTTTTGTTTATAGTATGCCAGGATTTACCCATGGAAATAGCAAAAAATTAAATCATGCCTTTGACAGTTTATTGTTTTAAAACATAGAGACGCAAAATCTTGCGTCTCTACTCTACGGAGATTTTAAAATTCAAGATATTAAGACGGTTGATGAACGCACCCCATACGAGATATTTTACGAACTCAATAACCAAAGTCAACCTATTTCTAAACTTGATTTACTTATTCAAAATAGATATAGTTCAAAATATGCGTTTAAACAAGTTATCTTACGAGGTTTATACCACGATAAAAAAGTACCGGCTTATGGATTCCCACGATGCCCTTATCGTGGGAGTATCGGGTGGCCCCGACTCGGTTGCACTCCTCAGCATCCTCCATGCCCTGAATGGGACTAAAAAACTTCCCCTGCGTTTATATGTGGCCCACCTCAACCATAAACTTCGTGGACAGGCCGCCGAAGAGGATGCGCGGTTTGTTCAGAATTTAGCAAAAGACCTCTCGTTGCCATTTGTTCAGAAAGAGGTGGATATTCAAAAGATTGCAGAGCAAACCAAATGCTCCATTGAAGAAACTGCACGGATGGAAAGATACCGGTTTTTTGGAGAAGTAGCGCAAACATACCATGCAGCTTCCGTCGCCATTGCTCATAATGCAGATGACAATGCGGAGACTATCCTTCATCGTATTATCAGAGGCGCCGGGATAATCGGTCTAAAAGGGATTCCTGTAAAACGCCCGTTAACCCCAAAGTCTTCTGTGCAACTCATCCGCCCGCTCCTCTTTACGTGGAGAAAGGATATTATGGAACACCTTGAAAAAGAACACCTCTGTTATAGAACCGATGCCACCAATTATGAACCTCTCTATCTTCGGAACAAGATACGACTTGAATTGATCCCCCTGCTGGAAAATCAATACAACCCGAACATAAAAAATACCCTCATTCAATTGTGTCAGATCCTTGATACGAATAATGAATATTTAACCCATGAAGCAGAAAAAATACTCAATGCCGTTACAAAAGAATATGCGGAAGATTTTTATGCCGTTCATACCGATACTTTGTTAAAACAACCGGGAATATTACAAAGTATGGTAATCCGGGAGATATTCAGGAGACTCGATATACCCTTAAAAGAAGTAACGTATGAACACTATACAAAAATATGTAATGAGCTAACCCGGCCGGGAAAGGGACGACATTTTCAATTGCCGGGAAACCTTTATCTCTGGTATGAGCATGGCATGTTGTATTTTAAAAAAGGCGAACCTTATCAGTTATCTACCCCCCGCATATCTGAGATGCTCATTCAGATACCCGGCGTAACATCCATTCCCCATGGGGGACAATTGATTGCAGAAATTGTGGATGTTTGTGATGTACCTCTGGATGTATTCAAAAAAAGCAAGACCATGCATGAGGAAATTTTTGACCTGGAAAGTATTACCATGCCCGTTACCGTTCGGGGGCGCAAGGACGGGGATATAATTTCTCCTTTAGGGGTCAGCGGGCACAAGAAATTAAAAGACCTCTTTATGGACAAAAAAATCCCGCTCATGGATCGCGATGCAATTCCTGTCGTGGTTACGAAGGATCAACCTATCTGGGTTATTGGAATTTGTATAGACAACAAGGTAAAGGTTAATCCCGATACAAAGAAGATTCTGAAGTTAACCTTTCAAAAAAACCATGAATAGAAAATATTTTCTTACAAGCGTATGCTTATTTTTTCTCTGCATATCTCATCCTTTGAGTCATGGGGATACGCTCTCATACCGCCAGCAAATCAACCTTATTGACAGCATGACAGGTTATGCCGTCTGCCCTGATAATATGATAATTAGGGATACTGCCAGAGGCCTGATTATTTATCAGGGAGAAGAAGAAGGTAAGAAAGAGTCAACAAAAGGCTCCATGCTTGTATCTTTACCGTATGGGTCTTATGATTACGTCTTTGAAGCTGCTGGTTATCGTTCTATGGCAGTAAATTTTACGGTAAACAACAAATCGCCGCGCATTATTAGTGTTTACCTTGATCCACTTGAAACACCGCCGGAACTTAATCCGGAATTTATCGCATCCTTGCATCGTCCTGACGCTACGGTCATTATTGGATTTGTTGTGGATGATAATAACGGAATGCCCATAGCAGATGTACAGGTAGGCCAGAATGGTGATAATTCTTGCACGAAAACAAACGATCGCGGTTTTTTTATTTTGAATATGCCTTTTCCCCCATACTACGAAGGTATTCCTGTGGCAGATATTGGTTTTCAAAAGGAAGGGTATAGAACAGAATTAAGAAAATACGTTGAATTGATGCCAAACACAGATTGGGTTTATCGTATTCGCCTGAAGCGCGGGAAGGGGAAGAAGGTCATCGATGAAAGGGCGTATCGGCGACGGGACATAAAGAATGGTTTCAAAGAAGACGTCCATGTGCAGGATGAGAATGAAGCAACCCAAAATACCGAAGGAGACATGCAACAGAAAATCTGCAGGGAAAATCAGGAGACACCATTAATGACCATTCCTCATACCATACGGGTAGGGACAAACTGTAGCAGCAGTACTTCCTGTACCTCTGTGGCAGTGTATAGTCTTGACACCTATGTGAAGTATGTATTACCGGCAGAGTGGTACAGTTGTTGGGGCGCTCTTGCAAATGGCATGGATTCCCTAAAGGCAGGGGCGGTAGCTATACGGAGCTACGGTGTTTACTATGTAAGAAATCCCATCGATGTTTATCATTACGATATCTGCGATACGACATCCTGCCAGGTTCTTGGCAATGTCCAATCAACGACAGCAAACAATGCGGTTGACCAGACGTCAGGTTATGTCCTGGCGAATGA
>JAXMAC010000067.1:0-24170 GCA_046350595.1 Candidatus Brocadiaceae bacterium | reverse complement strand
CTTTTCCGAAGCAATCTTCTTTCATGTAATAAAGGTCCTTTCGTACAGGAATCGTTTTATTTATTCCAGCGTTTTTAAGTCGATTTGGTTGCGGTATAGCTGCGTTACGTTTTTATGATTTTTGATAGCACTTCACCGAACGCTGAAAAGACGCCTTGTAAGACCTCAGTTTTTGGGAGCGGAATTTTCATGTAGGTTTGTCCGCTCTTTTCGTCTTTTCCAATCAAGGTTTCCTGGTACTTTTCAAGGGTTTGTGCTGGCTGTGATATGATTTTGCTCAGGTTCGTTAAGAACTGCGCGCCACTAACAAGGAGGGCGTTGAGTTGTTCTTGTCCTTTTGTATCACCAACTCCCCCTGTCACGGCGGCTTTGTCTTCCAGTCCTCCGGTTGATTCCTGTATGGTTGCCATTACCTCATCCTGTTTTGCCTCTATTTGTTCCTGCCTTTCCTGCGCGGGATCGGCCTTTTCCAGGTTTTCTGTCATCGCCTCCACAGATTGCATGAATTTCTTGAGTTGTGATTCGCCGATCATGACGATATTTTCCCCATCCGTGTCCAGCACGCCCGTAGACAGTGATTTCTTGAACTTCAGGAGTCCGAGCATCCTTTCTTCAATGGAAGACTTGCTTACGAGGTTAATGATGCGCACTGTTTTGTGCTGGCCAAGCCTGTGTACCCTGCCAATGCGTTGTTCGAGGACTGCGGGATTCCAGGGGATGTCCATATTAATTACCACCGATCCGCTTTGCAGGTTCAATCCGACTCCGCCCGCATCCGTGGATAAAAAGACTTTGCACGCAGGCGCTTCCTTAAATGTTACCATGAGATCCTTTCTCGCCTTCGCGGGAATGCTTCCATTGAGGTGGACATATCCGATTTCATTTCTCTTCAGCACAGTCTCTACGAGTTCTGTCATTCTGAGCCACTGGCTGAAGATGACGACCTTCTCCCCGCTCTCGATGACCAGATCTCTGAGTATAACCTCCAACTCTTCAAGCTTTGGGCCATGAATGGTTGTCTTGTCAACCAGGTAGGTGTTGTCTGCTGCCATTCGCATGTAGTTTAAGGCGATTTGTAAACGCCTCTGGTCGGCCTCACACAGAAACTTAAACCGTCTCCATTTTGCCGCTAATCGTGTCACAATATCGCCATTTTCATCGTGGATAACCCATTGTTCCTTAGTCATGGGGACAAAGAGGTTTTTGTCTATCCGGTCGGGAAGCTGTTTGAGTACCTCGTCCTTTTTTCGCCGTATCATAACATGCTTTAAGGAAATTCTGACTGACTGCAAATCCTTATAGCCGACGACCTTTCCCCCTTCATCGAGTATCCTGTGGGTCTGGAGAAACCGGTATAACGGACCGAGATGACGGCGGTCTATGAATTCCATAATAGAGTGTAATTCCTCTATCCTGTTTTCGATAGGCGTTCCGGTGAGTACGATGGCAAAGTTAGACTCCAATTGCTTTACATATCGGGCTGTTCGTGTCTTCCAGTTCTTAATCCTCTGCGCCTCATCGAGGATAATAATGTCCGGACTCCACTCCCTTATTGAATCAATGTCCCTGGAGACCAGTTCATAATTGATAAGTTTATAGAAAGACCCGTTCTTATAGAGTTGTTTACGCTGGTGGTTAAGACCTTCAATGACCTGAACCGACCTGTCGGTGAATTTCTCTATTTCCGTACGCCACTGATATTTCAACGAGGTTGGGGAAACGATCAAGACCTTCTGGATATTGAATAATTTCGCCATCAATTCAGATGCTGCAAGCGCCTGGATGGTCTTGCCCAATCCCATGTCGTCACCGATAAGACACCGCCCTGCCTTTACTGCAAACAATGCCCCTTCTCTTTGATACGAGTATAATTCAGTTTTAAGGATATTTTTCAGAATGGGGCTATCAATCCCATCTTTCAGGTGTGAGTTCATGATGGTACGCCGGTGTTCAGCATCCTGATGTTCGGCAATGTATGTCATTACATCATCATAACACCGTACCTCGTGGCCGTTATTCCGGGGTATATTATTGAGAAAGTGAGGAAAGTGAAGCACTCTATTCTCTTTGAGTATTCCGTTTGAATCAAAGTATTCACTCACTAATGATAGAAGTTCTGTCGGCGCATTTTTCCCGACTCTGAATCGTACTTCTCGTTTCAGGCCATAGTTCAAATAAATCTCGGAATACGGCAAGACATATCCTTCTTTGAATACCTTTTTAGCCCCTCTCTTCTTCATTAATTGAGAGAGTGTAAATTCGATATGCTTACATGTGCCCAGGTTATTGATGCTGTAATCAGGACAGGAACAATAATTAGCGCCGGGCTTATTTCCCCGAATGGCGATTTTGTATGTCTTTGCTGATTCAGGATTCGTGAGTAAGAATTCTGAAAAGATGTCATGTCCGCCGATATTTTCGAGTGTATACTTCTGCTGTTCTGCATACTGTTTTCTGAGAATTCTCTGCCATTCCTCAAGACTGATGTCGTCCGGTTTATGGGTTCTTGATACTTTTAATACAGGCGTCTTTTCCTTTTGTTTATTTGAATATTTTCCAGATGTTTTTGAAATTTTTGATTTTGTTCTTTGAGAAATTTTCATGGTATAAAAACCTTTTCGTTAAAAAATCAGGCTGCCTTTGGCAGCAACTTTTTATGGAGAGCGAAGTGATACTTCACTCATAACGAAGCACCGCTTCGTTCTACAATTTTGAAATTTCAAAACATCACATTAAACTACTTTCTAGCCTCTGGAGTAATACTCAACGTCTCTCGTTTTCCATCCCTGAGTACTATTATTTCGACAGGCTGACCAATTCCCGCAGAGTCCATCATGTAATTGTAATCATAGATATTGGTAATTTTCTTTCCAGCGATTTCAACAACGATATCGCCGCTTTTCATACCAGCTTTTTCCGCGGGACCACCTTGTTTAACATTTGCAATTCTTACACCCTCCTTACCCTCATAGGCAAAATCAGGTACGGTTCCCCAGTAAGATTTTCGGGCAACCTTTTTACCGCTTGCCTCGCCAGGTTGAGCAACCTTTACATAATCAGGTCGTTCCGGATTTTTGATTAAATCCACAATCATTGATTTTGAAAATTGCGCAATCCTTGTCATTCCCTCATAATTAAGCGTTTCAGCATCATCGGTAGGCCGGTTGTAATCTTCATGTACGCCGGTAAAGAAATGAATTACGGGAATACCCTTCGGATAGAATGCAGTAACGTCTGTTGGCAGATAGGGATCGCTGAGAAGTTTTAAATTAAACCCTGCTGATACATTATTCTTTTCGATGAGACGTCCCCAGGTATTGGATGAACCGATTCCTTCCAGGATCAAGGTATTATCCCGGAGACGGCCAACCATATCATAATTGATGTAGGCGATGGCATTTTTCAAGGGAACCGTGGGATGGTCAGCAAAATAAGAAGAGCCAAGGAATCCCAATTCTTCTCCGGACCAGAGGGCAAAAATAACCCCCCGTTTGAAGAGTTGGGGATTTTTAACCCGTTCTTCTGCAAGAAAAGCAGCCAATTCCAGAATGGTGGAAACACCCGATGCGTTATCATCTGCTCCATTATGCACCTGCCCTTTCTCTCCTTCACGCGCAAGGGAGTCCGCCCCCCCATGACCTATGTGGTCGTAATGAGCGCCGACCATGACATACTCAGCGCTTTCGTTATCTTGTGCCGGTGGTAAAATACCAAGGACATTACGGTCTTTGTCTTTCACCTGTTCAATAGCAGCCGAAATCTTTATTCTTACGTTCGGCAGTTCAAATCCACCACCTTCTATCCGTGGTTCTTCCACATCCAATCGCGATTGAATGATATCGAGTCTTTGAGCGGAACCGGCAAAAATTGCTTCGGCTGCTTTACCGCTTATGGATGCAGCAATGATACCTGAATTTGCAGATTCCTTATCGCTGGAAAGCGCAATTAATTCGCCCGCTCCCTGAGATTTCGGGCCATTAATCACGAGTAACGCCTTTGCCCCATGTTCACGCGCCAGCATCGCCTTATAGCGCAATCCTGAGTAACGACTGAACTCCAGGTGTCTTTGAGTGTCTACCTTTTCAGGGACATGATTGAGTACCAAAACAATCTTATCTTTTACATCGATGCCGGCGTAGGAATCATAGCTTTTGCCTTCAGTTCCGGGAACGGACAATCCGTAACCTGCAAAAACCACCTGTCCTTCCGCCTCGCCATTGCTTGTTAAGGCCAGAGGGACAAAATCCCTGTTAACCTCCAATTGGATCACTTCTTTGTCTGCGGCCTCTTTAATAATGCAAAGGTGGTTTTGATCAGGAATTATTTTTGTTCCGGCAATAAAAGGGAATTCCTGACAGTAGCTTCCCTTATCACCCTGAGGTTTTAAACCGATTTTCTGAAAATAATCAGCAATATAATTGGCAGACATCCGGGCGCCTTTCGTGCCGGTCAATCGCCCTTCCAATTCGTCAGAGGCGAGATAGCCCACTTCAGCGCGCAGGTCGGCTTCGGTGATCTCCGGAGAAAAGTGATGTCCTGTTTTCTGCGGAGTCGAGGTCTTATCGACAGGAACTTGAATCGAACTTTCAGGGATGCCGAATGTTTGAGCAGGTTGGAGAGAGGATTTTTTGTTTGCTAATTTTAATGCCTCCAACGCGGCGTCGTGGTTCCATTCAGCATAGAATAATTGAGAATCCCTGGTAGTAGTCCGGCCGGAAGTCCATGCAAGGTGTCTTCCGTCCGGAGCAAAGACAGGCAATCCATCGAAACCATCGGTAAAAGTTACCTGTATGGGTTCCTTTTCTCCCCGGGCATCCACAATAAACAACTCACAATTGGTAAACCCAAGTTTGTTCGAGTGAAAGATAACATACTCGCCTGATGGATGAAAATAGGGCGCCCATGACATGGATTTGAAATCGGTCAACCTGCGGATATCAGAACCATCAAGTTTCATCGTATAGACATCAGCCAGCATACCATTCTCGTTAAAATGCCGCCAGATGATACGTTCTCCATCGGGACTGAAAAACGGTCCGCCGTCATAACCTGACCAATTGGTCAATTGTTTCTGATCTGAGCCATCAGCATTCATGATATAAATCTCACCAAAATACGGTTGCCTCAAGCCGCTTCTGATCTTCCGATGAAGGTTTTCAACGGGATAGGCGTTCCGGAGAGAACAAGAAGACAATCTTTGTCCCGTCCGGGGAATAAGCGCCTTCTGCATCATAGCCGGTCGCGTCTGTCAAACGTTTTAATGAACTTCCATCCCGTTTGGCCGAGAAAATATCGTAAGTTAAATCATAATCCCACGTAAAACGTCGTTTTTTGCCGGATGCGCGAAACTCAATCTCCGCCTGCTGTTTTGTCTTTGCGTCTGGGTCAAGATGGGTTGAGGCAAAGAGCACTTCATCGGCATTTGGCGGATAAATGAACAGGTGGTTTTCCCAATTCCCGGAGAAACACGATGAGTATCACCGTTCTCAAGATTCATGATATAAATCTGGTAGAAGGGATTATCTTGTTCCCGTTCGCTCTGAAGAATTAAAAATTTTCCATCTGGTGAGAAATATCCCTCACCTGCGCTTTTTTCCGCGTACGTCAATTGCCTGATATTTTTTAAAAATTGTTCCTCACCGGTTTCATCTCCATTGCTTTTTTGTGATATATCCACTAAGGCAAGTGGTTATTACGACAATAATAAACAAACTTTTTAGTATGTGCTTCATAATCCCCTCTTTTTAGAAAAATATTTTTTCTAAATATAATCAGTCAATTTATGATAATGTATAATAATGGACGCTATGTCACAATGTCAATCAACTGCTTGTGGATCTTTTAGTAATGAAAAATATACTATGAAAAAACAAATGCTTTCACATTTTTTGAGGTGAGACCGGGCACATATCATTGGTGTGCGTGCGGAAATACAAAAAATGAACCATTCTGCGATGGCTCTCATAAAGGAAGCGATAAGACGCCGCACATGTTTAAAATCATACTGAAGAGAAAATATATAATTTGCAACTGTCAGTTAACAAGAAATCCACCTTTTTGTGATGGCGTATGTCGTTGTTTAAAAGAAGTATGATGTTGGGTTTTTCAAATTAAGACAGGATGGACGTGGTCAACTAAATTTTTATAAATTTGAATTTCCTTATCATTTAAAAGGGAAAATTATCATGAATATAAAAGATAATCGTTTTTCACGCAGGGATTTTTTAAAGCATTCAGCAATTAGTTTGGCAGGTCTCAGTTTGGGTGCAGGAAGGCTGCAATGGGCGATGGGTGACGATACGAAGCCCCCTGCCTTTGCGCGAAGCAGCGTCATTGCCGTTAAAAATACGGGGATTATGCAGGGCGGAAAACCTGATTCTGATGCAGTCCGAAAAATGGTGGATGAAGGGATGTTTGCGCTTACCGGTAAAAAAACAACTGCTGATGCATGGAGAACGCTCTTTACCCCTGATGATATTGTAGGGATCAAAGTCAACCCACTCGGCGGACCGAAACTTACCACACGTCCCGAGGTTGTTGAATCAATTATTCAGGGACTCAGGGCCGCCGGGGTGAAGGACAATAATATCATTATATGGGATCGTTTCAGCTATCATCTGATAGCGACTTACTACCCCCTGAATAAGGGAGATACAGGGGTTCGCTGCTATGGGAGTGAACCGACGTCCGGATACGATAAGGATATTTACTATGAATCCCTCGATGATGATTTTAGTTTGCGACAGGACGAAGGGGCGAGATCTCTTTTCAGTAACATTGTCACCCAACACGTCACGGCCATTATTAACGTCCCTGTTATGAAAGACCACGGCATTGCCGGTGTAACCTTATGTCTTAAAAACCTTGCCTTTGGCGCAGTAAATAACACCCAGCGATTCCATTCACCCCCCTACTTTTACGACCCGGCGTCTGCGGAGATTTGTTTACATCCGGCAATGAGAAACAAGGTGCGTCTCCATATTGTTGATGCGCTCCAGGCGTGTTTTGACGGCGGTCCTGCAAGTATGAAGAATTGGACGATGTGGAATGAGGAGAGGCTCTTTTTTGGAACAGATCCCGTGGCAATTGACCGGATAGGTCTTGAAATCATAGACAAAAAACGCAGGGAAAACAATTACCCCTCAATAATTCAAAAAGCAAAACACATTGCCACTGGAGAAAAATTGGGGTTGGGTATTTATGATCGGAATAATATTGATTTCGTAGAAATCAACTGTTTGTAGTAGCGACTTCAGTCGCTCCCCGGAAACGGGCAATATTACGAAGATATAACGACTAAAGTCGTTACTACTAACGAAATCCATTGACATATTCAATAAGCTGTGATAGTTTCATTTTTACATGACGTAAATATTGCGGAGACTTTTTTCAAAGAAGTGAGGAACGTATGGTGACAATAAACTATGTATATGCTGTAGCTGTGTTATGTGTGTTCATAAATGTCTGTTGCGATGCAGTGCGGGCTGATGCCCTGAATGGCACAGGCCGTGATGTTTCGCATGAATCCACTAAAATTTTACCTGATAGCAAGGCTTCCAACGGTAAGATTACTGGCAAAGTTCTGAACACACGGGGAAAGCCGCTTTCAGGTATAACGATCAGTATTTTGCCCATCACGGATGAAATGATATATGATGAAACAACCTTTGTGGATAAGGCCGTTACCACGAGTACAGGGAGTTTCAAAATTAACAATCTGACTCCCGGTGAGTATATTGTCAGGGCCACACCGCCAACAGATGTTTCTTATTTACCGAATGATGTATTTAAGGTAAAAGTCGAATCATTAAAAACAACACAGGTTAATCTTAAATTATCTGCTGCGTCGCCTGTCGGTGCGAATTACGTGGGAAGCAAGGTTTGCCTGGGTTGTCATCCGGAACAAAAGGGATGGACAAAGACGGCGCACGCCCTGACCATTCTGAAGCCATCACAAAAATCAGTTGTAGCGCCTTTTAAAGGGGATATTATTACCACAGGCGATGGTAAAGTAAAATTTAAACCCTTTGTCGAAGATAATGAATACAAAATTACCCTTTATGATGTAGCGAACGAATCTGTATTTGTTACCTACCCCATTATACGCACTCAGGGTGGTGTTGCATTATCAGGAAAACAGAGATACCAGGTAAAGATTGGCAGCAGTCATTACATCCTGCCCATTCAATACAACAATCGAAATGTTGATCAGGAAAACCCCAATGCTGCGTGGGTCTCTTATAATCCTGAAAACTGGTACAATCCAGATAATACGCTGATAACGACAGACCCGAACATGCCGCCTAATAAGAACAAGTCTTTTGAGCAAAATTGTGAAGGGTGTCATGTAACCGGTTTAAATGTCACACAGAATAATAACGGGGAATTTGTTTCCCATTCGAAAGAAACGGGGATTTCGTGTGAAAGGTGTCATGGGCCTGGTGGAAAGCACGTTGCCTCAGGCGGTGGAAAGGCACGATATATTGTTAATCCGGAATATCTTTCAACCGATCGCGGTACGGAGGTGTGCGGACAGTGCCATATCCGAGTCGTGAGCAAGGCAGGGGAAAATGGAGCTGACTTTGAGACAGAGTATCCGTGTATAGTAGATCAGGATAAACTTATACCCTATATCCCGGGTAAGGTATTAAAAGATTACCTTGAGGAGAAAACCACCGATGGCAAACCAACGGCAGGTTACTGGAATGATAACGATACTTCTATCCTGGATGGCAATGCCTCGAGGAATAACCATTCAAAAAACACCACCAACAGTTTCAGGACTTGGTCAAAAGCCGACACTATAATAGTGGTGGCCATAAGTGCTATACCTGTCATGAGCCACATGATAAGGGTGTCAGCGGAACACCGCAATTGCTCCAGAGTAGCAATAACAACAAGCTATGCGTTGCGTGCCATACAAAACTCGCAAAAACCATCATAAAAGATGGCAAACGCTATAATAAACACGCAAAACATCTGTATACAATCTTCGAATGTGGGGGAGTTTATGTACGGGGTGTCACATGCCAAAGACGGCCAAGAGTGCCGTCGATAATGACTTTTCTTCGCATGTCTTTGACATTATAGAACCAGAGACCAGTAAGGCTATGGCCGATTATAACACAACCAAAAAGGAATACCAAATAATTCCGGCACAGTGATTACCAATTCCTGTTATGGTTGTCATTCTGAGGATACCGATTACGGTGTAGCACGATGGAATGAGTGGAAAAAGGATACTAAATTTTGATTAAGGAGGCTCTTTTTGAATTGCATATTTCGTATTTGTTTAATGATAATCAAGAGAATATAAAGGAATTGGTGACTTCGACAACAAACAAAACGGCGAGAAAGGTCTTTAAAAAGCATACACAGCTCTCTGTTTTCCCCGAAAATGAATCTCAGAAAAGATAGTAATAAAGTGTTTTTGTGTTTTATTGACGACTTTTGTTTAGATATGTATCACTTTAAATAAAATTTGTGTACGGCCAGAGCTATGGAAGGTTTTATAATTGCAATTCAATGGAGACATTGTAGAAGTTAAGTTTGAAAACAATTTACCTAACATTAATGACGCCTTTATCGTAAAAAAATCGGACGAAACAAATATTATTCTGGAAGTACATGATCATACAAGCAGTACAACGGTAAAAGCTATAGCGCTCGGATATACACAGAGGCTTAAACGCGGTATGCCCGTTATATCGTTGGGCAGTTCGCTCAAAATTCCTGTAAGCAAAGATTATGCTGGCGGGTATTTAATGTATTCGGGGAGCCCATAGACGGCAAAGCTTTTATAGAAAAGAAAAAATTTAAGACCGATTCATAAACTATCTCCTTTATTCGAAGAACAAGTGGCTGCTTCTGGCATCCTTGAAACAGGTATAAAGATCATAGACCTTTTGTCTCCATTTCCCAGGAGCGGTAAAATAGGCCTTTTTGGAGGAGCTGGAGTTGGAAAGACGGTTTTGCTTATGGAATTCATTTACAAGATAGCAAAAGTTTACTCCGGAATATCCATCTTCTGCGGTATTGGAGAAAGAGTGCGGGAAGGGCATGAACTCTGGAGAGAGATGGAAAGACAGGATATTATCGGTAACGCAATGCTTGTGTTTGGAGAGATGTGCGAATCCCCGGCATAAGATTCAGAGTGCCGTTAACAGCAATTACCTTAGCAGAATTTTTTAGGAGATGAAATAGGAAAAGACATCCTTTTTTGATGGACAATATTTATCGGTTTGTTCAGGCAGGAAACGAGGTCTCAGTACTTTTGGGAAGACTCTCTTCGAGAGTGGGTTACCAGCCGACACTCCTTTCAGAACTCGCAGAGGTAGAGGAAAGAATTGTATCAACACCGAGGGGTTCTATTACCTCCATACAGGCGATCTATGTGCCTGCCGATGATATAACAGACCCGGCCGTAGCAAACGTCTTTCCCCATCTCGACACAACGGTAGTTCTTTCGCGGGATATTGCAGCAAAAGGGCTTTACCCGGCAATTGACCCACTACTTTCGACTTCAAAATTTCTCAGTCCGGAAGGCGTGGGAGTAAGGCATTATGGAATCTCACGAAACGTAAAAGAGCATCTCTCCCGGTATAAAGAACTCCTCGATATTATTGCCATGCTGGGCATAGAAGAGCTCTCTCCCGATGACAGGCTTATCGTGAAAAGAGCGAGAAAACTCGAGATGTTCCTCACACAACCTTTTTCCTTACGAAGGAATTTACCGGAAGAGAGGGGAAACATGTTCCTCTCGCCAAAACCCTCGACGGTTGTGAGATGATACTGTCGGGGAAAATGGATGACATGTCGGAGAATGCCTTTTTTATGATCGGTGATGTCGGGGAGATACGGTGAATAATTCAGCCTTTAAACTACGCATCGTAACACCTGCAAAGATCATGGAAAAAGACATAACCTACATCAGATTGAAGGATAGTACAGGATTTTTCGGTATTTTAAAAGACCATACAAATTTCTTAACGGTTTTAGTTCCTTCTCTTTGTTATTACACATCAGCAGAGGGTAAAGAATATTTTCTTGCAGTTGATGAAGGAATATTAAGCGTAAGGGCTGGATCATAATGATCACATCAAAGGAAGTCTTTGAAAGCGAGGATGCTGAGAAACTTGCGGAAATTATCGAAAATACCCTTGCAAAAAAGGATAAAGGAGGAAATGGCCTTCCGTGAAATGTTTGAGGGAATCGAGAGGTCATTTATGGAAAAGACGATAAAGTTGGTTAAGGAAAATCCCTAATGGAAAATCAAAAGTTTTCCCGTAATATTGAAAAGTCTGCAAGGGAACTGCTGAGTTCCCGAAAAGAGAGGTCAAATTTCTGGCGTTATGCTAATGTCCTCGGTGTCGGGGATGGGTTTTTGTTATACCGGTAGTTGGCGGGGCTTATCTCGGAAGGTATCTGGACAAAAAAATGCACGGAGAAGGCATCTCATGGACAATAACCCTTATTATGATCGGTATAGCCGTCGGTATTTATAATGTCTGGTATCTGTTTGTCAGGAAACATCAGTAATGAAGATATTTAATGTTTTTCCGGAGACAATTTTTTCAATTGGCCCCGTTCATATTACCGATACCGTTATTACCACATGGCTCGTCATGATTGCCATAATAACGATAAGCTATTTTGCAACACGGAAACTCTCCGTAAAGCCTTCTTTTTTTCAGGAGATTATAGAAGCCGTCTTTGAGGCCATCGAAGTGACAATAAAGGATATCCTGCCTGTTGAACCCTGGCTGGTTATTCCTGTGCTGGGCACCCTGTGGATACTTATTGGCTTCTCAATCTGGCTGGTTTAATACCAGGATTGAAGACTCCTACTGCAGACCTTAATACAACTTTTGCATTTGCGTTAATATCCTTTTCAATGACCCACGTCATCGGTATTGCAACACAAGGGTTGAAAGGATATCTCATGCACTATAAAGAACCAACGTGGCTCTTGCTCCTTTCCACCTTATAGCAGAGGTTACAAGGACCATTGCCCTCGCGGTAAGGCTTTTGGGAATATGTTAAGTGGCGACATGATCACCATAATACTCCTCGGGATCGTCGGTTTACTGGTGCCGGTCCCGTTTAGCTTACTGCATATTATTATTGCCCTCATACAGGCATATATATTTGGTGTTTTAACCCTGGTTTTTATTGCAGGCGGTATCAGAACAAAATCTTAAAGGAGATTCGATATGGATGCTAAAACCGTAGTTATTTCTGTTTCCATAATAGCGGCTGCCTTTGCCATGGCTATTGGTGGATATGGTCCAGCAAGGGCGTTGGGCAAGGCGCTTACAGAAGCGCTCGATGCAATTGCAAGACAACCTGAGGCCTCGGACAGGATTATGAGGGCTCTTTTTGTCGGGATGGCATTGATTGAATCTATTGCCATATATGCATTTGTCATTGCATTGATTATCCTTTTTGCTAATCCTCTCATCGGGTACATTTTAAAATGAAATTGAACATCTGGACACTCCTCTTTCAGATAATAAACTTTGTTGTTTTGCTCTTTATCCTCAGGCGGATATTATATAAACCCATACGGGAAATTATTGAGAAGCGCAGGGGGATTGTGGCAAAGACTGTCGAGGATGCTGAAAAGACAAAGAAAGAGGCGCTTGAACTGAAGGAGAAACAGCAGGAGGAGCTGAAGAAATTTAAGGAAGTTCAAGACCGCCTACTCGGACAGACACGGGAAGAGGCTCTTAAGGAAAGAAATAAACTGCTCAGTGAGGCAAAGGAAGACGCAGTTAAAATAATCGAAAAAGAAAAAGCGCTGTTTGATGCGGAAAAAAAGAGGATAGAAACGGAACTGAAAACCAAATGTCTTGAGATTACCTCCATTTTTGCATCGAACCTTTTGAAAGATATTTCAGACAAAGAGCTCCATATGGCTGTTGTAAGAAGGTTTTTGAAGGAGAACGAGATAATGGTTTCTGATGTTTCCAAAATGAAAGAAACCGCAGAGGCATTAAATATAGACCTCGTTACCGCATATCCGTTTTCGATGGATGATGAAAAAGTGGTTCGGGGAACTCTTGAAGCGCGTATTGCAAAAAAAATAAAAATTAATACAACCATTGATGAGACGCTTATTGCCGGTGTAAGGGTAAAGATTGGCGATACGATATGCCTTTGCAGGCCGAATAAATGCCATTGCTTTGAAACTTAAAGAAACCTCCCAGCGCAGTTTCGCCGCAAATAAATGCTCAACCTATGCAGGGACAAGGATACCTCTCTTCCCCTTCTTTAAAAGTCGGGGATAAAGAGAAAAAATCTTCCTAAAAAATATTTGCACAGTAATAATGATAGATGGAAAAAGAATTCAGCGTTTTTTGAAAAGATAAAGGAAAAGGTCAAAGCCAGCAGATTCTCCGTTGGCATTACGGAGGAAGGCAGGGTGCTTTCCATAGGAGATGGATAGTGCATCTTGCTGGTCTGCGGGATGCAAAACTTTATGAGCTTATTAAATTTGCACATGGCGATGAAGGGATAGTATTTGATCTTGATGTTGATAGCATAGGAGTCGTACTGCTTACCGAACGTAACGGAATAAGGGCGGGTGATACGGCTTATAAAACCGAACGAATTGCTTCCGTAAATGTAAGCGAAGGACTCTTGGGAAGGATATTGGATGCCCTCGGTAATCCTATAGATAATGGACCGAAACTTGAACAGACAGTGTCCTGTCCAATAGAAAAGGAAGCCCCTTCCTTGCTCCAGAGAGACTTTATTACCGAACCTCTCTATACAGGTATTAAAGTTATTGACTCTATGCTTGCCATAGGTAAAGGACAACGGGAGCTGATCATCGGCGATTCTGCTACCGGCAAGACTTCTCTTGCTATTGATACCGTCATCAATCAGAAAAACTCCCGCGTAATTTCTATTTATGTAGCCATCGGACAAAAAAAGTCTCATGTATTAAAAATTATTGAAGAGATAAAAGATATGGCGATTTATCAAAGACCATATTTGTAATTGCAGATGCTTCAAACTCTTTTGGTCTTCAATTTATTGCCCCGTACAGCGCTATGGCCATTGCCGAGTATTTCCTTGTTAAAGGAGGGATGTCTTAATTGTTTACGATGATTTTACAAAACATGCCGATGCTACGTTCATTAAGCCTCTTGCTGAAGAGGTCGCCCGGCAGAGGCATATCCGGGAGACATATTTTTTATCCACTCAAGACTGCTCGAAAGGTCTGCAAAACTAAATCAGAAGAACGGCGGAAACCTGTTACTGCCCTTCCGATTGTGGAAACACAGCAGGGCAGAATATCATCTTATATTCCCACAAACCTTATCTCGATAACAGATGGTCAAATATATTTGGATACTTTCCTGTTCAATAAAGGTATCCGGCCAGCAGTGGACGTGAGCAAATCTGTGTCGAGGATAGGCGGAAAAAGCTCAGGTTGAGGCTATGAAATCCGTGGCAGAAAGACTGAAAATAGACTATTCAAGATTCATTGAGGTGGAAGTATTTACAAAATTCGGGGCACATGTAGAGGAAGAGACTGTAAAACTCATCAAACGCGGAGAACGGCTAAGAGAAATTCTAAAACAGCCGCAGTTTCATCCTTTTACCCTTGAAGATGAGGTATTAAGCTTCATAATTTTGGAATCGGGCGTACTCGATAATGTAGCAATTACCTTAGTAGATAAAGTTTGCAAGGAAACGCTTGAACGCGGCTAAATCTGCATTCCCGGAGATTATAAGGCGTATCAATCAAGATGGTTTGCTGGAAAAAAAGGACACAGAAACATTGAGGGTTTTCATCGGAAAAGAAAGGGGTTTAGGCGTGCTTTCTTCCATGGATATTGAAAAAAGAAGCGTGCGCTCTATACCATAGAGGATATCGTCAGCGCAATGAAGGCATATGCCGGGGTCACGATCAAAGAACCGATGAACTAGTACAGAATGTAAGGGTTTATGAAAATAATCTGATTTTGGCTATGTACGATCTTACAACACATTATCCGGAATATCATTAAAGGAACAAAACAAAGGAAAACGAATTCTCGTAGCATTCGGGTCATCACAGGGATTATGTGGCCCTTTTAATGAAAAAATAGCCGACACCGTTTCCCGTGTCGCTACCAGCAATGATATCCTGTTTGTCATCGGAAAGCGGCTGAAATTATCTCTGGAATTAAAACAGATAAAATATGGGGATTACAGCGACTCCGTTGCTAGCATCAACGGAATACAGTCGGCTTTAAAAGATACGGTTTGAAAATAATGAATATATACCGTAAGGAAGATTACTATAATCTTACCCTCATCTTCACCTATATTTTTGAGAAAAAGGCCGAGATTTCCGTGAAACAAATCCTCCCGCCTGATATGCATAAAGAGGAGCTTTAAGCCAACCAGGGATTCCGCCATTCACCTATCTTGAACCAAAAAAAATATTTGAAAAGATCCTGGAAGAGTTTTTGTTTATCAGCCTTTACAGAGGTTATGTAGAGTCACTGAGGAGCGAGAACTGGGTATCGGATGAGGAGCATGGAAGGAGCATCTGAAACTCTAAAAAAAGACAACTTTCGAACCTTAATGCCATGCAGATGTACGCCCGGCAAGAAGAGATTACCGAGGAGATGCTGGAGATTCTGACAAGTGGCAGATTTTTTTAAAAAATGAATATCCGTTTAAAATTGTGTTTAAAAGATAAGCAATTAACGTGTCAAGGGTCTTCTATAAGGATAATCATTATGGTTGATGCGACTCCCTGGCATTGTATGCCTAGTAATGAGATACTCAAAGAGATTTAAATTCGAATAGAGATGCCGGACTCAGCCATGATGAGGCAGAAAAAAGGCTCAAACAATACGGATATAACCAACTGGAAGAAAAAGAAGGCATATCTCCCTTCAAACTCTTTTTGAGCAGTTTAATGACTTTATCGTGTGGGTTTTAATAGCCGCCTCTATTGTTCAGGATTTTTGGGAGAATGGGTTGATGCAGTGGCTATTATTGCCATTATTATCATCAATGCCATTATCGGCTTTGTCCAGGAATATCGCGCCGAAAAATCCCTCGCCGCTCTCCAGAAAATGTCGGCGCCTTTTTCAAAGGTAATACGAGGCGGTGAAACACATCTGATCCCTTCACGAAGTGTGATGCCAGGGGATATTGTCCTTTTGGAGGCGGAGATTATGTCCCTGCTGATGGCAGACTTTTTTCTTCCTTTAGGTTACAAAGCCAGGAGGCTTCCCTCACGGGTGAATCAACTCCCGTAAGCAAAGCAACGGACTCAATAAATAATCCTCGTTACCCATTGGCGACCGCAGAGAATATGGTCTATATGGGTACCTCTGTTACGAGCGGAAAAGGCGCTTGTATTATCGTAAAAACGGGCATGCATACCGAATTAGGCAAAGTTGCCGGAGTTTAATCCGGGAAGCGGGAAAGGAAGAAACTCCACTCCAACGTAAGCTCGAAGTGTTTGGGAAAAAAATTGTTTATTTATGCCTAGGAATCGTCACCATCGTATTCGTTTTGGAATTATGGAGAAAAAGACCCTTTGCTGGAGGCATTCCTCACCTCGGTAAGTCTTGCCGTTGCAGCTATTCCGGAAGGACTTCCCGCTATAGTTACGGTTGCCCTGGCGTTGGGTGTTAATCGTATGGTGAAGCGTCATGTGCTCATCCGCAAACTTCCATCGGTGGAAACTCTGGGATGTGCAGCGGTTATTTGCTCAGACAAAACGGGTACCCTAACCCAGAATGAGATGACCGTTAAAAGAATATTTACCAATGGTAAAACGATTGATATTTCCGGAACGGGTTACGCACCTGAAGGACATTTTTACCGTAACGATTCCACTCCCGAAATCGATCACTGGGCGGTAAAGTTGACGCTGGGGTTAGGTGTTTTATGCAATAATGCCTATCTTAAAAAGGATAATGACACATGGAAGGTGATCGGCGACCCCACCGAAGGCGCCATCCTGAGCGCTGCGGCTAAGGCAGGGATGTGGAAAGAATCGCTCACGAAAAAGATACCTCTTGTTTCAGAGATACCCTTTGACTCTAACCGGAAAAAGATGTCCACTATCAGAGGTAGCCCCACGTTTGCTCGTGTGTGAGAAAAAGGCGCGCCGGATATCATTGTGAAAGACTGCACAAAGATCTACGATGAAGGTTCCATCAGGGATTTAACAGAAGATGATATTAAGGTTCTTGTGCATGAAAATAATACAATGGCGAGTGCTGCGTTAAGGGTGCTCGGTGTTGCATTCAGGACACTCGATGCAAAAATTATCAATCTTGTGCACTGTTGTGGTAGAAAAAAATATGATCTTTGTAGGATTACTGGCGATGATTGATCCTCCCCGGCGCGAGGTCAGGGATGCCGTTGCAACCTGTCATAAAGCCGGTATAATCACCGTTATGATTACGGGGGACCATAAGAATACGGCGCGGGCTATCGGTAAGGAATTGGGGTTCATAACTCAAGATTCAAAGATAGTTGATGGAATGGAACTGGACACGTTTTCTAACGAAGATTTGGAAAAAGAGGTATCAAAGATAAGCGTCTATGCGCGCGTTACTGCTGAACATAAACTTAAAATTGTAAAGGCGTGGAAAAAGCAGCACGCTGTAGTTGCCATGACAGGTGACGGCGTCAATGACGCCCCGGCTGTGAAAGAGGCAAATATTGGCGTTTCCATGGGTATCACGGGTACCGATGTCACAAAAGAGGCGTCGGATATGGTTATTACCGATGATAACTTTTCGTCCATTGTTGCCGCAGTTGAAGAAGGAAGGGGTATTTACGATAATATAAAGAAGTCCATACACTACCTGCTTTCGTGCAATACGGGCGAAATATTAACGATGCTTTTTGCATCCATATTCAACCTCCCCCTACCACTTTTTCCTATACAGATATTATGGATCAACATTGCAACCGATGGCTTCCCCGCGCTGGCCCTGGGTGTTGACCGTGTCGATCCGGCTATTATGAAAAGACCGGCAAGGAGGTCAACGGAACAAATAGTAGACAAAAAGCTTGGCTCATTAGTGTTGTTCCAGGGGTTTATCATTGCCCTCAGCACCCTGTCGGCATATTTATATGTTTTGTATTCTACCAGCGGCACGATGGCCTGCGGTTTCCACCGTTGGTTTCTTTATGAAGTGATTCCATGCTGCTCAGGCGGTACCCTCAGCGGCGATATTGGTAAGGCGAGAACGGTAGCCTTCTGCGTTATGGTTATTTCTCAACTCTTCCACTCTTTTAACTGCAGAAGCGAAAAACGGTCGTTGTTTGCGATAGGTGTCTTTACGAATAAAAAGTTGTTGTGCGCCGTTGGAATTTCATTTGCGCTACAAGCGGCTATCGTGCACAGTCACTATCTGGAAGATATCTTCAAGGTGACGCCACTGGGATTCAGAGACTGGATTGTTGTTATGGGATTTTCTTCTCTTATATTTATAGTTATGGAAGTCTTTAAATTCTTTGGAAAAAAACCAAGGAAATGATATTACAATATTTTTATACTCTTAAAAATATTCACCCCTTATTTCAAACCATTATGGGAACGGGCTTCACCTGGATAACAACTATCCTGGGCGCTGCAATGATATTTATTGCCAGAGATATCAATAGAAAGTTGCTGGACTGGATGTACGGTTTTGCCGGCGGGGTAATGATAGCGGCCATTTATTGGTCTTTGCTTGAGCCTGCTATCGAAATGTCAAAGGGGGAGGATTTTATGAATCGATTCCCAGCGGTGGGTGGATTTGTTTTTGGCGGGCTATTATTGTGGACTATTGATAAAATACTTCGGCGCCTTCATTTAAAAGGCGATGAGGAATTTGCGGTTGTCAAAAGAAAGTCAACCATACTTATTTTAGCTATAATGCTGGAAAATATACCAGAAGGTCTATCGATTGGTATTGCCTTTGGAGCTATTGCGGTTGGTTTACCATTTGCATCTTTACCATCTGCTATTGCATTAGCTATCAGTGTCGGAATTCAAAATTTTCCTGAAGGGATCGCAATATCCATGACGCTGAGACGGATAGGTGGAACTCGTTTAAAAAGTTTTTTATATGGACAATTGCCTGGAGTAGCCGAACCAATTGCAGGCATTATCGGGATGGAAACCGTTGTTACTTCACGGAGAATCATGCCGTACGGATTGGCGTTCGCCGCGGGGGCCATGTTATTTGTCTTAATTAAAGAAATTATACCGGAATCTCAACGCAATGGTAATACGGATCTTGCTACCATGGGGACAATAATAGGATTTGCCGTAATGATGGTTATTGATGTACTATTTGGTTAATTTCTCGAACAAAGGGGTATATTGTATGAAACAAAAGATGTTTTACTTAGTGTGTACTGTGATATTCTTCATAAGTGTCGTTAAAACTTTTGCAGCAGAGGAACAACCACAACCTCAACCGCCGAATCTGAGCAATCAAACACAACTGTGTTTGACCTGCCATAAAAATATACCCTGGAATAGTAGAAGACTGGCTTACGAGCAGACATTCAATAACAACCCTGAAATGGCGCTTAAAAACCCGTTCTGGAAAGGAGAATTTCTAACGAGAATATCCCTGAGACCTTGCAATCAGTTGTCGTCGGCTGTTATGAGTGTCATAGTCAGAATCCTTCCTTGCATAAGGATAATTTCGATCACTTCGATTTCAGATTAACGTCATTGTCTCGCCAAACGACTGCAAGACACGTATTGCCATTCTGTTGAGGTTGAACAATATGCAGAAAGCAAAAAGGCCGCCAACAGGACATCTTCAAAAACAATCTGTTTACCACACCTTACGGAAACGGTGGTTTTAACCTCGACGGAAATCAAAGGGAACAGAATTGTTGATATTCACGCGTCAAACAATACAAAGGCAGAGACGTGTTATGCGTGCCATGGCACGAAAATTGCAGAACGGGTTGAAGAGCGTATCAACACAACTCCGCGGCGACATTGACGTGCCGGATCTTAGTGGATGGCCAAATCAGGGTGTTGGAAGGATTAATCCGGATGGAAGTTCTGGCGCGTGTACGTCATGTCATCCAAGGCATAGTTTCTCCATAGAGATAGCCAGAAAAACCATACACCTGTTCCCAATGTCATCTGGAACCGGACGTCCCGGCGTTTAATGTTTACAAGGAAAGTAAACATGGAAATATTTTTGCATCGAAATATCAGGAATGGAACTGGACGAATGTCCCTGGAAGGTAGGCGTGGATTTTAAGGCCCCTACGTGCGCTACATGTCATAATAGCCTTCTCACTACTCCTGACAGTAAGGTGATTGCGCAAAGGACACATGATTTTAGTTCAAGGCTATGGGTCAGGATATTTGGCCTCCCTTATTCCCATCCACAACCTAAAAATGGTAAGACCTATTTAATCAAAAACAAAGATGCCATACCCCTTCCTACGGATTTTTGGGGCAACCGGCGTCCGAATACCTGATTAGTAAGACTGAACAAACGCTCCGTCAAAGGGAAATGAAGAAGGTATGTCAGGGGGTGGTCACAGCACCGATTGTGTCCTGACCGCCACTTTGCTAAATTGGATTGCACGATTGCAGAAACGGATAAAATGGTGTTAACGTCCACGCAACTTCTCAATGCCTGGCAGAGGTCTTGCAGACCCAACGAATCCCTTTGACGAACTCGCCGAATACCTGTGGGTACGGCAGTGGTTCGTGCATGCAAACTCGATACGGTTCGCATCTGCTATGGGCGGACCCGACTATGCCACATTTGAAAATGGGTGGTGGGAATTGACAACAACCTCCGTGAGATTCAGGAGTTGGTACAGAACAAATAAAAAATTTTGAGAGATTGCTTCGCTGTCGCTCGCAATGACAGGCAAAGGCATAACTTTTTGCACAGACTCTTTAGGTTTGAGTCTGACCATGGTAGTAGTCAGTTTCCGACGGTGATGAGCAATTCAAAACAGCGTGCCTGTGCCATTTCGCACTAGGATTTGGCTTCTACCAAAAACATTGAAATTTCTATACATCAAAAGCACTGAAAAATTCATTCAAACTAAATTTATTTGACAATTTTATGGGAAAACGTTAGAAATTATAATATATTTATACGAATACGGTTCGTTGTTGACCGTTATCCACCCCTTCCTGTTTTCCTGATTTTTACAAGAGGAAGAGAGGATTAAAAATTCAAAGCATAACCCCGCAAAATTGACAATGAAGCCGTACGGAGAGGCATGAGTACCGTTTGTTACCTTTTAACTTTTTTAGAGGAGGTTTGGGAGAGTATGGTGAGAAAGGTTTTTGGGAGTAGTTTTTTGTGCAGTTGCTTCTTTATGCGTGATGACATGGAGTGGTGCAGTTGCGAGAGCTGATGAGCGGCAGAAGAGACGCACAAACATAGTGAAAAGGGGCTTGCGCCTGAACATGCTACCGTAGAACAACCTATGTGTCCACATTGTAAAGATGTGCGGGTAAGTCCAGAAAAGGGCAGACACTTGCAGCGCAGGTCATGGTTTGTCCTGATTGCAAAAATGAGATCGGGGAACATGCCGTTCATCACTGCGATAAATGTGGGCAGGATGTGCTCGTATGTGTAATGTGTCAAAAGGCTGCTGCTGAGTTAAAAGCCGCTACCATGGAAGGAAAATGCCCAAAGTGTAAAGAGGTGCGTGTAAGGCCTATCAAGGGAAAGACACTGGCAAAGTGGGAAATGAAGTGTCCTGACTGCAAGAAAAATCACAGGAATGGCTGATTCAACGTTGCGATAAGTGTGATGTAGACTTCATCGCCTGTCCTATATGCAAGAAGCAGCAGGAAGAAAAAGGGTAAAAAATAAAACAATGCCAGATGCAGGTTCAATCGTGGTCGATTGACCTGCAAGGATTATTAAAGCAATGTGGGAGCAGGTTTAAAACCTGCTCCTGCTACCGCTTATTCCAACGTTAGTAATGTTGCCTGCCTGGTGGAAGTTTTTCGTAGTTGTTTTTTCGCTTTATCAATGAGATACAGGCGCGCCATGACGGGTACATCTGCTTCGTTGCCTCATATTTTTAAATTCTTCAAATTCCGCCGTTGCCTCGGCGCTCATGCCTTTTAACAGATAAACAACGCCTAAATAATTATGCGCCGTTCCCAGTTTAGGGTCTAACTCCAGCGCTTTTTTATAGAGCACGATGGCCTCATCGAGTTTTCTCTGTTTACAATAAATCGAATCAAAGTTCGTTATGTGCCAAAGCAAGGGATGGGTTTAGCTCCAGCGCCTTCATTTGCATCTTAACTGCATCTTCAAATTGCTCATTCATACGGTAAACAACGCCTAAGCTGTGATATATCATAGGGTCTTCGGGTTTTTAAATTTCAGTCTTTCCGGTAAATTGCGCCTGCCTTATCGAATTTACCCTGTGTGTAAAATACCTTTTCCAAGTTTTTCATAGGCGTTGGTCATGGTGGCGGGATCCAATTCTATGAGCCTTTTGCCATGCCGCAGTTGCCTCGTCAAACCCCCCTTTTTGATTTTTCCAGTCCGTAATTATAATACTCCTGTGCGGTCATTTTCTCAAGGAGTTTTACCTCAACTATAGGCTGTTGGGTTTCAGAAGCCCCTCGCTTTTGGTTTCCGTTCCCGCAACTTCAATGTTTTCAGATGTTTCTTTTTGCTACAACTGGTTAACGGCGCAAGCAATACCAATCCTGTTATGGTTAGTAACGGCAAGTTTTTTCTTATGTTCATCAAATCTTATTCTCCAAAAATTTCTTGTAATGATATCGTGAATCCTTCAAGGACGGCGGAACTTACCTTACCTTACCTTACCTTCGTTTTTAACGGCAGTAATAAGTTCAAATCTGTCCTGTTTATTAAAAAATATCTCTATTTTCCTTTGCACCGGGCCTACAATCCAGTATTCCATAACATCACGCGGTTATACAGGTCTTTTTTTAACCTGAGATCGTAGTATGCCGATGAAGGAGAAAGTACTTCAATTACTATGTCTGGCGCTCCTTCTATTCTTTTTCCCCAATTATCTTAAGATTCTTTTTTGATATAAAAATTATGTCCGGCTGATAGACTTCGGTATCAGAAAAATAAACGTCAACGGGGGCTTGAATAAACCTTACCAACCCTATTATTATCAATAAAACTTTAAAGTTTAGATCCAAGTTTTAATATAATATCCTGGTGATACGGAATGGGTGATGGTGTCATAACAAGTTCCCCTCCTATCAGTTGATATGGCGCACCTTCCGGGAGTTTGTTATAGTCTTCAACCGTGTATTTTCCTTTTTCTATCGTTACTGTTGTAAGCATAGAAGCCTCATTTACCTGGTACCCATCTTATCTTTACCACATTTCTGTCTGGACACAGGGGGTTGTAAGTCCCCTTAACAAAGGGAATTTGGGGGTTGTCTATGTCGCTTGCGCTAATAGCCTTATATTTATGCTGTCTTTCCATGGATATTTTGTAGAGAACCTTTTTACTCTATCAATTTTTTCATTAGTTACCCTGATGCTTTTTATTGTACTGTATAGCAACCCCATTTTCTAAGAGGGAATTTACCAATCTTTTATTTCTTTATAAGAATTATAATTATACGCAATCTTATCCGCCACAAGAATGAAACTTTATGAAATTACTCGCTCTATTAGTAAATGATCAATAATATGCGTAAAAACGTATTCATTAATTGAGATTTATTAAAACATAAAAACAAGAACCCCGAAGGGTAAAATGATTATAGACGAAAAAAACCGGAAACAACATCCAATCCCAAGGGGATGACATAATGGACACGCCGTCCATTTCACGGAAAACGATCATATCATCCCTTAGGGGTTTATCGTCGGTTTTTTATGCAATCGTCTATAATCATTTCATCCCTACGATTCTAAGCGCGGCTACGCCGCAACCAAGTCCCCCTTAGAAAAAGGGGGATAAAGGGGGATTGTAAAAAAAACTTACAAAAAAAAGAAGTTTTACAGAGTAATACTATAGCGCTTTCATTGAATAGTATTAAATTTATGGTTATGAATTTCAAAACAAAATCACAATCTATGAACCTTCTCAGTATAGAAAGAAAATCAGGTTGATTCCTTCCTCTAAAAATGCATAAAATAAAGATAAAATATTGTTAAGAAAATTAACAAAAAGGAGGTAACAGTGCGTATAGTGAT
>JAXMAC010000066.1:0-19192 GCA_046350595.1 Candidatus Brocadiaceae bacterium | reverse complement strand
ATTAGACATAACTCCTTTACAAACCAAACCCTTCCTTACCTCATCATATTTTACTTTAAGATGTTCAAATTCCTCTAGTTTATTTTCAATTTCAAGCGGTACAAAAGTTTCTTTTTTGTCTTGTATTTCTTTAAACCAAGTAAGAGTTTCGGAAGAAAAACCCATTGTAACATGGATTTTGGCCAACACTGTTTCTTTTTCTTGTTCAGAAATATCAGCTACAGGATTTCCGTTCATTTTTTTACTCCTTGAATAATGAATGACACAAATTGCCATTAAGACGACCGTTTCGGTCGTCTTGCCATGACATTTACCTGATAGGACAAGCTTGTCAAAAGACGGTTATTGTAAGGCCAAGAAGACTCGGATATTTTTGGATGGAAAAACGACACAGACTAATCTGGACTTGATTATGATGCTACCTAAAAAGCTTTTTAGCATAAATATTCACAAACTGTCAAGAAAATTCCATCCCCCCGACTTTAATCTGAGATAGGGACTTACATCAAAATGAGGTTTTACTATAGTCAACGTCAAAAGCAAGATTCAGAATAACACTGACTGCGGCCCGTGTTACCCGTACCATAAAATCAAAATCCAACTTTTCATAGGTATCATGCGGCGTATGATAGTAGGGATTTCGAAACATGGCCGTATCGGTCAACATAAGGGCCGGGTACCCGCGATTCCAAAAGGAGGCGTGGTCGCTCCACCGTGTTTGAGGGATAATATAACCTGATAACGGCACCTTGTATGATATAACATTGAGTTCTGGTACATATTCACTCGTTATACGGTGGAAGGTCTTCATAAGGGACTTAGACCGATAATTTGCAATAACGCCAAGAAAATCGCCTCTTTTAGGTACAGGAATTCTCACCAATGGGGGGATATCCTGACTTTCCGGTGCTTTATTGGTATATCCAACACACTCCAGGATGAGGACAGCCGCGTATTTCCTTTTTGATCTTTTTGCCTCTTTTACAAAATGGTTGCTCCCGATCCGAAAACTGGAAGTCTGTAATTGAGGTTCTTCAAGGGTAAAGGCGACGCACTGGACAGCTCTGTTGAGTTTCTGCCTGCTCAAAATCCCTGCTGCTTCAAGGAGTACAGCTACACCGCTGGCATTGTCATCGGCACCCGGGCTATTCCATGCTGCATCGTAGTGGGCACCTAAAAGGATACATTCCCTTTCACTTCCTCCCGTGGTAGCGATGATATTTCGATATCTCCTTCCATAGAATGGCACATCCTGGTTCTCCACCTTGAGGTTAAAGGAGCGAAAGGTTTCTTCTATAAATTTAGCCCTTTCCTCTAATGCAGCATAATTCTCCCATGCATGACGCAATCCTTCCATGGCACGGACGTATCCTTGAATCCGTTCTTTGCTCACTTCTGAAAGCACTTTGTGAATATCGGATGGCAAACTTTCAGACCTCCTTTTTAACAACGGAAGTACATTCTTACCAGATTAAGGGAAAATGTTTCGCCCTTTCAGGGCTAAAAATATATTAAATCGCATACCCAGGGCGTTGCCCTGGGCTATACCCTGTCAGCCCTTCGGGCTTTTTCTCAAACTTACCAAAAATACCATTCAATAAGCATCTCCCAAAAGATGAATATTTCCAATTCTGACATGTCTGAGTCCTGCGCCTCTTGCAATATCCTGACAGCGTAAGGCATGCGTGCGGGAAGTTGTGGGCAGATCATCCATGTAGAAGTGCGGATAAAAGGCCAATAATGAATAGGGGATGTTTCTGTCGAGCGAGGCAATGAATTTCGCTAAGTATTCAACTTCTTGTTCGTCTACGTAGCCTGGAACCAACAGTGTGCTTGCCACAAGAAATGGAGGAACCGGCCTTTCTTTAATAAAAGAGGAGAGCCTCTCGAAATTCTCAAGTGTTCTTTTATTTGTTACTCCACAGAGCGCTCTATTAAGCCCCTCATCGTATGCCTTTAAGTCGAACTTTATACATCCTCCGGATTTTAATGAAATATCTGCCATTTGCTCGAGGAGTTTTGGGTTCATTGTCCCGTTTGTCTCCCAGCATATTCTGAGAATTCTTCCCTTTTTATTTTGTAGAGCAAGTTTTGATGATCGTATTGCATGGGGCAGTTGCGGGGTAGGGTCGCCTCCAAAGTAGCATATGCACGACGTATGTTCATCAACGCGATTTGCAAGTTCCTCTGCGCTTATACGCCCTTTCTTAAAGACGTACTCTCTCCATTGCCAGTTCTGACAGTAAAGACAATTGAAGGAGCACCCATTGTAAAATACCGAGAGATTTTTATAGCCGAACTCCGGTCCGCTGGTATACGCATATTCTGGATAACCCGCCCCTGTCCCGCCTGCACATACCGAGTCCGCTACACAGTTAGTAGGAAGGGCATCGTAGTACCATTCCAGATTGCCTTCATCTGTTGAGACACCGACGAGCTTACCGTCTTTATTCGTTCTTAAGCCGCAATAGCTTAAACCTCCATTGGGAATCTTGCACTCGTTGACGCAGATATTACACAACACCCCTTTTGGGTCCTTGGGCGGATATGCCGGTAGACCACTGTTTTCACGGGATTTTGCGTGTACCTTCTCTATGTGGGATTGAACCGTTTTAAAATCCCGCCTGATGCACTCGACGCACACCTCTAAATATTGGGATATGGTAATCGACTCTTTATCACAACAGAGACATTTTGACACGATTATTAAAAACACTAACTAGAATAAATTTAGAATACACAGTTACCCTGCCAAAATCATGGGTTCAGGTTCCAAGCCAATGTCATTAAGTTAAGAAAATTACATAAAAAACCCCGTATCGTATTGATTAACAATAGGATACGTGATATAATATTTTCCAAATTAAACGTAATTTACCAGCATTATAACATTTCCCAGGAGGGCAAATCCATGTCAGAAAAATTCTCAAATTTATTAGAAAATGGCACACAACTTGGGCCGCGATTTATGCGCCAAAACTATTTCGTTTATTAAAAACAAATTGACCTCAAATGAATTTATTTCCCGCTACAAGCAAAACCTTACCGATTTTACCAGAAAACAATCCCTCCCATTTCATGTACTCTTCGTTTTCTTGATAAACCTTATTAAATCCTCATTGCAAAACGAACTGGACATCTTCTTTAAACAGATTCACCATACCGATGTCCCTGAGCGAAAGGTTACAGCAAGCGCATTATCACAGGCACGGCGCAAACTCAAGCATCAGGCATTCATTGAATTAAACCATGAAACCACTAATCATTTTTACGATAATTACTCTCCCAAAACATGGCATGGCTTCCGCCTCGTTGCCATTGATGGAAGTACGCTAAAGGTTCCACAAAACTCAGAATGTAAAAGACACTTTGGCGCATTGCCGCTCCAGCAATCAGAGCCGCGCGCACTTGCCAGGGTGTCTCAATGTTTTGATGTTCTTAACACTATTACCATAGACGCAGCTCTTGATTCTTTGCATACCGGCGAACGGGATTTAGCGGCACGACATTGTGCTCATTTAAACCCCAAAGACCTTATTCTTCTTGACCGAGGCTATCCGGCATACTGGTTGTTCCGCCTTATCATGGAAAAAGGCGTTGATTTTTGTGCACGATTACCCATTGGCAAATGGGACATTGCAAAACAATTTCTTACTTCCGGTTTACCTCAGCAGGTTATCCTGCTCGACCCAATCGCAGATTCGAAAAAGAAATGCGGAGAACCCGGCTTAGCCATAAAGTCCATACAACTCCGTCTTATTCGTATCCCTCTTGGGGATGCACAAGAACCCGTCGTAATTATTACTTCTCTTACCGATTCCGTGTTATATCCATACGAATATTTTCGTGACCTTTATTTTCAACGATGGCCGGTTGAAGAAAACTACAAAGTATTAAAATGCCGTATTGAAATTGAAAATTTTAGCGGAAAAAGCGTTGAATCCGTACTCCAGGATTTCCATGCAAATATTTTTATGCACAATCTTACGGCAATCCTGGCTTTTCCCGTACATTCCTGTATTGAAAAAGATGCCGAAAAAAAAGAACTTGATTACAAGATCAATTGGACACAGGCGCTGGCAAAAATGAGAAATTGCGGCATTGTACTTTTCTTCAGAGAATGCATTTCGTCTCTCATTGAAAAACTCCACAAACTATTTATTGAAAACAATTCTTCTGTAAGAAAGGGAAGAAGATTTCCAAGAAATATTCAACCGCGCAAAAAAATCTTCGCTTTTCCTTATAAACCAATTTCTTAACTTAATGACATTGGCTTGCAAACTCCACGGTTTCATCTTCTGCAAGGTAGGCAGCATAACATAAGGCTTCATCAATGTCCTCTGCTTCGAGGTAGGGATACGCCTTGAGAATTGTCTCCTTCGTCTCACCAGATGCTAAAAGTCCCAGGAGACGTGAAACCGGGAATCGAAGCCCACGAATGCACGGTTTCCCTGTACAAACAGATGGGTCTATTGTAATACGCGTAAATTTTACCATTTTATTTTCCTGCCCTTCCTGATTTCTTTGGAGTTTATGTTGGGTTTCATTTCATTCAACCCAACCTACAGAACTATTGTAACACTTCAGCGCACTATAGAAAATACAAAGAACGTATAACAACCCCCTGAATCCCCCTTTGGTAAGCTTGCTATAATGTAGAAAGTAGTTGAGCTTTTGATAAAAGAGCTATACTCTTTCTTGAATTGAATAGGTTTAGTAAGTTAGTAAAATTCAAGTCAAATAAAGGCGTATAGCTGTAAAAGATATTAAGACAGAGAAGGGGAAGAAAATCAACAAGAAAAGCCTGATAGTAGCGTTGGATGTGGCACAAGAGAAGCACGTAGTATATATTCGAAGGTCTGAGGGGAGGGAAGAGAAGCCATTTGTGGTTTTCAATAGACGGGAAGAGTACGATCAGATGTGGAGGCGAATAAGCCAGACAAAGGAGGCTTATGGTTTGGAAGAAGTAGTGGTAGGATTTGAATCTACCGGGCCATATGCAGAGCCGCTGGTGCATTATCTGATGAAGAAGGAAGTAAGGCTGGTGCAGGTAAATCCGATGCATACCAGGAGGGTAAAGGAATTGAGGGGCAATTCACCGAACAAGACGGACGAAAAGGAACCCCAGGTGATAGCAGACATAATGGAGCTTGGGAATTATTTGACCGTAGTGATACCGGAAGGGACATCGGCAGAGCTGAGGAGACTGACGCAGGCGCGAGAGAGGTCAGTAGAGAGACGGATAGTGCTGATGAATCAAGTGCACGGGTTGATGAGTGTGGTATTTCCTGAGTTTTTGATGGTGATGAAGGATATCAAGACGAAAACGGCGCAGTATCTTCTAAAACACTGTCCACGACCGCAGGATATCGTGGAGCTTGGGTATGAGAGGTTGGGAGAGACATTGAAACAGATAAGTCGTGGGAGAATGGGTAAGGAGCGTGCAGAGGCGCTGTATGAAGCAGCAAGAAACAGCGTGGGAGTCAGAGAGGGGCAAGGGAGCATCGTATTTGAGATAAAACAGTTGATGTCGGGAATAGAAGAGACGGAGCGGTTCATAGATGAGATAGAAGAAAGGATGCGGGAATATCTCAAAGAAATTCCTTACAGTCGATGGATGTTATCGATACAAGGGGTAGGGGAAGTGACGGTAGGTGGGTTGATAGGGGAAGTGGGAGATTTTACAAAGTACCGGACGATTGCGGAGATTACGAAGCTGGCGGGGTTGGATTTATTTGAAGGTGAGTTCAGGAAAGCATTAAGGAAGCGTCATATATCGAAGCAGGGACGATCCATTGATGAGGAAGCTGTTGTTTTATGCGGCAATCAATGTAGTCCGGAGGGGAAGGATCATGCATGAACGATATGAAAGATACCTCCAGAGAGGGGTGTCGGATGAAGGCGCTGATTGCGATAGCACGAAAGCTGTTAGGAATTATTGCACTGGTACGTGATCCAGAGTGAGTATGTGATGAACTTCGAAGAGAAACCATTGAAAAAAGTAGCGTGAGCAGTGTACTCGTGGAGGCGGTAAGGATTATCGAGTCCCCCATAAAGGCGACCGAGTCGACCTTCGTATTAAGCATAGATAACGTTACCACCTGCACCTTTAGTCCTAATGAGCAAGGTCAGGGCTCAGGAGAGACCCTCAAAGTACGAGGGTTGGGCAAGGTGTTCCACGAAAATACGGAAGAATAAATAGTTTGAAGAAATGCGAAGCGGGTCGATTGTTGTGGCAACTCCAGTCGGGCTACGCCCTCCTTCCGTTAGCCACAATCAAATTAATCTTAATTATAATGTAAATATTATAAATAATACTTGACTAGAATAAACTAGGGGGATTAACTCGATTTTATTGGGTGCGCTTTGCGTCAGCCAACCTTACGCAATTTTATTAATATCTTATGACAGAGCAACAACCACATATTATCGTTATTGGCGGGCATAATGGGGCTGGAAAATCAACGAGTGCTCCAGCATTGCTTAAAGGCACTCTCGGAGTTAATGAATTTGTAAATACTGACATAACGCAGCTAAGCCGCAACCAATTTTCTTGTGAAGCGGGGAGATTGCTTCGGAAAAAACCCTCGCAATGACACCTACTATGCACTTTAATGGCATACAGCACCTTGTCATTGCGAGCGGAGCGAAGCAATCTTTCCATCATAAACAAATGTGCTTATGAAAAACTTACAGAAAAAAGAAGTTTTTACACAGTAAACAATCATGAGCTAAAGGCTCACCAAAGGTTATGAAAATATGTATTTTCGTGTCAATACTATAATTGCCGAGGGGCTTTCTGCTTTTTAATCTGGAACTCAGAAACTCATGAATTGACAGTCAGAAACTATTCTCCATTTTCCTGATTAAATTAGGCCTTCGGCAACTTCTATAACAGCGTAGTGGCAAGGCGCACCTTGCCACTACATGATCGTTTGAAATTCCTATACAGAAATTTAGATTGTTTTTAAACGGTATTTCTTATACTTTATACATTATGCAATTAAACGTGCCGATACTATCACTGGTGGGAATCTCGAACAGCGGGAAAACAACCCTTCTTGTTAAAATTGTCAGAGAATTGAAATCGAGAGGTTATAGAGTTGCTACCATAAAACACAGCCATCACAATATCGAACTGGATAGAAAAGGTAAAGATACCTGGATGCACACTCAGGCAGGGGCAGACGCAGTTGCCCTGATTTCGAAAAATATTGTGGGACTTATTCGTAAGGCGCCAGAGGAAATTCCCTTATCCAAGATTGTGAATATGTACCTGAGTGATATGGATATTATTGTCGTTGAGGGGTACAAGACAGAAGCCATCCCCAAAATTGAGGTGTTCCGGACTGAAATCAGTCCGGAATTAGTATGTAAACATGATAAAAATTTAATCGCCGTTGTTGGTGACAAAAACCCGGAACTGGGCATTCCTTTTTTTCATATCAATAATGAAACATTTTCCCTCGTTGATTTTTTATTGTCAAATCTGATAAAAAAACCCACATAAAGGTTATGGGTAAATGGGATTTGACTTTACCAATTAAGACGGTACAATAAAATATCTTTACAGAACGACAGAGGAGGGATTATTCTATGCAAAAGGTTGTTACAATACAGCGACACATTGTAGAACAAGAGCGATTATATCCAAAAGCAACCGGTGATTTTACCGGGCTTTTATGGGATTTGACCCTTGCGGCAAAAACCATATCACGCGAAGTAAGCAAGGCAGGCCTGGCTGACATCTTAGGTTTGACCGGTGAAAAAAATATCCATGGTGAAGAAGTAAAAAAACTCGATGCTTATGCAAACGAAAGGATTATTAAATGCATGGATCACGGCGGTCACCTTTGCATCATGGCATCTGAAGAGAACGAAAATGTCATCCCCATACCTGATGAATTTCCGAGGGGTAAATATGTCCTTATGTTTGACCCCCTTGACGGGTCATCCAACATTGATGCAAATGTAAGTGTCGGAACTATATTTTCTATTTACCGAAGAAAGACAGCTGGAAAAGATGCAACGGAGGAAGATTGTCTCAGGAAAGGCACTGAACAGGTTGCGGCAGGATATATTATTTACGGTTCGAGCACTATGATGGTTTATACGACCGGACAGGGCGTACATGGTTTTACTCTCGATCCGGGTATTGGCGAATTCCTCCTTTCCCATGAAAATATAAAAATTCCACCAAAAGGTAAAATATACAGCGCTAATGAAGGAAACACTCATACATGGGATGAAGGAACAAAAAGGTATATTAACCATCTCAAAGAAAGCGATGCGGCAACGGGCAGACCTTACTCCCTGCGATATGTTGGCTCATTAGTGGCAGATTTTCACAGAAACCTGCTTTATGGTGGTATATTTTTATATCCTGCCGACTATAAAGACCCCAAAAAACCAAAGGCAAAATTACGGCTCCTGTATGAAGCAAATCCCCTCGCCTTTATTGTTGAACAGGCCGGCGGCATGGCATCCACAGGAAAAGAACGTATTTTAGACATTCAAGCCACCGGACTTCATCAAAAGGTACCTTTGATTATTGGAAGTAAAGAAGATGTATTAACCTATGAAAAGTTTTTTAATAATAGATAAGGAGTTAATAGCTCATGCTTTATAAGACTAAAGAAGATTTATTAAACGATCTTAAAGGCGTTATTGATATCCATAAAAATGGCACCGTAAAGGTACTCGATAAAAATACCCTCTGTAATAAAAAAATAGATACCCTTATTTATAATGCGGTTTTCAATAAAGACAATGCTATAAAAGACGTTTCCCGTTGGTTAACGCGTTCCATAGCAAATAAACTTGGGACTATTTCATCGTCCATTCAATCGCTCTATGAGGCCATGGGTAAAAACCAATTCAAAGGTTTTACTGTACCAGCCATCAATATTCGCGGTTTAACCTATGATGTAGCGCGTTCTATTTTCAGGGCTGCAAAGAAGAACCATGTCGGCGCATTTATTTTTGAGATAGCTCGCTCTGAAATTGGTTATACAGACCAGAGACCGGCAGAATATACCTCGGTAGTCCTTGCGGCGGCCATCAAAGAGAGATATGACGGCCCTGTTTTTATTCAAGGAGACCATTTTCAGATAAATGCTAAAAAATTCGAAAAGGATAAAGACGCTGAAATCAAAACGGTAAAAGGTCTTATTAAAGAGGCTATCGAAGCTGGTTTTTACAATATAGACATTGATACATCAACCGTTGTTGACTTAAGCAAACCAAACCTTACCGAACAACAGCGACTCAATTTTGAATTTGCCGCAGAATTTACCGCGTATATCCGCTCATTGGAGCCGAAAGGAGTCACCGTATCTGTTGGTGGGGAAATAGGGGAAGTTGGGAAAAAGAACAGTACCATTGAAGAATTACGTGCATTCATGGATGGCTATATCAGTACCCTGACAACCAAAGGAAAGGATTTTAAAGGTATCAGCAAGATAAGCGTCCAGACAGGCACCAGCCATGGCGGTGTACCCTTGCCAGACGGAACAATTGCAAAGGTAAAATTAGATTTTGACACCCTGAAAAACCTGTCGAAGGTGGCCAGGGATGAATATGGGTTGAGCGGGGCAGTACAGCATGGCGCTTCTACGCTCCCACCCGATGCATTTGACAAATTCCCGGAAACAGGAACGGCAGAAGTGCATCTTGCCACAGAATTTCAGAATATGATCTATGAAAGTAGCTCATTTCCCCAAGACTTCAAAAGAGAGATTTACGACTTTCTCAAGAACCATCAGGATATTAAAAAAGAATGGAAAGAAGGAGATACCGAGGAACAATATTTATACAAAGTGCGGAAAAATGGCTTTGGACCATTTAAGGAGAGATTCTGGAATTTGTCCACAGACATAAGAAATAAGATCGGTGAAGAACTTGAGGCCAAATTTGACTTCCTTTTTAAAAAACTAAATGTTATTCATTCAAAGGAAATAGTAAACAGGACTATTAAACCCATTGAGGTACAGTCATTAATCCCGCCAAATCTTTTTTAAATAATCGATGTATATTAGGAGGACTCTTTATGAATAAGGCACTGAAGGCAGTTTTTTCCATACCTGTCGCTTTGGCACTCATGGTTTTCGCAAATTCCATGGCAAACGCCGAAAAATTAACCCCTCAAAAGTTTATTAAAGTCAAGGCCGCAAAAATACGCACACCGGAAGACGTCCGTGCTTCAGAAAGTACCTTATTATCATCTGACAAAACACAAGAAGTTAGAGAAATACCCTTTAGACCAATAATGAATAAGGCTTATTACAATACTGCAAAGTCCGATGCCGACCGGAAGACAGCGGCTAGCCAAAAGGATGCCTCCTCTTCGTATGACACACTTGCGCCACCAACCCTTAAGGATATAAATTTTGAGGGGGTTAATCAAATAACTGCCGGGGGTTTACGTCCACCAGATACCCATGGTGCAATAGGAAAAACGCATTTTGTCGAGGTTACCAATTCACACATTGACGTTTATCTAAGGGATGGCACTCTTGCCAGGAGTAATTCTCTGGCAAGTTTCTTCGGATATTTTACAACCACATTATTTGACCCACGATGCGTGTATGACCCGATATGGAATCGGTGGATAGTACTTGCAGATGCGTTTCCTGAGACATCCACCATACAATACCAGTTTGTTGCGATTTCTGTAAGTTCAGACCCAGAAGGTTCGTTTTATATTTACAAAATCGATGTAAATACCAACAATAACGATGATTTTTGGGACTATCCCATGCTCGGCATAAGTCAGGATGCAATTATTGTTACTGCAAATATCTTTGATAACTTGGACAATTACGTAACAACCAGAATGTTTACCATATCAAAGTCGTGCCTTTATAACGGACTTAATCTTACCATACCTTTTTTTAGCGGTCTTACCGGCACCCTTGCACCGCCAATCGTACTGGATCAGAATTGTAAGGCATTTCTGGTAGCAGCCCCCGAAAACGGGACTACGATAACAAAATACACGCTGGAAAATGCCAGCTTTCCGTCCTGTGCTACTCTAACATCGTCTACGATAGCAGTACCGGCATACGACTTACCACCAAACGCTTCGCAACCTGGCACCTCCACCCCTGTGCTTGATACATTAGACTGCCGTTTTGTAAATGCAAGCACACAAAATGGCAATTCACTCTGGCAGATACACACGATAAACAACAACGGTCGTCCCACACCCAAATTTTATGAATTTAACACCGCAACCAATACAATTATCCAGAGCGGATTTGTCTCCGCATCGGCAACTTCACATGATTGGAATGCGTCCATTACTGCAAATACCACAAATGATGTCTATGTGGTATGGTCTTCAACCAATCCGGGCGCTGGTATAAACGTACAGGTACGTTACTCTGGCAGACGAAATGCCGACCCTTCCGGTATTATTTCATCCGGCAGCGCACTTTTTACAAGCCCTACATATTACACAGGGTTCCGATGGGGTGATTATTCAGCCGTAACGTTAGACCCAAAGAATCCACTCCGCGCATGGGTTGTTAATGAAAAAGTCAACGGAACTTCAACGTGGGGTTCCCGTATCGGGAAAATCGGCTTCTAAACTATTTTATGCCAAAATGAAGACATCTTGTAAATTTATTCAATGTTCTTTGAACCCATTGTATGTAACCCTGATTTTGTTGGTATTTATCGTAAGTTGTACCAATGAAGCAGATGTTCTTAATGGTACGCAGGAGAAAAAGACAAAGGAAGGGGTGTTATCGGGAAGGGTTGTGCAATACCCAATTTCACCTGTAGAGGGCATAAATATGCCATCTTCAAAGCCAGTATCGGGAATAAAACTCATGATATTAACGATAGCAGGACAAGAAATAAATTCATTAGTAACAGATAATGACGGCCAGTATAGCATCTTTTTACCGCCAGGTTCTTATCGCGTTGAAATGTCCCGCAACAATGCCGATAAAAGACGCTCTAAAGATTTACCTGCTACGGTGACCGTCAAGGAAGAAAGTGAAACACGTTTGGATATACGAATAGATACCGGTATCCGTTAAAAACAGAAGCAATAAATCAGGCCTCACGGCGCTTCAAAAATACACAGTGCAGCAAAGCCGCAACCAATTTTTCTTTATGAAAAGGGGGAGATTGCTTCGGAGAAGACCCTCGCAATGACACTTACTAAGCACTTTGATGGTACAACAGCACATTGTCATTGCGGGCGTTTGTAGTAACGACTTTAGTCGTCTGGGGTCATTGCGAGCGGAGCGAAGCAATCTTTCCCTCATAAACAAACTTTACCGACTGACAAGAAGTAAATGGGCTTGTGAAAAACTTACCCAAAAAAAGAAGTTTTTGCACAGTAATACTATAAGTAGAGACGTAAAATCTTACGTTTCCACAATATTGAAATTCCTTAACATTAAATTTGTATTTTACTTCGATAATTTTTTGAAAGGAGGATATGATGTGTACAACATGCGCAAAACATAGCCAGGGCGCAAAGAAAAAAGAAGTAAGCGTAAAGGAAAAAGAAGTAAAGAAGGAAAAAAAGAAGTAAAAAATCCCCCGGTAGCTTTAAACTATCGGGGGATTTTTTTTAAGCAGACAGTAAGCCGGGTTCTGTCGTGGGTGATCATTTATCTAGCCTCTCTGTTGCCAGCAAGGTCAAACGGCTTACCCAGAGGTACTAGCGAAGCGGACCGCTTCATTCCTCCCTATTTAGCCTTTCTCCCAGTGGGGTTTGCCATGCCTCCGATGTCGCCATCGAAGCGGTGGGCTCTTACATTAAGTCGCTCAGCGACCCCGCCATTTCACCCTTATCCCGAATATAATTCAGGACGGTATATTTTCTGTTGCACTTTCCTTCCCGTCACCGGGACTCTGCGTTACAGAGCACTGTGTCCTGTGGAGCCCGGACTTTCCTCCCGTTTTATCTGTTTTTAGAACAGACAAAACCGGCGACCACCTTGTCTGCTTGTTATTCCTTGCCATCATCCAGATATAAAATCCGTCCGCAACTGTGACAACACGTAATTTCCCTGTCAGACATGAGCTTGTTCAATGTTTGCGCTGTTATTGCCATAAAACAACCCTGACATACCTTATTTACAACACCAACAACGGCCAGGGCGTCTTTATGTCTTGCCAATCTGTTGTAATGCTGGAGTGTATCGCTGTCTACCAGGGATGCATATTCACTGTGTTTTTTCTTTAGTTCTGCGATTTCAACATCTATAACTTTCACATCAGACTCTACTCTTTTTTGAATTTCCTCCTGTAATTGGGATTCCTCTCGTTCTATTTCCTTTTCGAGTGATTTAAATCGTTGTTGCATCTCTTCAAAACCCGACATTGTTTTCAGTATTTCATCTTCAAGGACAGCTTTATCGGTCTCTTTCCCTGCAATTTCGTTCTTTATTGCACTGTATTCTTTGTTGTTTTTGACTTGATTCATTTGAAGGCGGAGCTTTGCTATCTCAGCTTCTCTGCTTTTCAATTCGACTTCTTTAACGCCAGCGGTTTTTTGGAAAGTCTTTATCTCATCGCCAAGCTTCATAAGCTCGGACTTCTTCTGTTGAATTTGGTTTTGTTTCTTTTGAACATCGTAGTTTCTGTAAAGTTTATCGCCTTCCAACCTTTTCAACTTTGTATATATTGACTGCAGCCGCCGAAGCGCCTCTATCTTTTCATTCATATAGTTCTCTTCACCATAAAGGTTCGCATCAAACCAAATAAATTCAACATCTAATCTCCTCCCAGTCCATCAAGGAATCCTTCCAGTTTACGGCTTCTGATAGGATGCTGCAATTTTCGTACAGCCTTTGCCTCAATCTGCCGCACCCTTTCTCTTGTAACCTTAAATATCTTACCAACTTCTTCGAGGGTATACGTGTATCCATCGCCGATACCGTACCGGAGTTTAATAATTTCCCTTTCACGATACGTGAGTGTTTCCATGACACTTTCTATCTTATCCTTTAACATCTCCTGCGTTGCAGCTATAATGGGTGATTCAGCCTTTTCATCTTCAACAAAGTCGCCAAAGGAACTATCCTCACTTTCTCCAACCGGTCTGTCCAGAGAAATTTGATGCCGGGATATTTTAAGCACACGACGCGCCTCCGACACCGTAATCTTCAGTTCTCTTGCGATTTCTTCTATGTTCGGTTCTCGGCCCTTTTCTTGTAAAAGTTTTTTTGAAATATTGCGGATCTTGCTCATCGTTTCTATCATGTGAACGGGGATACGGATAGTTCTTGCCTGATCGGCAATAGAACGGGTAATTGCCTGACGTATCCACCACGTTGCATAGGTGCTAAACTTATAGCCACGCCTGTATTCGTATTTATCGACTGCACGCATGAGTCCGGTATTACCTTCCTGGATTAAATCAAGGAAACTCAAACCACGGTTCCGGTATTTCTTTGCAATGCTTACCACCAGTCGTAGATTTGCTCCGGAAAGTTTTCTCTTTGCCGCCTCATGTTCCCTGTAAATATTTTCTACGGATTGTACCCGGCGTTTCAGGATTTTTACCGAATCCAGTACAAGCTCCTCCAGCTTCTCATATTGCATCTCCAGTTCTTTATAACGGCCATTCGATTTGGCGCGTGACTTACATTCTTCGAGCTGGGCTTCCAGGCTTTCCATCTCAACCACAATCTCCTGGAGTTTTTTCATCATCGGTTGTATTCGTTTTGTTCGAATATTAATTTCGTCCAGCAGGTCGATGCCTTTTCTTCTTCTGTTCCGAATTGTACGAAGAAGTTTTATTTTTTCTTTTTCGGAAGTCTGTTTCTTTTTTGCCCGTAAATAATCTTCCTTGTTTTTTTGTAAGAGCTTTTTGAGGATATTTGCACTCCGGGGAAACTGTTCAAGAATTTCGGCCTTACAATTGTCAACCATTGCATTCACCTTCAAAGTACGGTCAAACGAGAGTTCTCCGTTATTCACATCCTCCAATATCCTTAAACAGGTCGCCAATGACAGATCGGAATGCAATACCTTTTTAAGAAATCTTTTTCTCGTTATTTCTATTTTTTTGGCCAACATGATTTCTTCATCTCGTGTGAGCAGGGGTATTTCGCCCATTTGTGTAAGATACATGCGAACAGGGTCGTCTATCTTCTCAGAGATTGTCGGCACTTCGCCAAACTCAAGGTCTACCTCTGCAAACACCTCCGCTTCCTCAGCGTCAACAATATCACGAGCTTCAATCTCTGTTTCATCAATTAAGTCAATCCCTACCTCATCCAGCATCATCAGAATATCATCAATCTTATCGGGAGAAACATCTGCATCCTCGGGCAACATATCATTCAATTCCTCGTAGGTTAAGTAGCCCTTTTCCTTCCCGCGTTGTACAAGATGCTTAATTTTTTGATTTAACGTTTCCATCGAAAGCCAGACCTCCCTAAATATCACATTTATCTAAATCTATTTGTCGTTTGACAATGCATAACCAACATACGACCTAGACTTTAACCTTACCTTTTAAAACATGCCCACTCTTATTCTTCTTGTGAAATTCGTCAAGAAGCGCTGCAATATCTTCCTCGTTCTTTCCGTTTTTTATACTTTCCAACATCTTTCTCTTGACCTGATGGATTTCCTTCTTGTTGTTTCTCCTTCTGAAAAACTGCATACAATCCGTAAACCATTCTTCATAATCAGTAATATGCTGAAATTCCTCAGTCGTCACAATATCCATGAGCATTTTATTGAGTTCACCATCATCCAGCATGTGAAGCACATCTTCGGCTTTAACCTCTGAATTCCTACCATATAATTCAATTACTTTCTCTGCAATTTTAAAGAATTTTTGATTATGGAATCCTTCCAGGCCAATTTCGCCTACTATCCTTGGAATCAGGTCATTGCATACCAACATCAGGTATAAAAGTACGCGTTCCGCCTTTGAAGATGCATCCAAACGCTGATCACAGCCTTGTTTGTTTCCTTTAAGGACGGGCTGTTTGTTCATTTTTGTCAGGTGCGTTCTCAATGTTGCCTCATCGATAGACATCTCTTCTGCAATCATCTTAATGAGCAAATCACGTTTAATCACGTCGGGCATCTTCATTGCCGTGGAAAGGATATCATTTATTGCATTTGCCCGTCCATGAATACTTGTCATATCCCACTTGGAAGCTGCCATTTTAACTTTATAAGAGAAAAAGTCCTTTGCATTATGAACAAACGTTAAAAACTTCTCGCCTCCTTCTGCTACGAGAAAATCACAGGGATCATAACCATCGGGAAGTTCTGCAATTTTTACCTCAAATTCTTCCTCAACAAAAATATCAAGACTACGGTCTGAAGACTTCTGACCAGCTGCATCCGAATCTAACAGGAGTATCACCTGGTTACAGTATTGCCTCAATTGCCGTAAATGCTGTTTCGATACGGCAGTTCCCATAACAGCAATAGAACATTCAATTCCATGCTGGTGCGCCATAATTACGTCCGTATAGCCTTCCATGAGAATCGCCCGGCGCTGTTTCATAATGGCATTTTTGGCAACATCAATACCATACAACACACTGCTCTTGTTAAAAAGAACCGTCTCCGGCGAATTGAGGTATTTTGGAGTAGTGTCATCTAACGCCCTTCCGCCAAAACCAACGACCTGCTTTCTGGCATCAAAGATGGGAAACATCAGCCTGTTACGAAAACGATCGTAATAGTCGTTTCCCTCCTTTTTCTGAATAATCAAACCGGTCTTCTCCAGAAGATTATTCGATATGCTGCGTTCTCTGCACGTTTTGATGAGGGCGTCCCAACTATCGGGTGCATAGCCAAGGCAGAAACTCTTAATGGACTGATTATTTATCTGGCGCTTCTGTAAATAGTCCCGGGCAGCCTTGCCCTGTTCTTTCTCCATCAGAATTTTGTGATAAAATTTTGCGGCAAAATCATTTAAATTATATAAATGTGTTTTTTCTGTAATTGACAGTACGGGCTTTTCAGATTTACTCAAATGCGAAATATCAATATGCGATTTGGAAGCAACCATTTTTACCGCTTCTACAAAACTCACCCCCTCCTGTTTCATTAAAAAATGAAACACCGTTCCACCTTCGCCACATCCAAAGCACTTAAAAAGTTTTTTCTCAGGGTTTACCGTAAATGAAGGGGTTTTTTCGGAGTGAAAAGGGCACAAACCGATAAAATTTCTTCCGGTTTGCTTTAAACGAACATATTCTGATATGATTTGAATAGTATCTGCGGCATGCTGTATTTCTGTAATCTTTTCTTGTGGAATTAGGTATGCCATTGATAAGACAAATAGAATATTTAAATAAAATTATAAATATCAGTAATTATACCACTTAAATTAATATTTTCAACAAACGGAGAAATAATTATTTATTCCGTACCAGGATACCTTTATTCTTTAAATATTCTTTCACCTCGTGTATGGTAATCTCTTTATAATGAAAAATAGAAGCTGCCAGGGCAGCGTCAGCCTTACCCCTGGTAAAAACATCATAAAAATGTTCTAATTTACCCGCACCGCCCGATGCGATAATAGGAATACTCAAAGACTCTGATACCGTCCTGTTTAATTCGACATCATAACCATCCTTTGTGCCATCACAGTCCATACTGGTAAGCAATATCTCCCCTGCGCCTCTCGATTCAACTTCCCTGGCCCACTGAACCACATCCAGTCCGGTTGGCGTCCGTCCGCCATGTATGAAAACCTCCCATTGTGTCCTGTCGTTATTACCTTTTACTCGTTTTGCATCAATAGCAACCACAATGCACTGACTGCCGAACCTTCTGGCAGACTTTGTAACAAACACAGCATCTTTTACTGCAGCCGTATTGATTGAAACTTTATCCGCCCCTGCATTGAGCAACCGTCGAATATCATCAACAGAACGAATACCCCCTCCTACAGTCAGGGGCATAAACACCTCTTCTGCGGTCTTCTGAACAACATCGAGAATAATATTTCTCTTTTCATGAGAGGCTGTAATATCAAGGAAAACCAACTCATCAGCGCCTAGCTCGTCATACAATGCAGCAATTTCAACAGGATCACCGGCGTCTTTTAAATTTAAAAAATTCGTACCTTTAACAACACGCCCATCCTTAACATCCAAACATGGTATTATTCGTTTTGCAAGCATAATAACAGGAGTATCTTTACCTTAAAAATTTAAAGAGAGAGGGGAATTTTTGTTTCTTTGCCATAAAATTTACACAGGAGAGGAGTGAGGATTTTAAAAATCCTTTTCTGGACTACTTGCTTTTGCATAAAGCCTTTTTGGAATACGCCCGGAAAGAAATGCCAACCTGCCGGATTCGCAAGCCTGTTTCATCGCCCTTGCCATGCGTATCGGATCTTTTGCATGTGCAATGCCGGTATTGAGCAACACGCCATCACAGCCGAGTTCCATAGCAATAGTTACATCAGAAGCCGTGCCAACACCGGCGTCCACAATAATAGGAACTCTTGCAGACTCAAGGATGATTCTGATGTTGTTTTTATTTAAGATACCCTGACCGGATCCAATTGGTGCGCCAGCAGGCATTACACTCGTGGCGCCAGCGTCTTCCAGTTTCTTTGCAATTACAGGGTCGTCAGAGGTATACACAAGCACCGTAAAACCTTCTTTTACCAGAACCTGCGTTGCCTTCAATGTTTCAATAGGATCAGGAAGAAGTGTCTTTTCGTCGGCAAGCACTTCAAGTTTCACCATATCGGACAAGCCCATCTCCCGTGACAGGCGCGCAACACGAATTGCCTCATCGGAAGAATAGCATCCTGCGGTGTTTGGTAAGATTTTGTATTTCCTGCTGTCAATATAATCCAAAATTGATGCAGAATCACTCATTTTTGCCCTTCGAAGAGCAACGGTAACGACTTCTGTGCCGCTTGCCTCTAATGCCTGTACCATCAACTCCACGGAAGGATATTTTCCCGTACCAACAAAAAGTCGGGAAGTAAACTCATACTTCCCGATCTTTAATGTATCCCCGTCTGCTTTTTTCTCAGTTTTATCCGCCGCCAACAAAAGTTACCACCTCCACCACATCAGCATCCTTTAATTCCCTCGACGAATGATCCTTTCGGGGAACAATCTGAAGATTTAATTCCACTGCGGTACGACGCTTGTCAATTTTATACAAATCGAGCAAATTCTCTATCGTTGTCCCCGCAGGACATTCCTTCGTTTCACCATTTAAT